>CANNTZ010000008.1 GCA_947522735.1 uncultured Oscillospiraceae bacterium | reverse complement strand
TGAAATACGCCGTGGAGATTGCGGAGACAAATTCGATAAACAAGGCGGCGGAAAAGCTGTATGTCGGCCAGCCGACGCTGAGCCGCGCGATAAAGGAGCTTGAGAGCAACCTCGGCATCACGATATTCGACCGCAGCGCGCGAGGGATGACGCTGACGCCGGACGGCGAGGTGTTCATCCGCTACGCGAGGGTCGCGCTCAACCAGATAGACAGCCTTGAGAAGATGTTCAGCGAGGGCAAGGCGGGAAAACGGCACTTCTCAATCGCCGTCCCGCGCGCAAGCTATATTTGCAGCGCCTTCGCCAAATTTTCAAACCAGCTCGACCCGACCGGGAATACCGAGATATTCTATCAGGAGACCAACACCATGTCGGTCGTCAAGAATATCCTGCAACAGGATTACAAGCTCGGCATAATCCGCTACGCCTCCAACTACGACCGCTATTACAAAGCTATGCTCGACGAGAAGAACCTGCGGTACGAGCTTGTCACCGAGTTCGAGTACGTGCTGCTGATGAACGCAAAAAGTCCGCTTGCGTCAAGGGCGCGCGTCACCTTTGAGAATCTGCGCGATATGATCGAGATAGCCCACGCCGACCCGTCGATGCCGTCGCTGCCGCTGAGCGAGGTGAAAAAGGAGGAGCTGCCCGACAATTCCCGCCGCCGCATCTTTGTATTTGAACGCGGAAGCCAGCTCGAGCTGCTCGCACAAAACCCGGAGACCTTCATGTGGGTGTCTCCGGTCCCAAAGCAGGTGCTGGAGCGCTACGGCCTTGTCGAGCGCCGCTGCGAGGAAACGCGCCGCATATACAAGGACATGCTGATCTACCGCAACGACTATGCCTTCTCGCATCTTGACAAGCTCTTTCTCGAAAAGCTCATCGAGGCGAAGCGCGAAACACTCGGCTGAACCGGTTCGGACATTTGATGAAAATGTCCGAACCTTTTGTTTTAAAAAAGACTTTTATGGGTATACTCTACATGTCATTCAGGGGCATATCGATATAGGCATTACCCATATGAGAAATAGGCAATTCCATTATTGCGGCAGCTCGTCTATAATATAGGTAAAGAATATGATTACCGGCGTTGCGGCCGGATACTTTAAGGAGGTTCGTTCAATGGCACGTTTTACTTTACCGAGAGATCTTTACCACGGCAAGGGCGCTTTGGAGGCGCTGAAAACCTTTGAGGGCAAGCGCGCGTTAGTTTGCGTAGGCGGCGGCTCAATGAAGCGCTTCGGATTCCTTGACAAAGCCGTTTCCTACCTGAAGGAGGCCGGCATGGAGGTCGAGCTCTTTGAGGGTATTGAGCCGGATCCCTCCGTTGAAACCGTTATGAAGGGCGCGGAGGCCATGCTGAAGTTCCAGCCGGACTGGATAATCGCAATGGGCGGCGGCTCCCCGATCGACGCCGCAAAGGCAATGTGGATAAAGTACGAGTATCCGGAAGTCACCTTCGAGGACATGTGCAAGGTGTTCGGCCTGCCGAAGCTGCGCCGTAAGGCTCACTTCTGCGCTATCTCCTCCACCTCCGGCACCGCCACCGAGGTCACCGCGTTCTCCATCATCACCGATTATTCCAAGGGCATCAAGTATCCCATCGCCGATTTCGAGATCACCCCGGACGTCGCCATAGTCGACCCCGACCTTGCCGAGACAATGCCGAAGAAGCTGGTCGCCCACACCGGAATGGACGCCATGACCCACTCCATCGAGGCCTATGTCTCCACCGCCAACTGCGATTACACCGACCCGCTCGCCCTCTACGCCATCAAGATGATCCAGAGCGACCTCATCCCGTCCTATAACGGCGATATGGCGAAGCGCGACAGCATGCACAACGCCCAGTGCCTTGCAGGTATGGCATTCTCCAACGCGCTGCTCGGCATCGTCCATTCCATGGCTCACAAGACCGGCGCCGCGTTCGCGGATTACGGCGCACACATCATTCACGGCGCCGCAAACGCCATGTATCTACCCAAGGTCATCGCCTTTAACGCCAAGGACGAGACCGCCGCGAAGCGCTATGCCTCCATCGCCGATTATATGAATCTCGGCGGCAGCACCGTCAAGGAGAAGATCGAGCTGCTCATCAAAGAGCTGCGCCGTATGAACGACGAGCTGAACATCCCGCACTGCATCAAGCACTACGGCGCTGACAGCTATCCTACCGAAAACGGCTTTGTGCCCGAGGACGTGTTCCTTGCCCGCCTGCCCGAAATCGCTAAGAACGCCATCGGCGACGCCTGCACCGGCTCCAACCCGCGCCAGCCCAGCCAGGAGGAGATGGAGAAGCTGCTCAAGTGCTGCTACTACGACACCGAGGTCGATTTCTAAGCTGACCTTCTGATATCCCAACGCCAATATGACCCCGGCGGACCGCGCGCAGACATGCGCCCATGCGGCTGCCGGGGCCGATTTTTGCAAATTTGTCAATTTTGATTCAAAGTATATCGATAAAGGTATTACTGATATGCAAAAATGGCAATTTACTATTTTGCCAAGCTGTTATATAATTAAAAAGAACGCTGATGCGGTTTAACGGACGGAGCGCGGAGACGCTTCGCCGATTATAAAGCGAAGGAGACAATCCAATGTATCAGATCATTCGCAAAAAAGCACTGAATCCAACTGTGACCCAGATGGAGATCAAGGCTCCCCTTGTCGCGAAGAAGGCGCAGCCGGGCCAGTTCATCATTCTTCGCGTTGACGCCGACGGCGAGAGGATACCGCTCACCATCGCCGGCTACGACAGGGACGAGGGCACCGTCAAGATCATCTTCCAGATCGTCGGAGCCACCACAGAGCTGCTCAATCACAAGGAGGCAGGCGAATATATTCAGGATTTCGTCGGCCCTCTCGGAACCGCCACCCACACCGAGGGGCTCAGGAAGGTCTGTATCATCGGCGGCGGCGTCGGCTGCGCCATTGCGCTCCCCGTCGCGCAGGAATTTCATGAGCTTGGCGCGAATGTTACCAGCATCATCGGCTTCCGCAACAGGGATATCGTCATTCTTGAGGACGAGTTCAACGCCTGCTCAGACAAAATGATACTCATGACCGACGACGGCTCCTACGGCCGCCACGGAAACGTCACCGTCCCGCTCAAGGAGCTGCTTGAGGCGGGCGAGCGCTACGATATGATAATCACCATCGGCCCGCTCATCATGATGAAATTCGTCGTCGCCACGGCAAAGCCGTTCGGCGTGCCCGTCACCGTTTCTATGAACCCGATCATGGTGGACGGCACCGGAATGTGCGGCGGCTGCCGCCTGACGCTGCATCAGGACGGCAAGCGCGTCGTCAAGTTCGCCTGCGTGGACGGCCCCGACTTCAACGGCTACGAGGTCGATTTCGACGAGGCAATGTCCAGAGGCCGCATGTATTTCGATTTTGAGCGCAAAGCGCATGAAAAGACCTGCAATCTTTTCAAAAACGCGTAAGGAGGACGTATCACAATGGCTATCAACCCCAAAAAACATGAAATGCCGGCGCAGGACCCGCAGGTCAGAGCGCATAATTTTGACGAGGTCGCCCTCGGATATACCGAGGAGCTTGCCGTTGACGAGGCGAAGCGCTGCCTTAACTGCAAAAACAAGCCCTGCATCGCAGGCTGCCCTGTGAACATCGATATTCCTGGCTTCATCAGCCATATCAAGTGCGGCGAATTTGAGGAGGCGTATCAGGTCATCGCAAGGGATTCCTCCCTGCCCGCCGTCTGTGGCCGCGTCTGCCCGCAGGAATCCCAATGCGAATGTAAGTGCACTCTCGGCGTGAAGTTTGAGCCGGTCGGCATCGGCCGCCTTGAACGCTTCGTCGCCGACTGGCACAACGAGCACAGCGCCGCTCCCGTCGAAAAGCCCGCCCCAAACGGCCACAGGGTTGCAGTGGTCGGCTCGGGCCCGTCCGGACTCACCTGCGCCGGCGACCTTGCGAAGAAGGGCTATAAGGTCACTGTATTCGAGGCGCTGCACACCGCGGGAGGCGTGCTTGTCTACGGGATTCCCGAGTTCAGGCTCCCGAAAGCGATAGTCGCCAAGGAGGTCGAGGGGCTCAAGGAGCTTGGCGTGGACGTAGAGACCAACGTCGTCATCGGCAAAACGCTGACCGTAGACGAGCTGTTTGAGGACGGCTTTGAGGCAGTGTTCATCGGCTCCGGCGCGGGACTTCCCAAGTTCATGGGCATTGACGGCGAGGAGCTCAAGGGAGTCTATTCCGCAAATGAGTTCCTGACCAGAAGCAACCTCATGAAAGCCTATCGTGAAGACTCCGAAACGCCGATCATGAAGGGCGGCCGGGTCATAGTCGTCGGCGGCGGCAACGTCGCAATGGACGCCGCGCGCACCGCTCTGAGAATGGGCGCGCAGGTCAGCATAGTGTACCGCCGCTCGATGGAGGAGCTGCCCGCAAGACGCGAGGAGGTCGAGCACGCGATGGAGGAGGGCATCGACTTCAAGCTGCTCAACAACCCCGTTCGCATCATCGGCTACCAGAATCCCGACGACCCGAGAGATCCGAAGAACGGCACCGTCAAGGCTGTGGAGTGCATCTGCATGGAGCTTGGCGAGCCGGACGAGAAGGGACGCCGCCGTCCCGTCGCCATTCCCGGCAGCGAGTTCGTCATGGACGCCGACTGCGTGATAATGGCGCTCGGCACCTCGCCGAATCCGCTCATCAAGAACACAACAGCCGGACTTGAAACCCAGAGGTGGGGCGGCATCATCGTCAACGAGGACACCGGGCTAACCTCCCGCGAGGGCGTTTATGCGGGCGGAGACGCCGTAACCGGCGCCGCGACGGTCATTCTCGCCATGGGCGCCGGCAAGACCGCCGCAAAGGCGATAGACGAGTATCTCTCGGAAAAATAACTGGCGAAACCGGTCACGGAGGGCTTTTCACAGGCTAACGCTCCGGCGAAGAGCCCTCCTGATATCATGAATCAGCTTGATCTACAGGGTGCTATAATGAAGCTTTTCATCTTTGCAAACACGACGCAGGAGAGCCGCATCGCGGCTGCGCTGCGCTGTATAACGCTGCTGGAGAAGAACTGCGGCGCAAAATGCGTTATGTCCGCCGCAGACAGCGAGACAATGCTTGGAAACGGCGAATACGCCGGAGACGCGGCCGACTGCTCGATGGTGGTCGCCGTCGGCGGAGACGGCACGGTGCTGCGCGCCGCAAAGCTTGCCGCACAGCACGACATACCGGTCGTCGGCATAAACACCGGACGGCTCGGTTATCTCTGCGCTCTGGAGCTCGCCGAGATGGAATCGGCAGGCCCGGATATATTTGATAAGCTCAATGTTTCGGAGCGCATGCTGCTCTCCTTCCAACACGACGGGAGAACGTGCTACGCACTCAACGACGTGGTTATAGCCAAGGGCAGCTTTGGAACATCGGTTGCCCTGCAGGTGCTGCTTGCGGGCGAGGAATACAATTTCTGGCGCGGCGACGGAGTGATAATCGCCACGCCCACAGGCTCCACATCATATAATATGTCGGCGGGCGGTCCCGTCGTCGATCCCGCGATAGACGCCGTGCTGCTCACGCCAATCTGCCCGCACCTCAGCGCGCCGCGCTCCACCGTCATCGCGCCGGACTGCCCGGTGACCGTGCGGCTCCAGCCCTCGCCGGACAACGAGGCCCGTATATACGCGGACGGAGTGGAGATTGGAAAATTACAAAGCGAGCTGACCGTCAGCCGCAGCGAGCGCAGGCTAAAGCTGCTGACAGGCGGAAACAAGCTTTTAAAGCTGCATAGACAACAAATAATCATCAACGGAGGAAAATAAGCACAATGAACGAACCCTTTGATTTTGCGGTCGTGGACGGCATACTGGACGCTCACAACTGCGAACAAAAGGCGATCATCGCCGTTTTGCAGGAGATACAGGAGCATTATCACTATCTCCCCGAGGAGGTTTTTCCTCATCTTGCGCAGAGGCTCGACATGAGCGAGGCGCGCATATACAGCGTCGCCACCTTCTACGAGAATTTTTCGCTTGAGCCCAAGGGCAAATATGTCGTCAAAATATGCGACGGAACCGCATGTCACGTCCGCCGCTCCATTCCGATACTCGAACGTATGCGCAAGGAGCTGGGGCTATCCGACAAAAAAAAGACCACGGACGACCTGCTTTTCACAGTCGAAACGGTGTCCTGTCTTGGCGCGTGCGGCCTGGCTCCGGTGCTCATGCTCAACGATACCGTCCACCCCGCAATGACGCCGGAGAAGGCGTCGGAACTCTTGAAGGAACTTAAGGAGGCGGAAAAGAATGATTGAAAACAGACAGCAACTCGACGAATACCGCGAAGCCGCCAAGCGCGCCTACGCCGCGCAGACAAAGAAGCTTATCATCTGCGCCGGAACCGGCTGCGTTGCCGGCGGCTCGCTCAAGGTGTACGCCAGGCTGAAGGAGCTGATGGAGCAGCGCGGCATCAACGTCACTGTAGAGCTTGAAAAAGAACCGCATGACAGCTCCGTCGGCCTCAAGAAAAGCGGCTGCCACGGCTTCTGCGAGATGGGCCCGCTTCTGCGCATTGAGCCGCAGGGCTGGCTATATACCCGCGTTCACCTCGAGGACTGCGAGGAGATAGTCGAAAAGACCATAATTGGCGGCGAATACATAGACCGTCTTGCCTATAAAAAGGACGGCTGTATATATCAGAAGCAGGATGAAATACCCTTTTACAGCCAGCAAACCCGCCTTGTGCTCGAGGACTGCGGGCACTTAGACGCCGATTCCATCCGCGAGTATCTCGCCATCGGCGGCTACACCGCGCTCGAAAAGGCGCTGTTCGAGATGAGCGGCGACGACATTGTAAATGAGATATCCAAATCGGTGCTGCGCGGCCGTGGCGGCGGCGGATTCCCGACCGGCAGAAAATGGGCGCAGGTGAGGCGCCAGACCGTCACTCCGAAATACGTCGTCTGCAACGGCGACGAGGGCGACCCCGGCGCATTCATGGATCGCAGCATAATGGAGGGCGACCCGCACCGTATGCTCGAGGGCATGATGATAGCGGGAGTCGCCACCGGCGCAAGCGAGGGCTATATCTATGTGCGCGCGGAGTATCCGCTCGCGGTTCAGCGCCTGCGCAACGCCATCGCACAGGCCGAGGAGCTGGGGCTGCTCGGCGATAACATCCTCGGCTCCGATTTTTCTTTCCGCATCTTCATCAACCGCGGCGCAGGCGCGTTTGTCTGCGGCGAGGGCAGCGCGCTGACCGCCTCCATCGAGGGTAAGCGCGGCTTTCCGCGCGTCAAGCCGCCGCGCACTGTCGAGCAGGGCCTGTTCGACCGGCCTACTGTGCTCAACAACGTAGAAACCTACGCCAACGTGCCCTCCATCATCAACAAGGGCGCAGAGTGGTATCTTGGCTTTGGCACAGAGAAAAGTCCCGGCACCAAGGCGTTCGCGCTGACCGGCAACATCAACAACACCGGCCTCATCGAGGTTCCGATGGGCACCACGCTGCGCAAGATAATCTTTGATATCGGCGGCGGCATGCGCGACGGCAAGGAGTTCAAGGCCGTCCAGATCGGAGGACCCTCCGGCGCGTGTCTGACTGGCGAGCATCTTGACCTGCCGCTCGACTTCGACACCCTTAAAAAGGTCGGCGCAATGATAGGCTCCGGCGGACTAGTCGTCATGGACGAGCACACCTGCATGGTTGAGGTCGCGCGCTTCTTTATGAACTTCACACAGAACGAATCCTGCGGAAAGTGCATTCCATGCCGCGAAGGCACCCGCCGTATGCTCGAAATACTCGACCGTATAGTCTCCGGCAAGGGCGAGCCGGACGATATCGACACACTGCTTGACCTCGCCGACACCATCTCGGTCACAGCGCTGTGCGGTCTTGGTAAATCCGCGCCGAGTCCCGTCGTCAGCACGATAAAGAATTTCCGCGAGGAATATGAGGCGCACATTCTTGAAAAGCGCTGCCCCGCAGGCACCTGCCAGAAGCTCAAGCTTATCACCATAGAGCCGGAAAAGTGCAAGGGCTGCTCCAAGTGCTCCAAGGTATGCCCTGTTCAGGCGATTTCGGGAGAGGTGAAAAAACCGTTTGTCATCGACCTTTCCAAGTGCATCCGCTGCGGAAGCTGTATCTCCGCCTGTCCGTTCCACGCAATCAAGGAGGGTTGACCGATAATGGAAAAGAAATTCATGACTGTAGACGGCATGCCCGTCGAGATAAACGGTGAAAAAAATATACTCGAGCTGCTCCGCAAGGTTGGGATAAAGCTCCCGACATTCTGCTATCACTCCGAGCTTTCGATCTACGGCGCGTGCCGCATGTGCATGGTCGAGAACGAGTGGGGCGGACTTGAAGCAGCCTGCTCCACGCCGCCTAAAGCCGGAATGAGCATAAAGACGAACACCGAGCGCCTGCGCCGCTATCGCAAGAACATCCTCGAGCTGGTGCTCTCCAACCACTGCCGCGACTGCACCACATGTGAGAACAACACCAACTGCAAGCTTCAGGATCTCGCGATGCGCTTCAATATCGAGGGCGTCCGCTTTCCGAACAACGCGCACTCCACCAAGGGCGAGGACGAGTCCTCGCTGTGCATCTCCCGCGACGCCGGCAAGTGCATACTCTGCGGCGACTGCGTCAGGATGTGTCACGAGATACAGAACGTCGGCGCTATCGATTTTGCCTTCCGCGGCTCCAAGATGATAATCAGCACCGCTTTTGGCAAGCCGCTTGCGGAATCCCCCTGCGTCGGCTGCGGACAGTGCTCCGTCGTCTGCCCAACCGGCGCTATCGTCGTCAAGAACAACATCAAGCCGGTATGGAAGGCTCTCGAGGATCCTAACGTCAAGACCACCGTTCAGATAGCTCCCGCCGTTCGTGTGGCTCTTGGCCGCGAGCTCGGCGTCCGCGAGGGCGAGAACGTTATCGGCAAGATAGTTGCGGCGCTGCACCGCATGGGCTTCGACGAGGTCTACGATACCTCGCTCGGCGCGGATCTCACCGTTATCGAAGAGACCCGCGAGCTGCTTGAGCGCCTTGAGAGCGACGCGAGCCTGCCGCTCATTACCTCCTGCTGCCCCGGCTGGATACAGTACTGCGAGAAAAAACACCCGGAGCTGCTTAAAAACGTCTCCACCTGCCGCTCTCCGATGCAGATGTTCGCGTCGGTGCTCAAGGAGGAGAGCCGGGGCGATGAGAAAAAGCAGTTTCACGTTGCCGTCATGCCCTGCACAGCAAAAAAATTCGAGGCGGCGCGCAGCGAGTTCACAACCGGCGGAGAGCCGAATGTCAACGCCGTCATAACCACACAGGAGCTTATCAGGATGATAAAGGAGTCCGGCATCGTATTCAGCGAGCTGGAGCCGGACGCCATAGATATGCCGTTCGGGACCGTGTCCGGCGCGGGAGTTATCTTCGGCGTCACCGGCGGCGTGACCGAGGCGGTGCTCCGCCGCATCTCCGCAAGCAAATCCCGCTCGGAGCTCGTCTCGATATCCAATCTCGGCCAGCGCGGCGACGAGGGAATAAAGGAGTTTGATATTCCCTACGGCGAGAGGACGCTGCACATCGGCGTAGCAAGCGGGCTTGGCAACGCCGAAAAGCTGCTAAGAAGAGTCAAAAACGGCGAAAAGTTTGATTTTATCGAGATTATGGCGTGCCACGGCGGCTGCGTCTGCGGCGGCGGACAGCCCTTCGCGATAAGCGCCGAGCGCGACGAGCGCAGCAAGGGCCTCTATGAGGCGGAGCGGATGCTCGGCATACGGCGCTCTGAGGAGAATCCGATCATTCCGTCTGTCTACGACGGCATAATAAACGGCAGAGCGCACGAGCTTCTGCACGTGAACTACGTAAAATAAAAACGCCGCTAAGGGCTTGCGAATGGAGGCGACGACATGCAGAACGGCGAAATATCAAGGGCTACCCTCGGCAGGATACCTCTTTATATCAGGCACCTGAAGAGTCTGCCGGAGCAGACCGCCACCATCTCGTCAACAGCTATCGCCAAGGAGCTGGGGCTTGGCGACGTGCAGGTGCGCAAGGATCTGGGCGCGCTGTGCGGCTCCGGCAAGCCGAAGATAGGCTATAACCGCGCGGATCTGATACGCCGGCTCGAGGGCTTTCTCGGCAACGGCTCTGGCGGCGCAGTGATAATCGGCGCGGGAAAGCTTGGCTGCGCGCTGCTGGATTACGACGGCTTTTCCGATTACGGCATGAGGATATCGGCGGCATTCGACCAGAACGTGAGCGCCGGAAGGCTTTCCGAGCACGGGAATCCGATACTTCCACTGTCGGAGCTTGCGGAATACTGCCGCAGTCACGACGTGAAGCTGGGCGTAATCGCGGTTCCGGCGGACGCGGCGCAGGCGGCGTGCAACCTGCTCTGCGCGAACGGCGTCCGGGCGATATGGTGCTTTGCCCGCTGCCAGCTCTACAAGCCCGCCGACGTCATCGTGCAGTATGAGGATATGGCGCTCTCGCTCGCGCACCTGAAGATACAGCTCATGCAATAAGCAGACGGAGGTCATTATGAAGCTCGACAGGATTATCGCAGTCCGGAACGACAAGACCGTCTACCGCAATCTCGACCGCTGCCTTAAAATTTTCGACGAGAGCTATTCCAAGACGGAGGTGCTCAGCGAGGCGCTCAACAACGCACGCGCCGAGGAAACGGGCCTGCACGTGCCCAAGCTGCTGGAGGTGACGGTGTTCGAGGGCAGATGGGTCATTGTGACGGAATATATCGGCGGCAGGACGCTAAAGCAGCTCATGCAGCAGGAGCCGGAGAGGCTGGACGAATATCTTGCGCTGCTTGCACGGGTCCAGAACGGGATACACGCCGTCGAGCCGCCGCGGCTGGTCAGCCTTGAGGACAGGCTGCGCCGCAGACTGATGCTGGCTGATATTCCGGACGGCGTGCGGCGCGAGCTGCTCTCCCGTCTGGAGGAGCTTGCGTCCGCCCGCCACCCCAGACGTCTGTGCCACTGCGACTGTATGCCCTCCAATATCATCGTTTCGGACGACGGCGAGCCGTATATCATCGACTGGCCGCACGCCTCCATCGGCGACCCGGCGGCGGACGCCGCGTTGACCGCGCTGCGTTTTGCGTGCGATGGTGACGACAAGTGTGCGGAGAGCTACTCCGGAATATTTAGCCGCGTCAGCGGTATACCGCAAGAACGCGTCGAAGGATGGCGGCGGGTGACGGCGGCGGCGCTTATGGCGGACGCAAACGCCGAACGCCGCAGAATACTGCGCGGTCATATTGGAATCTGAGGAGGAATGATTATGAAGGTCACGATATGCGTCGGATCCTCCTGCCACATCAAGGGCTCGCGCCGGGTCGTGGAGGAGCTGCAATATCTTATCAAGGAGCACCGGCTGACAGACAAGGTGGAGCTTTCCGGCTCGTTTTGCATGGGCAAGTGTCAGCAGGGGGTCTGCGTGACGGTGGACGGCGAATTTTTTTCCGTTTCACCGGACAACGTGAGCAGCTTTTTTGAGAAAAACATACTGGAAAAGGTCGATGTGTGATGACGGTGCAAATCTGCGTCTGCCCCTCCTGCCGTCTCAAGGGCTCTGAGAAGATTGCAAAGCTGTGTCAGGCCGCCATTGACGGGCACGGGCTGGGCGAGAGCGTGACGCTGACCGGCTGCTTCCGCTCCGGACACTGCGAAAATTGCGGGCTGTGCGGGCGCGGCGGCGTGACGGTCATCGTTGACGGAGCCGCATATACCGGGATAACCCCGGAGAATTTCGGTGCGTTTTTTGAATATCAAATTCTCGGGCAGCAGTCCGGAGAGTTAAGGTAGACGCTTCTCTTTCCTGGAGCTTGGCGTCCTTTCGACCCGGCGTGTCTCTTTGATATGCCGGGAAATTTTTAACAGTGGAGCGTGATGGCTATGGAATGTCTTACCCTGAAAAAGAACGACTGCAAAAACTGCCACAAATGTATCAGACACTGCCCGGTGAAATCCATCCGTTTTTCCGGCAATCAGGCGCGCATCATGAGCGACGACTGTATTCTGTGCGGTCAGTGCTTTGTGGTATGTCCGCAGGACGCCAAGCAGATCGTGGACGAGACGGAAAAGGTCAAGGTGCTGCTTCAAACGGGCGAGCCGGTGGTCGTCAGCCTTGCGCCGTCCTTCATCGCAAACTATGACGGCGTTGGCATAAACTCAATGCGCGCGGCGATAAAAAAGCTCGGCTTTTATGATGTGGAGGAGACGGCGCTCGGCGCAACGATGGTCAAGCGCGAATACGAGCGTATGCTCGCGGGGGACGGGCGCGATATCGTCATAACCTCCTGCTGCCATTCCATCAACCTGTTGATACAAAAATACTTTCCCAACCAACTGCCCTTCCTTGCCGACGTGCTCTCGCCGATGCAGGCGCACTGCCGCGACATCAAGACGCGCATACCGAACGCCAAAACGGTGTTCGTCGGGCCGTGCATCGCGAAGAAGGACGAGGCCCAGCGCTATGACGGCGTCGTGGACGCAGTGCTGACCTTCGACGAGCTGACCCGCTGGATGAAAGCGGAAAACATCGAGCCGGAGAAGGAGCCGGACGCCGACGAGAACAGCCGCGCACGCTTTTTCCCTGTCACCGGCGGCATCCTCAAAACAATGGCGGAGGATATAGGCGGCTATACCTATATGGCGCTCGACGGCACAGAGAACTGCATCGCGGCGCTGCACGATATCGAGAGCGGCAGGATACACCATTGCTTCATCGAGATGTCCGCCTGCATCGGCGGCTGCATAAGCGGACCCGTGATGGAGAAGTATCACCGCTCGCCGGTCATGGACTACGCCGCAGTTGCGAAGTTCTCCGGGAAAAAGGATTTCTCCGTCGCGCAGCCGGATGCGCTTGCGCTGCGCAAGGTGTTTCAGCCGATAGCGCACGACCACGCCGAGCCGACAGAGGAGGAGATAGCCGGAATCCTGCGCCAGATGGGAAAGGTGAAGCCCTCAGACGAGCTGAATTGCGGCTCCTGCGGCTACAACACCTGCCGCGAAAAGGCGGTCGCCGTCTATCAGGGCAAGGCGGAGATATCCATGTGCCTGCCCTATCTGCGCGACAAGGCGGAAAGCTTTGCCTATAACATAATCAACAACATGCCCTCCGGCATCATAATCCTCAACGAGAAGCTGGAGGTTCAGCACATCAATCAGGAGGCGCAGAAGATTCTCAATATCCGGCGCGCCGGTGACGTGCTGGGCGGCGGCGCTGTGCGTCTGATGGAGATCGACGACTTCACCGAGGTGCTCGAAAGCAAACAGAACATCTACAACAAACGCCTCTACCTTTCGGAATATGGCCGCCACGTCGTCAAGACCGTCATCTATGACAAGCTCTATCACACGCTGATCTGCATCATGCGCGACGTCACCGACGAGGAAAACGCGCGCACACAGAAGGAGAACATGAGCCGCCAGACCGTCGAGATTGCCGACAAGGTCGTCGATAAGCAGATGCGCATCGTTCAGGAGATAGCGATGCTGCTCGGAGAGACCGCAGCGGAGACGAAGATAGCGCTGACAAAGCTGAAAGAGGTAATCTCGGATGAATGAGTTTTGCGTCGACGTAGGCTACAACAGTCTCAACAAAAACGGCGAGGTGCTCTGCGGGGACAACGTGAGCACCATAACGAGAGAGGACGGCACATTCATCGCCGTGCTCGCCGACGGGCTTGGAAGCGGCGTAAAGGCGTGCATCCTCTCGACGCTGACCTCCAAGATAATCTCCACCATGATTTCCGAGGATATCGACCTGACCGAGTGCGTCAAGACCATCGCGGCCACGCTGCCGATCTGCTCGGTGCGTGGGCTTGCCTATTCCACCTTCACCATCGTCAAGATTCTGCCGACGCAGGACGCCGAAATCATTCAATATGACAACCCGGACGTGATATTTCTGCGCGACGGCAAGAGCGCCGCGCTGCCCTTTTCCACAATCAACATCGATGGCAAGGAGATAAAGCAGTCCCATGTGCGGCTGCGTGAAAACGACACCTTTATACTGATAAGCGACGGCGTCGAGCACTCCGGCGTCGGAGCGGGCGGCGTCTCCTACGAGTTTGGCTGGGGGCTGCAAAACATCATCCCGTTCATGGAGATATTCGCCGAGGTCGGCTTCTCCGCAAAGACGCTCTGCTCAATACTGCTCGACGAGTGCTACGCCAAATACAACGGCGTGATGGGCGACGACTCCACCGCTTGCGTCATCCGCGTGCGCAAGCGCAATCAGGTCAATCTGCTCATAGGCCCGCCGGAAAATCGCGACGACTGCGACAGGATGATGACGCTGTTTTTCTCAAAGGGAGGCAAGCACATCGTCTGCGGAGGCACCACCTCAAAGATAGCCGCCGATTATCTCGGCAAGCCGCTCAAGATAAACCTTGAATCGCAGGACGACGAGGACGTCCCCGCCACCGGCGAGATCGAGGGAGTGGATCTCGTGACCGAGGGCGTGATAACGATGAATAAGGTGCTCGTCTACGCGAGGGACGCGCTGGACAAGAACGACCTGTACGACCAATGGAGCTTCAAGCGGGACGGCGCGTCGCAGATAGCACGGCTGCTGTTTGAGGAGGCGACAGATATCAACTTTTTTGTCGGACGCGCGGTCAATCCGGCACACCAGAACCCGTCGCTGCCGATAAACTTCAACATCAAAATGAATCTTGTCGACGAGCTGTCCAAGTGTCTGAAGCAGATGGGCAAGCGCATAAAGGTGAGCTATTTCTAAAGAAGGCGAAACGCGGATAACGCTTATGACCTCTGCCCTTATTATCACGGGCTGCGAATAAAAACCGGCTGTGGAATGTTTTCCCGGCCGGTTTCTCTTTGAAAGAGATAAAAACTTGCCGCAGCGACGGCAGTATGCTATAATATTTATATAAAAAGCCGGAAGGAGGCGAAAATATGGCGAGATACAAGAGGCCCGCGATGGTGATATTTTCGCTGGAGCGGACGCTGTTCGACGAGCTGCGGCTGGATGTGCGCGCGGGGGTGTACGCAGTGGCGGACGCGATGGCGCTGGAGGGGGCAAGATGCGATGCGGAAAGTCTCTGCGAGGAATTTGTGGCGGCGCAGGACGCACTGTCCGGCACGGGGTGTGTTTCCACGGAGATGATATGGAAATATCTTGTGGCGCTGTTCGAGCTTCGCACGCGCCGGACACCCGCCCTGCTCGACCGGATATTCTGCGAGGCGGCGTGCGAACCGAGAGCGCTGGAGGGAGCCGCGGATATCCTCGAGCTTATGGCGAACCGGCTTGTCCGCACGGCGGTATCCGCTGATATCCCATACAGCGCGGCTTGGCTGGAGGACAGGCTCGACGCGGCGTTTCCAAACCATATGGCGGAGTTTGCGGTCTGCTCGTCGGAGTTTGTTTTTAGGCGCGGAGACCGGAAATATTTTGAGATATTCGAGCGCAAGGCAGGGATATCCGCCGCGGACATGTGGTATATCGGGAGCGACCCCGTGAAAGACGTCGAGGCGGCGGAGGCGGCGGGAATGCTGCCGTTCTGGTATCGCGGGGATCTGCCTGCGGGCGGGATAAAGCCGCCGCGGTGCGACTATTCCGCGATAGGAGACTGGCGAGAGCTGGCAGCGATTATCTCGGAGCTGATACCGTTCTGACCTCTCCTGAAAGGCGCGCGGTCACGCTGCCGGACGCTGTTTGCCCGTGTGGTCGATGATGTAATTGTCCCGGTAGATAAGCTCCGAGACGGGCGTCACCTCAAGCCCGCGCGCCGCAAGGCCGTCCAGAATTTCCGGCAGAGCCTCCGCCGTGTGCGTGGCCCCGCTGTGGAACAGCAGGATATCGCCGCGTACAGCCTTTGGCACGATGCGCGCGTACAGCTCCTCCGCGCTCAGGCCCTTCCAGTCGATGCTGTCCAAGCTCCACTGGATGACGTAGTAGCCCATCGCCTGCGCCGTCTCGATCAGCGTGTTGCAATATGCGCCGGAGGGTGGCCTGAACAGTATCGGCTGCTCACCCGTCACCGCCTTGATCTTTGCAGCGCAGCCGTCCAGCTCGCGGCGTACCGCTGCCTCATCAAGCGTGCTCATATCCGGATGTGTGTCGGAGTGGCTGCCGAGCTCATGGCCCGCCGCGTATATCGCCGCCAACGACTCGGGACAGCGCTCGCACCATTCGCCGACGACGAAAAACGTCGCCCTGACGCCACGGCTTTCAAGCGCCGCAAGGATATCCGGAATGTCGGCGTCGTCCCACGCGCAATTTATCCCGAGCGCTACCGCAGGCCGGTCGGTCTCCACCGAATACACCGGCACAAGCCGCGCCGACGAGACGATACGGCTCAGATCCATCCCGAGCGCCGAGAGCGCCCACAGCGTCAGGCCAAGCGCGAGTGCGAATATCAGCAGGAGCAGCAGCGCTTTTTTCCCGCTGAGAGTTTTGTAAAGCATGAGTATCCCCCCTTGTACATGATATGACGAGGAGACAGGACAAAATGAATCGAAAAACGCAAATGAGTCGTTTTTTGGGCGCTAACGGATTGCAATAAGGCGCAAAATAGGTTAAAATAGAGTGAGAATTTTCAGGTTGGGATGTGTTGTGGTGTTTATATCGGCTGTGATTGCGGCTGCCGGAAGCTCGCAGAGGATGGGCGGCGACAAGCTGCTGATGCCAATCGGCGGGATACCGGCGGTGGTCATGTCGGTTGCGGCGTTCGAGCGCTGTAGAGATGTTGGAGAGGTCATTGTTGTGACGCGCCGCGAAAAGCTGACGCTGTTCCGGCAGCTCTTCGGCATGGCCGGTTTTACAAAGCCGGTCAGGCTGGCCGAGGGCGCACAGACGCGGCAGGGCTCGGTGGCAAGGGGACTTGAAGAGGTGGACAAAAGGTGTGAGTACATCGCCATTCACGACGGCGCGAGGCCGCTTGTGACGCCGGAGCAGATATCTGAGTGTATCCGGCGCGCGGTTGAATACGGCGCGGCGGCGCTTGGCGCAAGGGTGAAGGACACCGTCAAGCGCGTGGACGCAGACGGCTTCATCGACTGCACCATCGATCGCTCTACG
This sequence comes from uncultured Oscillospiraceae bacterium, assembly GCA_947522735.1. GTDB lineage: Bacteria > Bacillota > Clostridia > Oscillospirales > Ruminococcaceae > SIG526. The sequence continues at coordinate 39,214 of CANNTZ010000008.1, read as the reverse complement.
CTTTGGGCGGTGCACACGCCGCAGATATTCGAAATTGGCCTGTATCGCCGCGCGATGGCGGCGGCGCTGGCGCAGGGGCGCGAATACACCGACGACTGCCAGCTTGTAGAGGCTGTCGGACACAGGGTGTATATGCAGCACGGCGGCTACGAGAATCTGAAGCTGACGACGCCGGAGGACGTTTTTGCGGCCGATGCGATAGCACGGCGCAGGATGGCGGAACGGGGGGCGCAATAATGTTCAGAATAGGTCACGGTTACGACGTTCACCGGCTGGTTGAGAACAGGCGGCTGATACTCGGCGGCGTGGAGATACCATACAGGAAGGGGCTGCTGGGTCACTCCGACGCGGACGTCTTGATCCACGCGATAATGGACGCGCTGCTGGGTGCATTGGCGCTGGGAGATATTGGCGGGCTGTTCCCGGACAGCGACGAGCGCTATGCCGGAGCGGACAGTGTCGAGCTGCTGCGGCAGGTGGCACGCATTATAGGCGAACGCGGGTACGTTGTGGGCAACCTCGACGGTACCGTGATAGCACAGCAGCCAAAGCTGAAGGGATATATCGGGGCGATGCGCGAACGCATAGCCGAGGCGTGCGGCGTTGACCCCGACTGCATATCGGTGAAGGCGACAACGGAGGAATCTCTTGGCTTCACCGGCAGTGGCGAGGGAATAGCCGCGCACGCGGTTGCGCTGCTCGTGCGCTCCTCCGCGCAGCGCCAAGAGGCATGATCGCGCCGGTCTGCGGGGCCTTGCGTTATTGAGCGCATTCGGAAGCTTTCCGCAGCGCGAGCGCGATTTATCAACGCACGTCCGTGCTGCGCGGAGCCGCCGGTGCAATGGATAACGTCAGAAGCCGCCAACGCCGCCAAGGTGACACATATTTTGTTACAATTATACAGTTTGACCGTATTAATAAAGTTTAGGAACTTATTTTATGCTTTGTTAACGACGACTTAACACAAAACAGGTGCGCATGGGTTATAATTTAAGTGTACCCGAGAGATGCACAAGGCATCCAAGGGTATGCTCTACCCTCCTCAAAACACACCTCAAAAAAGAAACGCCGGAGTTACTTCCGGTGTTTCTTTTTGTGCGGAAAAAGCGCTACAGAAAGCCCGCAAGCGGACGCATGCGCTGAATTTTGTATTGACTTATCCCGCAAAAAAGCTTATACTTTAGAAAAAATCAAGCTTTGGAGGATTCGCTATGGAGGAGCAACGCATGAAATGGTTTTCGCCTGCCGTCGAGCCGTTTGAGCTGGAGGGCATGGCCTTTTTTGAAAAAGATAAGCTATATCGCCGGATGCCGCTTAACCCTGAGCAGCCGTTTTCAAACGCCGTGGAGCAGCTATCGTGGAACACGGCTGGAGTGAAGCTCAGATTCCGCGCGCGTCTGAAAAGGCTGGCGGTGCATGTGCACCTGACCGAGCCGCACAGCTTCGACCATATGCCTGCTACCGCTCAATGCGGCTTCGATTGCTACGCCGGGGACGAAAACGGCCTGAGATTCTACGGCGTGACGCGCTTTGACCGCTCAAAGCTCGAATACGAGAGCGTATTTTTTGAGCTTGACAAGACCAGAGAGCTCGAGCTTGTCGTGAACTTTCCGCTCTATTCCGGCGTTTCAAGCGTGCTGCTCGGGCTTGACCGGGACGCGGAGATATACGCGCCCACGCGTCGCAGCTACAGCAAACGCATTGTCGTCTACGGCTCGTCGATCACTCAGGGCGGATGCGCGTCGCGCCCGGGAATGGCGTATCCCAACATCCTCTCTCGCCGGCTTGACGCCGAGGTCATCAATCTCGGCTTCTCGGGCAGCGGGCTTGCCGAGGCGGAGGTCGCACGGGAAATCGCAAGGATAGACAACGTCGGGATGTTCATAGCGGACTGCGAGGCCAACTGCCACACGCCCGAGTGGGTTTCCGGACATTATCCCGAGTTTTTGCGGATACTGCGGGAGAGCCACGCCGGAACGCCGATCCTTGTGCTCTCCGCAAGCCCGAAAGCGTATGAATACTATAACGAAACGGAGCGCGGCTACCGTCAGGAAAACAAATGCTTCGAGCGCGAGCTTGTCGAAAAGCTGCGCGCAGCGGGCGACAGGGACATATACTTTCTCGATTACGACGACATACTCGGCGAGGACTGGCTGGACGAGACGGTTGACGGCACCCATGCAACCGACCTCGGCTTCACCTACATATCCAACGGCCTCGAGCCGGTCATCAGGGGCATCCTCAACCTATAACTCCCGCCGTGCAGCTCGCTATCATATCACCGGACGCCGCCTGCTCCGCGGTGAGCATGCGTTCGAGCTCCTTGGCGGCGATGCTGAGAGTGCGGCCAGAGTGCTTGACAAGACAGATTGAGCGCTGCGGGATCGGCTCGATAAGATCGATCACATGCACCGTGCCGCCGTCAACTGCGCCGGACAAAAATTCCTCCGGAACAAAGCCGATGCCGAGGTCGTTTTTGACCAGCGGCAATATCTGATCGGCGGTGGCGGCCTCGATGTCCGGCATGAGGATGAGATCATGCGAGGTGAAATAGGCAGAGTAAAACTCGTGGGTCTTGGTCTGGCTGCCGAGTGAGATCATCGGGTAACCGGCGAGCTCGCGGAGGGATACCGGACGCCCGGTCAGCTCGGAAAATGCGGAGGAGCAGACAGCAACCTCGCGTATCGTCCTGAGCGGTATCTTTTTGAGCGGAGGCGCACTGCCGGTCGGCGAGGTGACGACGGCGATGTCTACAAGGCCGTTCCGGAGCGCGGACAACGCCTGTGGCGTCGAATGATTGGAGACACGCAGACGGATGCCGGGATGGAGCCGGTGAAACTGTCCAAGCGCGGGAAGCAGCGCACAGTGCAGCGCAACCTCGCTGACGCCTATGGAGATTACGCCGCTTTGCAGCAGCTTGTCGCAGGCAAGCTCCTCTTCGCCTGCCTGAAGGTGCTCAAAGGCGATGCTGACGTGTGCGTAGAGCCTTTCGCCCTCGGGTGTCAGCGATACGCCGCGGCTCGAGCGCTCAAAAAGCGTACACCCAAGCTGGTTTTCAAGGTTCTTGACCGCTCGTGTCACGTTCGGCTGGTTGCTGAACAACGCATTTGCCGCCTGTGTGAAGCTGCGGTATTTTGCAACGTAATAGAATATCCTGTAGCTGTCATAGCTCACATACATCTTCTCATGCCTCCATGTCATATTGATATAAATATAATTCGTATTATACATTTTACATATGTAACGAGATATATTATAATATGATCGAAGCCGGAAGTCAAGAGACGCGGCTGAATGCTTGCAGAGAGGTGTGTATCGAGATGACAGAGATACTTGAGACGATTATGCTGGTCTGCTTTGGAATATCGTGGCCGCTGAACGTATATCACAATTTCAAGGCAAGAACCGCAAAAGGGATGAGCCTGTTCTTTATCCTGCTGATAATCGCCGGATATATCGCAGGGATAACCGCGAAGATTATCAGCCACAACTTCAGCTATGTTCTGGCTGTGTATCTGTTGAATCTGCTGATTGTCAGCGTGAACCTGCTGGTCTATTTCCGCAACAGGGCGTGCGATAAGCGCCGCGAGGAGGCGGATCGGCTGGAAAAGCTGGAGGAAGATAAAGCGCTGGCGCGAAGCCGCGAGGTAAAGGCGGTCAGGCTGGGCGCGTGACGCTAAGCATACTCTCTGACGCTGCTGGTTGATATTAGGCCGGGAAAACGGCGTGAATATTGAGCTGCCGCCAAATAACAGAGCCGCGCCATGCCGTGCGCATACAAAAACCGGAGACGCCCTTGTGACGTCTCCGGTCTTTTTTGCTTTCCGGAGCTGCGAAATCGATGAGCATACCACCCCGTCGTCGCCAAAAACCGCTTGAAATCAAGCTGCTTTGGCCGGTCAATGCCCTCGACGATTCGGATTATTTCCTCATTTATCCCCCGTTCCGAAGCACTATTATAGCAGATGAGGACGGAATAATCAAACGCAAAACGAGCCGCCACGGAAACATCCGGAGCGGCTCTGTGAAAATCAGATTACCTCAAGGTTGACGAGCTTCCAGCCCATGTCCTCGAAATACATGAACGACGCCTTGTAGTGCGACGGATACTCAAACGTTTTCTGGCGGCGCTTGATGGTATACATGAAGCTTATCTCGCCGGTGAAGGCATTGTCCGCAACCTGCTCGACGTTTTCAACGCTGAGATCAGTGAACTCATAGGAATCGTGGTTGATATACCAGCCGTTGTAGAAGGTGCTGATTGCTTTGTAGAACGAGGTGTCTGTATAGACCTTCTCCTTGACCATTGCAAAGGTAGCGTCCTCGGTGATGAAGCGGGCGTAGATGCAGGTGGCGTCCTCGATCAGCCTCGCATATTCGTCGAAGCGCTCTCCCTCCGTGACAGGCGTGGAGAAGGTGTAGGCGTCGCCCTTTTCGTTGACGGAGACCTCGCAGGGCCTGCCGTCCCCGTCCGTCGCTGTGATCTCGGGCGGGCAGAGTGTGCCGCTGATGCTGTAGGTGCAGCGCGAGGGCAGCTCGACGCCTTCGGTCAGGATTACCTTAAAGCTCTCGTTTTCGACCTTCTCGCCGGTTTTATAGCTGTCGTCGAGCGCAATGCCGTTGACGTAGACTGTAGCATGCGCGGGCGCTTCGATGGTGTATGCGCCGAGCCGTTCGACGCTGAACGAAATGTCGTAGGGACGCGATTTGTCGCCGGTCTCTGTGAGCGTCAGCTCCTGTAGACGCACATTTTCGCCGCCGCGTTCGGCGTAGATCGTAAAGCTCTGCTTCCCCGGCGTGTTCAAGGCGCTCTTGGTGTAGCTGAGGTTGGAGGTGTCTCCGATGACCCCCTGCATGTATTCCGCAAAATCCCCCTCGGAATCGAATCTTCCGGGCGTGTAGTCGGAATATTTCACTATCTCGCCGTAGTCGCCCGCCTTCAGCTCGTCGATGTAGCGCTCGACGGTGCCGCCGGGCTGCGCTGCCTCGTAATCTGCAAGGTATACCTCGAGCCGGCCAAGCAGATAATAGATGACCGCCGCATTGACTATGATAATCAGACAGACGAACAGCGGGAACCAGCGGAAGCTCCTTTTCCTCTCCGTATTTGCCATGCTACGCCCCTCCTCACTTCACGATAAATGCAGTCGGTATCTTGCGCGAGCCGTAGAGCGAGGCGCAGACCGTGATTATTTCGTCGTTGTATACCATAAGGCTTGAGGATCCGCCGTCCAGATTTGCGGCGTTTATCGCGCCGTAATCCAGCATAACGTTTATCAGATCCTCATAGGACGCACCTATGCTGTGCGCCTGACGCCCGTCTATGACGAGTATCAGCACCGCTCCGTCGGCGCGCTGGCCGATGGCCGTGCGCGGGTTAAGGCCGCCTCCGTTGCCGGAGACCTCCGCCGCCTTGCCGTTGACGACGAGCACCGGGCCAAAGCTGACCGCATCGCGCAGGTTTCTGTCCAGCGCCTCCTGGCCGCTCATCTTGCCGACGATCAGGTGGTTGTCCTTATCGAAGCCGATAACGGTCGTCTCGCCAGAGCGCGAGCCATAGACCAGCTTGGATTCGTGTATGACTATCCCAAGCGGGGTGCCGCCGTTGCCGACGCCGCCCTCGTCCGCAAAGCCCGCGCCGTTGACGCCTGCAACAGCTCCTGCCTCCTTGACAAACTCCTCCACGCGCTTTCCGCCGGAATCGGTGTTGAAGGCGGCCAGCGTCGCTATCTCCACGCGCGACGGATCCTGCACTATCATCATTTTGCCGCGGTAGGTCGGGCCCGTGACGTCGACAATCTCAAGGTCGCTCATCGTCTTGTCATCCTTGGGCGGCTCAAACTCCTGCACCGGATCGGTGACCTCGGCAAACTCGACTATCTTGTTGCTGTTCAGTATCTCGTCGATCTCCTCGTCGGAAAGGTAGATGCGCGCGACAAACTTTGCAGCGCGGGTCTCCATCATCGTCGAGACCAGCTTGTCACGCATTGTCGGCGACGGCCCCTTGCAGATGACCTTTACCGCGCCGAGCAGCAGCGCCACCACCGACAGCAGCACAACCAGAAGCAGCACCGCCAGCCGTCCGAGCACGACCAGCCAGAGCCTGCGTTTTTTCCTTGGCCTTTTGCGCTCTCCGTCGCCCTCGCGGCGCTCGTTCTTGAGCTGAAAGCCCTCGTTTATTCCGCTGTTTTTCATCGCAGCAAATTCTCTGCTGAACTCGGCATCCTCAGCCGCCAAAAGCTGATCGATGCTTGTAAAGCTTCCGATCTCCTCAGGTCTGTCCGAGGACGCCCTGTTTTCATTGTATTCCGCCATGACCCCGCTCCTGTTTAAACACAAATTTATACTGCCAGTATTATTTTTAACTATTTTTACGATTCCTGCCTTCGCCAAACACCCACGCGCGCTGCACGCGGAAGCTGACAAAGAATAAAACGGTATCCACCACGAACTTTGATATCATCGACGGCACACCCAGCACCTGCGTGAACAGGTAGACGCCGCCGTAGGATGCGAGCACCTGCACGCAGGATACGGTGTAATATTTCGCCATTGTCTTTGCCAGCGGCGCGTCGCTCTTAAAAACGACCCGCTTGTTTATCAGAAAATTGCACAACGACGAGACGGCACGCGCACCCAGCGTCGCTATCAGCAGTGCGTATTTCGGCGCCATTGCCGCAAGCAGGTGCGAGAGCAGGCCGAACAGCAGGTAATCCACCAGCCACGATATCAGCGAGGACGACACATATTTCAGTATCAACGCGTAAATACTGATGGAGTCGCGTATCGGATGGAAGTGAGAGGTCGAGTTTTCGTTGATATAGACCGTCTCGATGGGTATCTCGAAGATTTCGATGCCGCCGTCCTTGGTTTCGAGCAGCATGTTCGTCTCAAACTCAAAGCGCTCCCCGGCCACATTCATCAGTCTGCCCGCAAATTCTGCCGGTATTCCGCGCAGCCCGGTCTGGGTATCATGTATGCGTATGCCACAGATCACGCGAAATACCGCCGCGGTGAATTTGTTTCCGGCGGCGTTGCGCTTAGGCACTCCCGGAGCGTTGAAGTTGCGCGCGCCGATTATCAGCGCGTCCGGATGCTGCTCCAGCGCCTCGGCGCAGCGCACCACGTCGGCGGTGGTGTGCTGTCCGTCCGCATCCAGCGTGACTACGCCGATATCGCCGTTCTGATTGTTGAGAAACCAGTTGAACGCCGTTTTGAGCGCGCGTCCCTTGCCGAGATTGCGGTTGTGTCGCAGAAAAACGCAGCGCTCGCCGCCAATCACCAGTGCCTCGTCAAAGAAGCGGCGTCTGTCCTCGCGGCTGCCGTCGTCCACGATGATTATCCGCTCAAAGCCTGCTTCGACAAGCCCCTTGATTACCCTTGGCATCCGCTCGTCCGGATTGAGAGACGGTACTATTGCTGTTACCCTCATACGTCTTCCTCTTTTTGTCGCATTATTTGTCGTTGTCTCATCTTCGCCGCTTTCCTCCAGACGGCCTGCCGCGGTATATCTGCACCAGAAGCACCGCTACGACCGCGACGACTGCCGCCGCTATGACGATTACCGTCACGGGGCTTTTCAACACCGCGCCGGTCGTCTTTTCCGTGGAACCGTCCGGCTCGGAGCCGGTCTGCTCCGGCGATCCGGAGGCCTCCGGCGGCTCGGAAACGCTCTGCTCCGGCGCCAAGCTTTCCTGCTTCGACTCCTCCGACGCGCTGCTCTCCTCTATTATATCAGAACCTCCGGAAAAATTGGTAATATTCTGTAAAAAATCCGGCTTTTCCGGGTCGTCCAAACCGACCGTGGTATAGGCAAGCCCGAACCTGCGGCAGTCAAGCTTGCCGCTGTCCTTGACCTCGAACCAGCAATACTGCTGCGAAGCGTGTTCGAGATAGCCCTCCTTCGCCATCTCAAGCCCGGTTCTTCCGCCAAAGCGTTCAAGCGGCCGGCTCCAGTCCATGACGATTTGATTTTCCGGGTAGAGATGCAGATAGAGCTTGGGCAGCTCCCAGACGCCGTATTTTTCGGCGCTCTCCGGAAATTTTGAGGCGTCGACCGCGAGCGGAGCCGCTTCGAGCGCGGTTTTTGCGTTGAGCCTGTGAGCGCCGTGACCGTATTCGCCGCCGAGATCGTGCGCGACGACCACCTCCGGCTTGAAGCGCCGGAGCTGCTCCACCTGCCACGCCAAAACGTTGTCGTGACCGTAGAAATTTTCCGCCTGCTCAAGCGTCTCGACATAGGCATCCGGAAAATCGGAGATTATCGGATACGCACGCACTCCAACCAGCCACAGGCCGTTGAGCAGCTCGTGCGGACGCCGCCTGTCCATCTCCCAGTGGTTAGTCATGTACGCAACCTGCACCTTATACCCCAGCTCGCCCGCGTAATAGGGCATAGTGCCGCCAAACCAGAGGTGCTCATCGTCGGCGTGGGTCGGCAGCAGCAGTATATCCGCGTCCTCATAGGGCGGCAGCCACCGCTGAACCCAGTCCGGCGTCTGGCCAGCGCCGAAGAGGTGAACCTCGCACACCGAGGTCTTTTCGGCGGTGAAGGTAATCGACAGCTCCGCCGCCGGCTCGTCGAGCGCGATATATTCATGCAGGAAGCCGTTTTGGCCGCACTGCTGCGTTTTTCCGTTGTAGCTGACCGTATATCCGTCCACCGGCCTGTCTATTATTACGTAGAGCTGGCTCACCGGCTCGCTGCACTTGAACGTCACCGTCGTGCCGGAGGCGCAGACGTAGCGCGTCGCCGTATTGCCGTCGGTGAGGTTTGCAAGTCCCTCAGGGTCATCCGCGGAGTCGGTCTTTGTCTGCTTAGTCAGCTCTTTCGCGTCGCCAGTGTCGGCATAGGCCGCGCCGGAGAATACGAACGCGAGCAGCATAGACAGCGCCGCCACCGCGATGAGCAGCGCTACCATCCCCTTTTTACCACTCACCGCCGTACACCTCCGTGAGCACCGAGCGAATATATTTCATCGAAAACTGCTTGCCCTTGGAAACGACCACTCCGTGCGCCGCCGCAAGCTCGTCGCTGTACTGGTCAAAGCGGTAGATGCGCACGTTGTAGTTTCCGGCGTCGTAATGGGTTATCACCGGCGTTATCTCCGGCTCCGAAATCGTTATTCCGCCGTTATCCTTCGATATATCGAGCTGCACGAGCGCGCCGATAAGCGTCTCCGGCTTGCCCTGCGCCGAGACGAAGTTGCCGAGCGAATAGATCGCCAGCGTGCCGTCTATCCATTCGTAAGGCTGTATGACGTGCGGATGGTGCCCGATGACGATATCCGCTCCCCACTGCGACAGCTTTTTCGCAAGCGCCCGCTGGCCGTCGGTCGGCTTATGGGTGTATTCCACGCCCCAGTGACAGGAGACGACCACCACATCGGCAAGCTCCCGCGCCTCCTTTACCTGCTTTTCGATCTCCTCCTCGTTGGAGGTATAGATTATCATGCTCTCTTTTCCTGCGGGCAGAGCTATGCCGTTGGTGGATTCGGTGTAGCCGAGGAAGGCAAATTTTATGCCGTTTTTCTCGATCATCGGGATGTCGTCCCACTCGTTCTCCGCAAGGTACCCTCCGGTCATGGTAATGCCGTCGGTTGTGCGCAGAAGCTCTATGGTTTCCGCCAGTCCCGCCGCAAATTTGTCGAGCATATGGTTGTTCGCAATGTTCACCACGTCGAAGCCGAGCTCCGCCAGCTGCGCCGCCATCTCTGTCGGACAGTTGAACATCGGATAGGTGGAGGGCGGGTTGCTCTTGGAAAGCGGCGTCTCCTGATTTATGACCGCAATATCCGCAGCCCCTATCAGCTCCGCCACGTTGCTGTAGACCGGCAGAAAGTCGTAGCCGTTGCCTCCGGTGCGCCGCCCCGCCTGATTATACAGCGTATCGTGTATGAGGTTGTCACCCACTGCGAGCAGCCGCACCGGCTCGTATACCGGCTCCGGCTCGCTTTCCGGCTCCGATTCCTGCTTGCTTTCCGGCTCCGATATGCTTTCGGCGTCGCTTGCCGAGCCTGAAAGCTCCTGCGCGTCACCGGATATTATCCCGCCGCTCTGACTGTCGTCTCCGCTGCACCCGGCAAGCGTGAACAGCACGACAACAAGGCACAGCAGCAGCGCCATGCCCCTCAAAAGCCTTTTCTTCATTATTCAGTCACACCTCCAACGTCCGGCTCAAAATATTGCCAAAGCTCCCGCACAACGGCACGGTTGACACCGTAGACTCCGTCCACCTTGCCTCCCGTGCAGCTGTTGGTCAGCACCACGAAGCCACAGGCGTTATCGATATCGTATATCATTCCCGAGAGCATCCCATAGGCGTTGCCCTGATGTCCCCAAAAGCTTTTTTCATCTATAATATGGTCGAAGCGCTCCACGCCAAGCCCCCTCACCGCGCCGCCATCCTTGTCAATGAACTGCACGGTATGCATCTCGTCAAGGCTCTCCCGCGAGATCACCTGAACGCCGTCGAGGCTGCCGTCTCCCGCCATAATGCAGCCGATACGCGCGAGGTCGCGCGCAGAGATATACAGATCGCCATGACCAAGCATATACAACTGCCCTACCGGAATGTTGACGTAATCCAACCGCATATCCTTCCATTTGGACGGCTCCGCAGTCGGCTCTCCGTTGCGGTACATCGTCGCTATCTGCGACTTGTCGCCGAGCATCGCGTTGATATATGCAGCGTCCATTCCAAGCTCCCGGAACAGCTCATAGGTGTGGTCGTAGAATCGCTCGCCTACCGCGCTCTCTATCACGCCCGAGACAAGCCCCATGCCGAAGTTGGTATAGGCGTAGACCGTTCCCGGCTTTGCGCCGGAGCGGATGCGCCCGTCGTCAAGCAGTGTTTCAAGCGGTGCGAACGGCAGAGAGGATATCGCCCCCTGATACGCCGCTCCGTCGATAAGTCCGGACGTGTGTGTCATGAGCTGGCGTGTGGTTATAGGCTCGTTCGGATAGGCCGGGTTCCGCAGCTTTTCATTGACAAGCTTACAGATATCCGCGTCGATATCCAGCCTTCCCTCATCGACAAGGCGCATGGCAAACATCGACGTCACCGCCTTGGCAATGGACGCCGTGCGAAACCGCGTCTCATCGGTGACCCTCAGTCCGCGTTCAAGGTTCGCCATGCCGTAGTGGTGCAGATATACTATCTCGCCCTTCTCAAACGCCGCCACGCTCCCGCCGACGACCTTGAAGCTCGCGAGGATTCCGTCTATTGCGGCGTCGATCCTCTCCTCGTTGCCCGCTATCCGATTCACCGGCTCAGGCGGCTCAGGCGGCTCAGGCGGCTCAGGCGGCTCAGGCGGCTCAGGCGGCTCAGGTTCGCTCGATTGCTCCTCCTCCGATAAAAGGCTCTGTTCCGGCTCCAATGGTCTGGCGCTGCTCTCGAACAGCTCCTCTGAGGACGAGAGCAATGCGTCCGGCACGGAACACGAGCACAGCAGGCACCCCAGAGCCAGCAGCAGCGCCGCCACTCTCATATAAAACACACTTGCTTTCACAACGATCTCTTTCCTTCGCAATACGCGCCACGCGCTCATTTCATATATAAAACCCCTAAGTCCGCCGGTTTGTCGCAAAACGGCTCGGAAAAATATCGTCCTGCGTCCGGCAGCCTCATATATATAATGTGTGCAGACGGACGCGTTTTATTGCACTTCAAAACATTGCCTCGGAAAAATCTTCCGCACAAGGTCAGCTCTTGCCGCCCTGCGCCTCGCCCATGCTGACGTAATCGGTTCCGAGCGCACCGTCTCCGTAGTCCATTTCACGCACGGCGCTGATGATGTAGCCGCCGCCGCTCTCTGTCAGGACGTAGGTCATATATTTATCCGGCTCCTTGACCTCTGCAATTCCGGTGGTGTTCACGTCCCAAAGCGTCGTTGGCGCAATGTAGGCGACCTTGAGCAGCAGCTCTCCGTTCTCGCCCTTCGTTATATCCTCGACGCGCGGCGCATATTGCAGCGCCTGACCGCCGACAGGCACCGAATAGGTCCTGCTTTTTTCGACATAGCGGTAATTGTACTCGTAATCGCCGAAGCTCTGGTGGATGAGCTCGACCGCGTCGCCAAACAGCTTTTTCGCCTCCACGTCGAGGTCTGATGCCGGGATGACCAGGTTAAGGTCGTCATCATAAGCGTATTTGTCGCGGTTTTCACCCAGCAGCGCCGACCACATCGACATCTGGAGCAGCACGCTGTTGTCAAGCTGCGCCGGATTTTCAAAGGCTATCGGGTCGAACATCACGACGGGATATATCTTGTTCGCCATCTTCTCATATTTTTCACTCTTGTCGGACAACCTCACTCCGAGCTTCACGCCCCAGATCACTATCGCAACGATTCCGACCACCGCCAGCAACGACACAATCCCTGCGAACAGCGGCAGCCTACGGCGCTTTCTCCTTGTTATATATACGGGTTTTTCCTTTTTTGTCCTGCCCATTCTGCTTCTCGCCTTTCTTATCTTATCTGGCCGTCGCCGAGGACGACGTATTTTACCGTTGTCAGCTCCGCGAGCCCCATCGGGCCGCGTGCGTGCAGCTTTTGCGTCGAGATGCCAATCTCCGCGCCAAGTCCGAACTCGCCGCCGTCCGTGAAACGCGTGGAGGCGTTGACGTAGACCGCAGCCGCGTCCACGCGCTCGGTGAAGCGCTTTGCGGCGCTGTAGCTCTCGGTGACAATGCACTCGCTGTGCTTCGTGCCGTAGCGCGCGATGTGCTCCATCGCCTCGTCAATGCTGTCTACAACCTTTATCGAGACGATATAATCGAGAAATTCGGTCGCGTAATCCTGTTCTGTCGCCAAAACGACGCCGTCTCCGAGGATGGCGCGGGTGCGCTCGCAGCCGCGTATCTCAACGTTGTATTTCTCCAGCATCGGCGCGGCCTTTTGTAAGAACGCCTCCGCAGCGCCGCTGTGAACAAGAAAGCTCTCCGCGGCGTTGCAGACCGACGGCCGGCTGCACTTCGCATTTACCGCAATGCTCGCCGCCATCCCGATATCGGCGCTCTCATCGATATAGATGTGACAGTTGCCGGTTCCGGTCTCGATAACCGGGACGGTGGCGTTCTGCACCACCGCGCGGATAAGACCGGCGCCGCCGCGCGGGATGAGCACATCGATAAGCCCGTTAGCCGTCATCATCTCGGTCGCCGACCGACGGGAGGTATCCTCCACCAGCGTGATGCAGTCGGCGGGCAGCCCGGCGCTCACAATCGCCTCGCGCATCGCGTTCGCTATGGCGACATTGGAGCGGATAGCCTCCTTACCGCCGCGCAGCACGCAGGCATTGCCGGATTTCAGGCAGAGCACAGCCGCGTCCGCCGTGACGTTGGGGCGCGCCTCGTAAATCATGCCCACCACGCCGAGCGGCACGCGCACCTTTGTGATGTTCAGTCCGTTCGGGCGCACGCAGCCGCCGTCCTTTTTGCCGATCGGGTCGTCGAGCGCGCACACCTCGCGCACCGCCGCCGCAATGGCGCGTATACGCTTTTCGCTTAGCGTCAGCCTGTCGATCAGCGCTTCCGATATCCCGTTTTGACGCGCTGCGGCGACGTCGGCGGCGTTCGCCCTCAATATCTCTCCGCAATTTTGCTCTATCGCGTCCGCTATCGCCGCGACCGCGCTGTTCTTGAGCGCCGTTCCCGCCTGCGCGAGTTCATATGACGCCTCTCTGGCCGCGCGGGCCAGCCCTGTCACCTCTGTCATCCTTCATTCCCCCTAAGGAAGCATTATATCCGGAGCTTGTTCCTTGCCGTGCGCGTGGAACGTCGTCCCCGCCTTTTCTCCGTCGAACAGTCTGTACAGTATCTCCGGGTCATAGCTGTTGACAACCGCCATATCGACCCCCGCAGCCATGGCAAGCTCGGCGGCGTTCAGCTTTGTCGCCATGCCGCCCGTTCCAAAGCTGCTTCCCGCTCCTGTCGCCATCGCGCGAAGCTCGTCGGTTATCTCGTATACGTCGGAGATTAGCCTTGCATCCGGATCGTTGTGCGGATCGGCGGTGTAAAGTCCGTCGATATCCGAGAGGATGACCAGCGCGTCCGCTCCAACGATGCTCGCAACTATTGCCGAGAGGGTATCGTTTTCGCCGAAGGTCGCCTCGATCTCTTCGACAGCAACGGTGTCGTTTTCGTTGACGATGGGCACCGCGTCGTAATCGAACAGCTTGTCGAAGGTGTTGACAACGTTTGCCTTTCGGCGCTCGTCCACGAGGACGTCTCGCGTCAGCAGCACCTGCGCCACCATCTGGTTGTATTCCGAGAACAGCTTGTCGTATATATACATCAGCTCGCACTGGCCGATTGCGGCGGCGGCCTGCTTTGAGGGGATATCCTGCGGACGCTCGCGTATCCGCATCCGTCCGAGTCCGACGCCGATAGCGCCGGAGCTGACTATAATTATCTCACGTCCCGAATTTTTCAGCTCCGAGAGCACCTTTACCAGACGCTCCATCCGCCGCAGATTGATGTGTCCTGTCTCATATGTAAGGGTGGAGGTGCCTATTTTGACGACCACCCGTCCTGCTTTGCTGAAGGCGTTTTCCTGAACCATTTTACGATCACTGCTTTCCGATTGGCAAAGTATCTTGCCGTTGCAAATTTGCGCATAGCTATAATTATATTTATTCTATCAAATTGCCGCGCGATATACAACCGTTAAATGTTAATATTTATGCCGAACTCCAAGATTTTTCGGCAAAACGGAGAGCGGCGGAACACAAAAAGGACGCCTTTATGGCGTCCTTGATATGCGCTGTGGGATTATTTTCTGTTTTTCTTTGCCTCAAGGTCAGCCAGCGCATCCTTGCGTGAGAGGTTTATCCTGCCCTGAGAGTCAATCTCGGTGACCTTGACGACAATCTCGTCGCCAACGGCCACAACGTCCTCAACCTTCTCGACGCGATGGTTGTCCAGCTTGGAGATGTGAACCATCCCCTCCTTGCCCGGAGCAATCTCAACGAACGCGCCAAAGCTCATGATACGGGTCACGCGGCCCTTATAGAGCGCGCCGATCTCGGGATCGTTGACGATGGTCTCGATGACCTGAATGGCGCGGCGGACGTCGTCGATATCGATGGCGGAGACAAACACATGGCCGTCGTCCTCTATGTCGATTTTGACGTTGCACTCGGCGCAGATCTTCTGGATGACCTTGCCTCCGGAGCCGATGACCTCACGGATCTTCTCGGGATCGATCATGATGGTCTTCATCTTGGGCGCGTATTTGGAAAGCTCCGCGCGCGGCTCCGGGATAACGGGCAGCATTACATCGTCGAGGATGTGGATGCGCGCCTTGCGGGTCTTTTCAAACGCTTCTCTGATTATCTCCGGGGTAAGTCCATCTATCTTGATATCCATCTGGATGGCGGTGATGCCCTTCTTTGTTCCGCCGACCTTGAAGTCCATATCGCCGAAGAAGTCCTCGAGTCCTTGGATATCGACCATCGTCATCCAGCGGTCGCCCTCGGTGATGAGGCCGCAGGAGATTCCGGCGACCGGGGCCTTGATGGGAACGCCTGCGTCCATCAGTGCGAGCGTGGAGCCGCAGATAGAGGCCTGAGAGGTGGAGCCGTTGGAGGAAAGCACCTCGGAAACGAGCCTGAGGGTATACGGGAACTCCTCAACGGAGGGAATTACCGGCAGAAGCGCACGCTCTGCAAGCGCTCCGTGGCCAATCTCGCGGCGTCCGGGCCCACGGCTGGGCTTGGTCTCGCCGACGGAGTAGGACGGGAAGTTATACTGGTGCATGTAGCGCTTGCTCTCCTCCTTGTCAAGGCCGTCGAGCAACTGAGCGTCGCTGACCTGACCGAGGGTGGCGATGGTGAGCACCTGGGTCTGTCCTCTTGTGAACATGCCGGAGCCGTGCACGCGCGGAATGATTCCGACGCGCGCATCCAGCGGGCGGATTTCGTCCATTCCGCGTCCGTCTACTCGCTTGCCCTCGTCGAGCAGCCAGCGGCGGACGATAAACTTCTGCAGCTTATAGATGCACTCGTCGAGCATCGCGGGCTGCTCGGCGCAGCGGGGATCCTCGTCGAATTTTTCGTGAATGGCGGTGACGACGGGAGCAAGACGCTCCTCGCGGACGTTTTTGTCGTCGGTGTCAAGCGCAAACTTGATATCGTCCATCGCGAAGTCCTTGATCTCCTCAAACAGGTCATGATCGACCTCCATCGACTGGAACCCGAACTTCGGCTTGCCGATCTCGGCTCTGACCTGATTGAAGAAGGCGACCATCTTCTTGATCTCCTCGTGACCGGCCATGATGCCCTTGAGCATGGTGTCCTCGTCGACCTCCTTTGCGCCCGCCTCTATCATTATGACCTTTTCGGCGGTGCCTGCGACGGTGACGGCCATCATCGAGCGGTCGCGCTGCGCTTCGTCGGGGTTGATGACGAGCTCGCCGTCAACGAGTCCGACGCTGACGCCTGCGATTGGGCCGTTCCATGGGATGTCGGAGATGGTCAACGCAAAAGACGCGCCGAGCATACCGGCGATAACGGGGTCGCAATCGGGATCGACCGAGAGGACGGTCATGACGACGGAGCAATCGTTGCGCATGTCCTTCGGAAAGAGCGGGCGCAGCGGGCGGTCTACCACGCGGGAGGCGAGTATCGCCTTCTCGGACGGCTTGCCCTCCCGGCGCTGGAAGGAGCCGGGAATCTTGCCGACCGCGTAGAGCTTCTCCTCATAATCGACCGAAAGCGGGAAGTAATCTATGCCCTCTCTGGGTCTGGCGGATGCGGTGACGTTGACGAGCACGCTGGTCTCGCCGTAGCGGACAAGAGTGGAGGCGCTGGAAAGCGCGCACATCATGCCGGTTTCAAAGCTGATCTTTTTTCCGGCGAAGTCCGTCTCAAAAACTCTGAAATTTTCAAACATTGATAAAAATTCCTCCGTTCTGTCGGCGGCGCGGGATCGGGTTTTAGCAATAAATCCGGCGTCCGCAGCCCGTCCGGGCGCCCGATTCACTGCTAAAGCCACCGTTTTCCACGCCGCAATTGTGTGCACTCAAAGCCGGACAGACGGCAAGCCGCCGTCCGCCCGGCCCTGAACGATCTTACTTACGCAGACCAAGCTTTGCAACTACTGCGCGGTAACGCTCGATATCCTTTTTCTGGAGGTAGTTGAGCAGGTTTCTGCGGCGGCCTACCATCTTGAGCAGACCACGGCGGGAATGGTGATCCTTCTTGTGCACCTTGAGATGCTCGGTGAGATCGTTAATCCTCTTGGTGAGAATGGCAATCTGAACCTCGGGAGATCCGGTGTCGTTCTCGTGTGTCTTGTTGTTCTCGATGATGGCTGTTTTTTCTTCCTTGAGCAGCATTTCTTTCACCTCATAAAAATTTTTATCTCAACCGGTATCCGAGCCGCCGGGAGGTGAATTTCCCCGAGCGGCTAAGCTACGGTCAACAAGCTATTTTATTGTACCACAAACGCCTCGCGTTGTAAACAGTATATTCAAACTTTTTTTCTTATCCCGAAACTTTCCCGCCCGTCAGTCTTTCCGCTTCGGCGGCGTCGCGCATAATCTGTGCCTTCAGCTCGTCGATTGATCCGAATTTGCGCTCCGGACGCATAAAATCCACCAGCGCCACGCGTACCCGGCAGCCGTACAGATCCCCTGAAAAGCCCTCGATATAGCTCTCGGCAAGCACGCCGTCCCCGCCGTTTTCCACCACCGTCGGCTTGACGCCGATGTTCGTGACAGCGGCGTAGCTTTCGCCGCCGATGCGCGCGCGCGACGCATAGACTCCGAATCTCGGCGTGACGAACCGCTCCGGCCATTTCTGGTTTATCGTGGGAAAGCCGAGCCGGCCGGCAAGCCTGCGTCCGTGGCTCACCTGGGTCTCGAACTCGTATTCCCGCCCGAGCAGCCGGTTCGCCGTGCTGACGTCGCCCGCGGCTATCGCCTCGCGTATCCGGCTGGAGCTGACCGGCAAGCCGCTGTCTGTCACCTCCGGCGCGACATACACCCGCACGCCGCAGCGTGCGCAGATATCCCGCAGCTCGTCCGTGCCGCAGGCGCGCCCGCGTCCGAACCTGAAATCGTATCCGCAGCAGACCGCCCGTGCGTTCATCTCGCCGATAAGCCTCCTGCGAACGAAGCTTTCGCCGTCCATCGATGCAAATTCGCTGAAATCCGGTGATTCTATCCGTTCTATTCCGGCTTTAGACAGATATTCGCGTTTGAGCTCGTCGGAGATCAGCATCCCGCCCGTTTTCGGCGAATCCGCTATTGAAAAAGTGAACGCCGCCGGAACAAGTCCTTCTTTTTTCAGCGCGACCGCGCTGTCTATCACCGCCATATGGCCGATGTGCACCCCGTCAAAGATGCCTATCGCCACGGCGTAGCCGTTGTTATCCATAAAATTACTGCTCCCGCCTGTAAAAATACGCCTTGACGGCAAGCTGGCTCTCGTCGCGGTCGATATACGACAGACTCAGGAAGTTGTCCTGCGCGTCGTATATGCGGATATAGCCGCCCGTGTCCGGCAAGCCCGGCAGACGCGACGTCCAGATGCGCACGCCGTTGAGATGCAGCCGCGCGTCGTAGTCCTCCAGCCGGTACTCGGGACAGGAGACGAATATCCTGTCTGTCGGCAGCAGCTTCTCCTCGAGCCGCCCCGTGTCCGCCAGCTCCTGTGCGTGCGCTATCGTGATGCAATCGTTCTCGTGAAAGCCGGACGATTCGGTGCGCCGCAAATATGTCACCGCAGCGCCGCAGCCGAGTCTGTCTCCTATGTCGCTGCACAGCGTGCGGATATACGTTCCCTGCGAGCATTCGACGTCCAGCTCGTACTCGTCTACGTCAAGCTGCGAAATATCGAGCGAGAATATCTCTATCGGGCGCTCGGCGCGCTCTATCTCGACGTTTCTGCGCGCGAGGTCGCACAGCTTCCTGCCGCCGACCTTTACCGCGGAATACATGGGCGGTCTCTGTCCGCTTTTGCCGATAAAGCTCTTCGCCGCGGCGAAAACCTCCTCCGGGCGCACGTTCACCGGCAAGGACGCTATTATTTTTCCGGTGACGTCCTGCGTGTCCGTGGATATGCCGAGCCTGAAGCGCGCGCGGTAACGCTTGCGCTTTTCCGGCAGCAGCGCGCAGCAGCGCGTGGCGTTTCCGAAAAAAACCGGCAGAACGCCGGTCGCCATCGGGTCGAGCGTTCCGCCGTGTCCGATCCTACGCGTCTTTACGATGCCGCGAAGCTTCGCAATGACGTCGAAGGAGGTAAAATCCGCAGGCTTATCTATCAAAAGGATGCCGTTGATATCCATTTGTGTCTCCTCAGCAGCCGGACATGACCTGGCGCGCCGCTTCGAGCAGCCTTGCCTTCGCCTCGTCAAAGGAAGTTGCGAATTCGCAGCCTGCCGCACGCTTGTGGCCGCCGCCTGCGCATTTCGCGCAGATATCCGCAGCGTTCACGTCGGTGGTGCGCACCGACGCCTTGTAGCTCCCGTCGGCGCGGCCGCGCAGCGTTATGCCCACTCGCACACCCTCTATCTGCCGCGACATGCCGCTGACGCCGTCAAGGTCGTCCTCGGTCACGCCGGACGCCTGAAGCTCCGAATAGGGCAGATAGACAAACGCTATCTGGCCGCCGTCGCAGAACTCCATCGAATTGAGCGCCAGCTTGTCTATCTCAATACGGCTGCGCGTCTTGGTTTCAAACAGCAGCTTGTTCACGCTGCCAAGGTCGATGCCGTAGGAGATGAGCTGCGCCGCTATCATGTGCGAGCGTGCGGTGGTGTTGGAATAGACAAAGCACCCGGTGTCGGTCGAAACGCCGACATAGAGCGCCGTCGCGATGCGCAAATCGAGCGTGGCACCCAGCAGCGGCGCTATCCGAAAAACTATCTCCGCCGCAGCCGCGGCCCTGTCGTCCACATAGGTATGCTCGGCATAGCCCTTGTTTGTCTCGTGATGGTCGAGCGCAAGATCGACGCGCTGCTCCGGCGCTATCACCGTGCCGAGCAGCTTGCGGTCTGCGGCGTCCACCGCGACAATATATTCCGGCTCAAACGACTCCTGCGGCTCCAATGCGCCGAAAAGCGTGTCGTAGCGCTGAGGTATTCCGGTCTCGCACTCCATGCGCACCCGCTTGCCAAGGCCTTGCAGCAGCTTTTTCAGCGCAAAGCCGCTGCCGAGTGTGTCGCCGTCCGGGTTGCGGTGGCAGAGTATCAGTATGCTGTCGTGCTCAAGCAGAAGCTCTGCTGCCCTCTCAAGCGTTATCATCATCTTTGCGTTCCCCGTTTCTCTGGGCTTTGTGTTTACTCTCCGTCGCCATCCGGCGCTTCCGGGATGTTCAGCTCCGAGAGCTTTTCCATGATCGCCGCACTGTACTCGGTGGAGTTGTCGGCGATGAAGCGGAACTCCGGCATCTTGCGGAAGCTGAGTCTGCGCCCAATCTCCCGCTTGATAAAGCCCGTGGCGCTCTCAAGCCCCTTGACGGCGCGCTTGGCCGCGTCCATGCCGTCCAGCGAGCTGACGTAGACCTTACAGTAGGAGCCGTCCGGCGAGACCTCCACCCTGACGATGGTCAGCATCCCGGCTATCCTCGGATCCTTGAGCGAGCGCATGATATCCGTCAGCTCGCGGCGGATATCCTCGCTCTCGCGGTTTATCATGAATTTAGGCATTGCTTACCTCCTGATCAGTCGCGATATTCCTCGACCTCGTATGCCTCGAACACGTCGCCCTCGCGGATGTCGTTGTACTTTGTCAGCGCCATACCGCATTCATAGCCTGAGGCAACCTCCTTGACGTCGTCCTTGAAGCGCTTGAGGCTGTCGAGCTTGTCGTCGGCGATGATTATGCCGTCGCGGACGACGCGGATGTTCGCGTTGCGGGTAATCTTGCCCTCGGTGACGTAGCAGCCCGCGACGACTCCGACGTTGGAAATACGGTAGACCATGCGAACCTCGGCGCGACCGAGATCGACGTCGCGATACTTGGGCGCGAGCATGCCCTTCATCGCGGACTTGATCTCCTCAATGGCGTCGTAGATGACGCGGTAGAGACGCATATCCACGCCCTTCGTCTCCGCCTCCTCGCGTGCGACGGGATCCGGACGGACGTTGAAGCCGATGATTATTGCGTTGGACGCATCGGCGAGCATGACGTCGGACTTGCTGATTGCGCCGACGGCTCCGTGGATGACCTTGACGCGCACCTCGTCGTTGGAGAGCTTTTCAAGCGACTGCCTGACCGCCTCGACGGAGCCCTGAACGTCCGCCTTGACTATCAGCGGCAGCTCCTTCATATCGCCCTCGGCTATCTGCGAGAAGAGGTTATCGAGCGTTACCTTGTGATATTCCTTGAATTTTTCCTGCTTTGCCTCGTAGCGGCGCTGCTCGGCAAGCTCGCGTGCAAGGCGCTCGTCCTCGACGCCGTTGAAGATATCTCCCGCCTCCGGAACCTCGTCCAGACCGGTGATCTCGACAGGCACGGACGGCCCGGCGCTCTCGACGCGCTCGCCGTGGTCGTTTGTCATGGTTCGAACCTTGCCCACCGTGGTGCCGGCAATAACGACGTCGCCGGTGCGCAGCGTACCGTTCTGTACGAGCACAGTCGCGACGGGGCCGCGGTTCTTATCGAGCCTTGCTTCGATAATCGTGCCCTTCGCGCGGCGGTCGGGATTGCTCTTGAGCTCCTTGACGTCTGCGGTGAGCTGCACCATCTCGAGCAGGGTGTCGATGTTCTCATGGGTCTTTGCGGATACGGGCACACAGATGACGTCGCCGCCCCACTCCTCCGGGACGAGCCCGTATTCCATGAGCTGCTGCTTGACGCGGTCGGGGTTGGCGTGCGGCTTATCCATCTTGTTGATGGCGACGATTATCGAGACGCCTGCCGCCTTTGCGTGGTTTATTGCCTCGACGGTCTGCGGCATGATGCCGTCGTCCGCCGCAACGACAAGGATTGCGATATCCGTGACCTGTGCGCCGCGTGCACGCATCGAGGTGAACGCCTCGTGGCCCGGCGTATCGAGGAAGGTGATGTATTTTCCGTTTATCATGACGCGGTACGCGCCGATGTGCTGGGTTATTCCGCCCGCCTCGGTGTCGGTGACATGGGCGTTGCGGATGGCGTCGAGCAGGGAGGTCTTGCCGTGATCGACGTGGCCCATGACGACGACGACCGGGCTGCGCTCGACAAGCGCGTCGGAATCGTCGTCGGAGTCGTCGATGAGGCGATCCTCAATGGTTACGACGACCTCGTGGGAAACCTTCGCGCCGATATCCATCGCAACGAGCGCCGCGGTGTCGTAGTCGATGACCTCGTTGACCGACGCCATCGTTCCCATCTGCATCAGGCGCGTGATTATCTCGGCGGAGGCTATGTTGAGCCTTCCGGCCAGCTCTCCGACCGTCAGCTCGTCCGGCAGTGTAATCTCCAGCTTCTGACGACGCTGGCGCTCAAGCTCAAGCCTGCGCAGCTTCTGCGCCTCCTGCTCCTTACGGGAGTACTGCGGCTTGCCGCGCTGCGCGGACTTCTGGGTCAGCTTCTGCTTCTTAACGCCTGCATTGTCGCGGACGTTGGCGGGAGCTATCTGCTCGTATTTCTCGTTGTATTTGTCCAGATCGACGTTTGACGCACGCATATCGACATGGGTGACGGCGCGCGGAGTCTCGGAGGCAAGCCCCGCGACATGGGTGATGGTCTGCCCGTCGTTTTTCTGCTTCTGCTGCGGCTTCTGTGGCTTCTGCTGCTTGCCGCCCTGCTTTTGCAGCGGCTGCGCGTTCTCAAAGCGGGCAAACGGCGATCTGCGCGTCTGCGAATTTGCTGGCTGTCCGCCGGGCTTCTGCTCGCTGCGCGGCTTACGCTCCTGTCCGCCCTGCTTTTTGCCGTTGTTCTGTTGCGGCTTCGGCTCCGGCCTTCTCTCCGGTCTCTGGGTGTCCTTCCTCGACTCGGCTGACTTTTTCGCCCCCGGCTTAGGCTCGGGCTTAGGCTCGGACTTAGGCTCGGGCTTAGGCTCGGACTTAGGCTCGGGCTTGGGCTCGGGCTTGGGCTCGGGCTTGGGCTTTTTCTCCTCGCGCGGCTTGTTCGCCAGGGCGAAGTATTCGTCGAAGCTCTTGACCTCGTGCTCGCGCGTAAAGTGCTCCATCACCACGTTCAGCTCCTCGTCAGTGAGCGCCGTCACCGCCTTTTTCGCCGTACCGAAGCGTTCCTCCAAAAGAGTTATTATATCCTTGTTGCTGACCTTGAAATCCTTTGCAACATCGCTTACCTTGTATTTAACTACCATTAAGCTCTCTCCTCCTCATTGCCATTCTTGACGCCGTCTCCGCTGCCGTCTATGAGCTTTAATATACTGCCCGCAAGCCCGGCGTCGGAAACCGCCGCAAGTCCGGCCTTTTTGGACACTGAAAACCATATTTCATTTATCGTAACCGGTGCCTCGCGGAACGTCACGTCCGACACTCCGCACAGATACCGCATTTCGCTCACGGTCTTCTCCGACATATCCGAAGCCGCGAGCACAAGACACGCGTTTCCGCCAAGCACCGCCCTTTTGACGGGATCGAAACCCAGCGACAGCCTCCCGGCCTTCCGGCATATCGAAAGCAGGCCCAACAATCGTTCTTTCAAGCCTCAATTTCTCCTTCTAAGCGCTCGTATATCTCGTCAGGTATCTCGCACTCGAGCGAGCGCGCTATCTTTCTGGACTTGACCGCTTTTCTCAGACATTCTCTGTCGCGGCAGAGATACGCTCCCCTGCCGGATTTTTTCCCGGTCAGATCCAGCGATATCTCTCCCTCCGGCGAGCGAACGACCCGGACAAGCTCTTTTTTGGGTTTCATCTGCATACATCCGCTGCACATTCTCATTGGAACTTTTTTTGCCTGCATAACGCGCTCCGATTTTTATTTTAATGTGTTTCAGCCCTCGACGGGGTCCTCGCCGTAGAAGCCGCTCTCGGGACGGATATCTATCTTCCAGCCGACCAGCTTTGCCGCAAGACGCGCGTTCTGGCCCTTGTTGCCGATTGCCAGCGAGAGCTGACCGTCGGGAACGGTGACGCGGCAGGCCTTTGCGCCGTCCGGATCGACCGTGACCGAGAGAACGTTTGCCGGGGAAAGCGCCGCCGCAATGAATTCCTCCGGCTTCTCGGAATACTTCACCACGTCAATCTTCTCGCCGCCCAGCTCGTCGACTACCTTTGCGACGCGCGAGCCGCGCGGTCCGATGCAGGAGCCTATGGCGTCCACGTTCTCATCTCTGCTGTAGACGGCGAGCTTGGTTCTTGAGCCCGCCTCACGGGATACCGCCTTGATTTCTACGGTGCCGTCGTATATTTCGGGCACCTCAAGCTCGAACAGGCGCTTGACAAGGCCCGGGTGCGTTCTGGATATCATAATGCGCGGCCCTTTTTCACCGGCTGCCACCTCTACAACGTATACTCTGATGCGCTCGCCCTCGTTGAGCGTCTCGCCGGGCATCTGCTCGGATTTGGGGAGTATCGTCTCGGTGCCGTCGATCTCGACGGTTACTATGCCCTTCTTCTGGTCTATGCGGGTGACGAGCGCGGTGACGATGTCGTGCTCCTTGTTCTGGAAGTCGCGCAGCATCTGTCCGCGTTCGGCCTCGCGTATTCCCTGACGGATGACGTGCTTGGCGGTCTGCGCCGCGATGCGGCCAAACTGCTTGGTCTGGAGATAGACGTCCACGGTTCCGCCCACCTGAACTGTGCTGTCGAGCTTGACCGCCTCCTCCGGCAGTATCTCGTTTGCGGGATCCGTTACCTCCTCCACAACCGTCTTGCGTATGGCGACGTCAAAGCATTCCTTTTCCTTGTCGATATTGACTATAACGTCGTTGACGCCGGCATAGTCGCGCTTGACGGCGATAACTATGGCGTTTCCTATCTTTTCAAGCAGATAATCGGCCGGGATACCCTTCTCCTTTTCCAGCAGCTCCAGAGCCTCAAAAAACTCCCTGTTCATTTTTTTATAATCATCCTTTCAGTCTTCTTCCGATTCGTCCGTGTCTTCTATGGCCGCGCTGTAATCGAAATCGTCGGCAAGCCTGACGTAGGCTGTCTCGCCGGTGTTGAAGCGCATTTCGGTGCCGTCGCTTTCGTCGTCTGCGTCGCCGTCGAGGATAATCCCGACCTCGCCGTTTTCGTAATACGAGAGGGTTCCGGCAAAGTCGCGTTCGCCGCCCATCTCCTCGACCGGACGGATGAAGCGCACCAGCACTCCGTTGCCCATGCAGCGCTCAAAGTGCCAGTCGCGCGTCAGCTCTCGCTCGATGCCGGGCGACGAGACCTGAAGGCGGTAGCTGTCCTCGATCGGATCCGCTTCGTCGAGCAGCTTTTCGGCGCGGCGGCTCATCCTTTCGCAGTCGTCGAGGCTGACGCCGCCGTCCTTGTCGATGACGAGCTTGAGATACCATGATGCGCCCTCCTTCTCGTACCGGACGTCCCACAGCTCGAGCCCCAGCTCATCCGCAGCGGGCTGCACAAGCTCCCACACCCTTTGTGCGGTGTTTTTTCTGTCGCTGTTTTTTTTCACAGACTTCGCTGACACTTTTTTGTCCTCCAACATAAACAAAAGAGCGGGGCGACCCACTCTTTCTTCCTTTACTATCAAATCCAACATAAAGCATTATAGCATGTATCTGCGGCGATTGCAAGCCTTTTTTTGAAAAAAATCGGTTTTTTCCGCATTTTTGCGGCTCTGCGGCGTGTTTTCACAGCTTATACGTCGCTATGGCCTCTCCTCCGCAGACATCGCCGTTCTCAACGAAGCCTAATTTGTGGCAGGTCTCGCGTCCGCGCGCGTTTTCCGGCCTTCAGGAGAGCCACATGCTCTCCATCTTTCCGCACGGTTTTGTCCATAACAAATCGGTATCCCTCAGTCGCGGTCAATAAACGCCATACCGCCGAGAGGTATCTCGAGCATATTGCAGCCGCCGCGCGCTTTCAGCTCGGCTCTGACGGCACCGAGGCAGTCGGCTATCCGGACGGAGTACTCACCGTCCTTCAGGAGTGCGCCGATACCGGTGCTTCCGCTGCCGTTGACGATCACGATATGTGCAGGAGTACCCTCCGGCGCGGGAGCGACGGTGTTGACGGCGTAGACCGCGGCGATGTATTCATCATCCGTCTCGGCGCTGACCGTCGTATAGAGCAGCTCCGGATTGTGCGCGCGCAGCCTGCCTCCGAGCAGCGTCGATTTGTGTGCGTTCCAGAAGGCTATCCAGTTTTTGAGCATCGCGCGCTGGCTCTCGGGGAGCTGAGCGGGAATTATCGATATCTGCGGCACCGCGAACATCGAGCCGATAAGCTGCATCACCGCGCGCTCCGCCGGCTCGTCCGGACGCCACGTCATCATGTCGGAGTGCGCCGGGGAATCGCCGACGCACAGACGGACGTCCACGGTGCGCACCTTGTTCATCACCGAATCGTTGGAGCAGTCGCCCGCGCGGAACATATTGCCATATTTGCGCATCTGCGGTCCGACGTAGAGCTGCCTTAGCTCGACCGCGAGATTGGGACGGATTGCGGTCAGCCGCGCCATCATGTCGTCCATCAGCCGTCTGACCGCCTGCGCGACCGAGACGTAGTCCTTTCCGGGCGCGTAGCAGCCCTCCTCGTTATCAGGCTGGAAGAAGCTGTCTATAAAATCGAGCTTGAAACCGTCGATATCCCACTCACGCAGCGCCCGCTCGCAGGTGGAGATGATGTATTCGCGCACGTCGGGATAGCGTGGATCCACGGTGGCAAAGTCGCCCTCGCGCAAAAGCTTGCCCTTGAAGCGCTCCCGGGCCTCGGAGTGTATGCCGATGAAAGAGACGGCGTACCAGAGGTAATATTTGATGCCCATGCTGTGGACGCGCTCGACGTGCGCGCGCATGTCGCCCATCTTCCGCTTTGAGGGAAGCCAGTCGCCGCAGTAGTCGTACAATGAGTAGGACAGATCGTGGTACCAGCCGTCGTCCACGATTACCGCGCCAAAGCCGAGAGAAGCAGCGTCCTTGAGCACCCGTTCGACCTCCGGCGCAGTGACGGTCTGGTGGAAGCTGTACCATGTCGAATAGAGCGGACGGGTACACTCCGGAGCCGGCTTCATCATCGGCTGATATTGCGGCATATCCTCCCACCACCTGACCACCTCGCCTATCGCGTCCTCGTAGCGGATGTGGTCGTATTTCACGCGGAAGGTGCATTCATAACCGGCGCAGGGTGCGACGGGCTTGCTGAACAGCACGGAGGAGCAGTCCCACATGACGTCGTCCTCGCGCAGAAAGAATCCGAATTTGACCGGATTCACCGCGTCGGAGCAGGCAAACATCAGGCGGTTCTCGCCACCGGAGGAGAACAGACAGCACATCGGCGAGCCGCGCTCCGCTGTGGAGAGCCACGAGTAGCCCCAATAGGTGAAGCAGCGGTTGATGTTGACAAACGGGTTCCATATCCCTTGGATATCGTGCGACGGGACTTCCCACCAGAGCTTTATCTCTGGCGGAATCATCTCGCCGTCCGCGCTGAAGCGGACGGTTATCATGTCGCAGCCGTCCTCGTCGCGGATATCCGCGAATATCGAATAGTCCCCCTCCTCATATGAAAGAAGATAGCTTTTGCGTCCTTCGAGCGTCAGCCTGTTCACAGCGCTTCCTCCCTAAAAATAACGGTCATGGTATTCTCTAAAATAAGAATACCATGACCGCCAAGCTTTTACAATGTCACAAAACAATACTTTATATGGTACATATTTTTACACATAACCCCGCGCGTCAGAGTATGACCTCGTGGCCGGTCGCGGCGGAGCTGTAGATGCCGTCGATGATCTTCATGAGCGTCACGCCGTCCTCCGCCGTGGCGATACAGGGCTTGCCATGCACCGCCGCGTCCACAAAGCCGCGCACCTCGTCCCTGAAGGCCCTGTCAAACTCAAAGGCGACCGGCACCGCGGGCTGGAGGTTGACAAAGCGCCCGGCAACGTCGGTGTATATCTCAAGCTCCGGGCTGAGCGTTGCGCCGCCTCCGGTGCCAAAGAGCTGAATGTTGCCGGTGTCCTCCTTGCAATTGAGGTTGAAGCTCGCCTCAACCGAGAGGGTGAAGCCGTTCTCGAAGCGAACCATCGCGGAGACGAAGTCCTCGACGTTGAATACCTCGCTGTCGGCGCCGCTCATCTCCCACGCGGCCCCGGCGCCTCTGGCCCGGTTTTTGCCGAGATTGCTGTAGGTGACCCCGTATACGGAGACGGGCCTCGGATTTCCGGCAAGGTATCTCGCGAGGTCTATGACGTGGACACCGAGGTCGATCAGCGGGCCTCCGCCGGAAAACGTCCTGTCGCCAAACCATCCGCCCGGGCAGCCGCTGCGACGCAGATAGGTCGCCTTTGCGTAGTAGATATCGCCGAAAACGCCCGCCTCGCTGAACTCGCGGAATATCTCGGCGTCGTTGCCGAAGCGGCGCACAAAGCCGACCTGCAACAGCCTTCCGGTCTCCATAGCTGCCCGCTCCATCTCTCGTGCCTCCTCTGCGTTCATCGCCATCGGCTTCTCGCAAAGGACGCTCGCGCCGCCGCGCAGAGCCGTCACCGTGCAATCCTTGTGCGCGGCGTTCCAGGTGGTCACGCTGACGACGTCGAGCAGCTCCTTCTCCATCATCTCGCGGCAGTCGGTATACCAGTGCGGGATAGAATATTTTTCCGCATAGGCACGCGCCTTTTCCCCATCGATATCGCAGCAGGCGACGACGCTTACCTCCGGTATCGCAGTATAGCCCGCCATATGGCAGTTGGAAATGCCGCCTGTGCCGATAATTCCGGCTCTTATCTCTGACATGCTGTTTTCCCCTTTCGCCTTTCGGCTTTATATCCACGCACTCGCTTCAGGGCGCGCTCCATACTCTACTATCATATATCATATCCGAAAACGCGCGCCTTTTCAATACTCAAAGCATGCTTTTTATGGCAGCTTTCAGCCCTGCCGTACGCTTTTCCCCTCCGACGCCGCAAAAAACCGCCGGGCAAGCCTGTCCGTCAAAATATTTATTCCGCAGCCCTCACATCCTCCGGGGCGTTGCGTATAATGATATCGAGAGAAAGAGCGCTGCGCTTGCCGGAGGTCGGATTGTTATGGGGATATTCTGCAAGGCGTGCCGCAAAAAGCGCCGCCATGGTTCGCCGTTGCTGTGTGCAGCCGCCGTCGCATTCGGCTTTGGGCTGCTGGCCGGACTTGTCTGCTCGCTGCGGCTCGCGGTGATATGCGCGGCGCTGCTCCTGATAGTGATGGGCTTGTCAATTCTCAGAGGCTCGCGATAGGGGGGAGTTTTATGAAGATAGTGGTGCTGAAGAGTCCAAGGTTTTTGACGCCGATACTTCGGCTGATATTCAAAATACCCGTACAGCGCCAACCTGATTGAGCAGCAAAGGGCCGCGTGTGCATTTTGGGGCACGCGCGGCTTTTTTGCGTCGAGTTCCGGGAAAGCCGTCTGCCGGGACGCTTTTTTTATTCGTTTTTTACAGCGCCTCAAATATCTCCGCACCGCGTTTTTTCATCCAGCGCAGCAGCAGCGCCGAGCTGACCGCGAGCAGCGCAGCCCATACCGCTATGTACGCCTCGGCTCCGATGAACCCCGCCACTGCGAAGTATATCCCGGCTATCGCTCCGGAGACCAGCCAGCCGCCGAACAGCGCCACCATCACGCTTGTCGATTGCTTGATTGGCGCCGTCTCGTCCTTCCATTCAAGCAGCGGCGCCTTGAGATTCACGGCGAGCCCGGTCAGCGCGCCCGCCAGCACGGCCAGCAGCGCCGTCAGCGTCAACAGCGCGCCGGTGAGAGCATCCAGCCGCAAGCCAACCGAGACGCAGACCGCACAGACAAGCGCCGGTATGCCGATGACCGCCAAATGCAGCTCCAGCTTTGCGCGCAGCACAGGCCATGCCGGGATCGGCAGCGATTTTATCTGCCACAGCGTCCTGCCCTCGAGCGACACCGACGGCGCGCTTACCACGCCGGACGACGCCAGCAGACATACCGCGGCAAGCGCCAGCACCCGGATATAGCGCGCCACACCGCCAACCGCCCATCCGAAACGCGCGTCCGCCAGCTGCGCGACGGAGCCGCCCTTTATCAGCGCGAATGCCGCCGCAAGAATGAGCATCAGCGCGCCCAGTCCGCAGTTGAGCATATATGTAGGGCTGGAGATGAATCTGTCCAGCTCGCGTGAGAACAGCGCGCCCGCCATCCCCCTTGCGTGGAACGCGTCGCCGCGCACCCGCCGCCTCGATACGCCGCGGCTTACCGCCACGGTGCCGAAAAATGTGCGCGAGAGCAGGAGATACACTATCGCAAGCAGCACTGTGACCCCGCCCGCAAACAGCAGCATCGGAAAAGCCTCTCCCGCTCCAGCGCGGCCCATGAGATATACCGGATAGGCCGAGCCCTTTATCCTGGCACCGATCTCCGCGCTGTGCTCGACGACCGTACTTATCGCCTCAGTTGCCTTGAAGTAGGCGTAGTAGTACACCGCGACGAATATGAGGGAGAGCAGGACTGTGATGAGGCTCCTGTTCTTCAGGCGCGCGCTGATTTGCGCGACGACCCAGCCGAGCAGGCACGACAGCGCCAGCACCAGCAGCGAGAGCAGCAGCATCAGCAGCACGGGGAATACGAACTCCGTCACACTGCGCGCCGCATAGACGTAATACACGACTATTGCCGGAAGCATGACGAGCGAGCTGTACATCAGCCCCATCAGATATACTCCGAGCAGCCGCACCAGTATGATCGTGCCGGGAGGGATAGGCATCGAGAGCAGCAGGTCGTTATCCTTGGCCTGATAAAGGCTTGAATAGGTGTTGAACACGCTGCCGAACAGCCCGAGCGCCGCCGAAACAAGCCCCATTATCGCAAAATACAGCCAGCTCAGCCCACCCTCGCAAAGCGGCGCGCAGAGCTGCGCGCCCAGGGTGAAGAATGCCCCGAGCAGTATGAGGAAAACGACGCCGTAGAGGGCGAGCACCCCCACGAACGCCCCTCCGACGCGGCGTTTGCCGGTCTTTCGGTCCCTGACAAAGCTGTCGGTCATCTCAAGCATCTGCTTTTTCAGCAGCGCCCTCAGCATGCTACATCCCCCGCTTCCTCAAGCTCGAGGAATACCTCCTCGAGGGATGCGTCGCCGCGCACCTCATCCATCGTGCCGGAGCGAATGAGCTGTCCCTGCTTGATTATTGCAACCTTGTCGCACAGCTTTTCCGCAACCTCCAGCACGTGCGTCGAGAAGAATATCGCGCCGCCCCCGGCGCAGTGCTCGTGCATCAGCTCCTTGAGCAGATGCGCCGCCTTCGGGTCAAGCCCGACGAACGGCTCGTCCATTATAATGAGCTGCGGCGCGTGCAGCCACGCCGCGGTTATCGCAAGCCGCTGCTTCATGCCGTGGGAATAGCCTGAAATCTGCTGGGAGAGCGCGTCGGAGAGCTCGAACAGCGCAGCGTATTTATCTATGCGCTCCTTCCTGTCCGCCGCGCTCACGCCGAATACGTCGGCGATAAACGAGAGATACTTTGCGCCGGTCATGAAGTCGTAGAGGTCGGGGTTGTCCGGGATATATGCTATCCGGCGCTTGCAGGCTATGGGATCGTCCTTTATCGATACGCCGCAGACGCGTATCTCGCCCTCGTCAAAGCTCAGTATGCCGCAGCACGCCTTGATGGTGGTGGTCTTGCCCGCGCCGTTGTGGCCGATGAAGCCGTATATCTCACCCGGCGCTATATGCAGCGATAGATCGTCCACGGCCTTTTTTTCGCCGTAGCGCTTAGTGAGATGCGAAATGTCAAGCATTAGCTTTTCCTCCTGTAACCGTCATTCACTGTAGATCATTTCAAAGTCCTCGAACACAACCGGCATGTCCTCGGTGAATTTATAGCCGCACTCGCGCCCCTCCTCCGTGAAAAAGCACCGGTGCTTCTCCCGCCACGAGGCGAGCGTCTCGTCCTCGCCCTCGCGCGAGCATATATCAAAGGTCATCTGCGAGAACGGGATAATCTCGACCCTCGTCGTCTCGACGACGCAGCGTGGCTTCCCTGCAAAGTCGGTGATGATGCTCAGCTCTCCCGCCCTCGGTATCTGCTCGCCCTCCAGCTCATATCCGGGAAGAGCGCTCGACGTGGCACGCTTTTTACCAGCGAGCACCAGCGCAAGCAGCCGGCCGGCGTCCCTCTCGTTCATCTCAAAATGAAACGCCTCGGTGTAGCGCTCCCCGTCCCCGCGTCCGGTCGCGGCGAGAAAGCGCTGCCAAAAGCTCTCCAGCGCCTCCGCCCTTTCCCACTCCGCGCGGGTAATGCAGGTGAAATGCTCGTCCACGATGAGGTCAAGCTGCTCGCAGACATGGTCCTTTTCGACGCATTTGTGGGTGAAGCCGCACTTTTCCTGTACGCGCCTCGATTTTTCGTTGCCCTCGTAATAGCCGCACCATACGCGCTCGCTGCCAAGCTCCTCAAAGCAGCGCCTTTGCAGGCGGCGCACCGCCTCCGGAATCAGTCCGCGCCCCCAATACGGCACGCCGATCCAATAGCCAAGCTCCGGCTCCCCCTCGCGCGCCTCCGGGCACCGCGAGGGCACTATCCCCACCGAGCCGACGGGCATTCCCGTCTCGCGCAGTATCACAGCATAGCTCTCCTGCTTTGACAGTATATCGCGTATCACCCTCCGGCTGTCCTCCACGCTCGTGTGCGGCGGAAACCCGGCGGACAAGCCTATCCTCGGGTCGCTCGCGTATCTGTAAAGCTCCTCTGCGTCGCTCTCCCTCCACGGCCGCAGCACGAGCCGTCCGGTCTCAAGTATCATTGCAGAACCTCCTGTTCTTTGTGCCGATTATAACACGTCCATGCGGTAGTTATCAACCGCAGTCGCGTAAAAATAAGAAAAAATTAAGCTTTTCCCACTGCAAAAAGCCGGAAAAAACGCATTCTCTCCGGCTTTGACAGATATTATATCAGTCATCCGGCTCCTGCGGAACGCCGGACTCGTCTGACACCTGGATCCCGCTCCTTTTGCGCTGGCGCACGCACTCGGTCAGAAGATATTCTATCTGACCGTTGATCGAACGGAAGTCGTCCTCCGCCCATGCGGCTATGGCGTCGTAGAGCTTCGCGGAAAGCCGCAGCGGTATCTGCTTTTTCTGGTTCCCGGCCATGGTCAATACAGGCTTCCGGAGTTGACGACCGGCTGCGCGTCGCGGTTCCCGCAGAGCACGACCAGCAGGTTGGACACCATCGCCGCCTTGCGCTCGTCGTCAAGCTCGACGACGTTGTTCCGGCTCAGGCGGTCGAGCGCCATCTCCACCATGCCAACGGCGCCGTCCACTATCATCTTGCGCGCGTCGATTATCGCCGACGCCTGCTGCCGCTGGAGCATCACCGCCGCTATCTCTGTTGCATAGGCGAGATAGGTTATCCTTGCCTCGATAATCTCTATCCCCGCCTCATGGACGCGCTCCTGTATCTCGTCGCGTATCCTGCCCGCGACAATCTCGCTGGAGCCGCGCAGACTGCCGTCGTCGGCTATGCCGTCTCCCGTGGTGTCCACGTTAGGGGCGACGTCGTAGGGATAGATGCGCACGATGTTGCGCAGCGCGCTGTCGCATTGCAGCGAGAGATATTCCTTGTAGTTATCGACATTGAACACCGCCTTTGCGGTATCGACGATGCGCCATGTGACGGCAATGCCTATTTCGACGGGGTTGCCGAGGCAGTCGTTGATCTTCTGTCGGTTGTTATTGAGCGTCATGATCTTCAGCGAGAGCTTTTTGCTGACAAGCTCCATATCCTGTGTCCCTGTGGGGTGGCGCAGCGTCGTGACGTCTCCGCTCTGGTTGAGCTTGGTCTTTGCCGCGGGGTTGACCGCCGTGCAGAACGGATTGACAAAGTAAAAGCCGTCGTCCTTGAGCGTGCCGATATATCTTCCGAACAGCGTGAGCACCAGCGCCTCCTGCGGCTTGAGCACCTTCAGTCCCGGCAGCAGCAGCCACGCAAAGCAGAATACTACAATGCTCACGATGAACAGCACGGGCGACCTGTTCTCATCGAGCATTATGCCTCCGAGAATGAGTCCGCATGTCGCCGCCACACAGACCGCTATCACCAGCAGCATCACGAGCATTCCGTTTTTCTTCCCGGTCAAAATTTTCTCCTCCATCGATAATACACCCCTTACATAATTTGATATTAAAATGATATCATAATAATAGCATCCTGTCAATGCTTTTCTGCGCAACTGTTGCAAAATTTTTGCGGAGATGGTATAATTAAAGCGTTGTCGTCAACAGCTTGCTGAAAAAGGATGGTGTGCCCCTGTGCTTACGGCAAAAATCGCACCCTCAATGATGTGCGTCGATCCTTGGGACGACCCCGCCGGGACGCTTGCCGCGCTTGAACGCGGCGGGATTGAATATCTTCACATCGACGTCATGGATGGCCATTTCGTCCCGAATCTGATGCTCGGAACTGCCTGTATAAAGCAGCTCAGGCGGCATTCCGGCATCCCGCTCGACCTGCACCTGATGGTGGAGCGCCCTGAAAACATGCTCGACTGGTTCGATATCCGGCCCGGAGAATACGTGTCGGTCCATGTCGAAAGCACCGTCCACCTGCAAAGGACGCTCGCGGCTATACGGTCGCACGGTGCAAGGGCTATGGCTGCGCTCAATCCGGCGACGCCGCTCTGCGCGCTCGAGGAGGTGCTCGACGACCTCGACGGCGTGCTGCTTATGACCGTCAATCCCGGTTATTCCGGGCAGAAGCTGGTGCCGCAGACGCTCGGCAAGATACGCCGTCTGCGCGATTGGCTGGACGCGCGCGGCTTCTCCGGCGTCGAGATAGAGGTGGACGGCAACGTCAGCTTCGAGAACGCCGCAAAAATGCGCCGCGCCGGGGCCAACATCTTCGTCGCCGGAACCTCAGGCGTGTTTTACGCAGGAGGCTCTGTAGATGAAAATATTGCCGAAATGCGCGCGCGGCTGCTTGAGGGCGAGACGGCGGAAGTATAGGGCTTGTCCGCACCGCCGCGTTTTTGCAGCCGTCTCCTCCCTTTCCCGCGGCTTTTCTTTTGCCTGCGTGAGGACAGGCCGCCGCGCGCAAAAGGACTTTTCGGCGGTTTGTTTCGTTTATACCATGCTTTAGCGCGGTTTTACCATTGCGCCGCTCATTTTCGGGTGCTAAAATAACAGTTGAAATATGCTGGAAGCCGAAAGGAAGCGGAGCTATGGATAATTATACCTTCAAGCGCAAAAATCCCGAGATTGAGGATCAGTCCGTGACCAACATCAACCGCCTGCCGCCAAGGGCCAATCTCATCCCCGCGGACAGGCGCGGCATATACTATAAAAACAAAGAGGCCTCGCCGATGCTCAAGAGCCTGAACGGCGTCTGCCGCTTCCTCTACAGTGAGGCCGGCGACGTCGTGGACGGCTTTTTCGGCGAGGCCTTCGACGACTCCTGCTGGGACGATATCGACGTTCCATCGATGTGGCAGTACCGCGGCTACGGCAAATGCCGCTATCCCAACATCGAATACGCCATCCCCTTCGATCCCCCTTACGTTCCCGCCGAGAACCCGGTGGGCTACTACCGCCGCAGCTTTGAGCTTGACGAAGGCGAGACGCAGAACGTCATCCTGCACTTCGGCGGCGTGGACAATGCCTTCTACGTCTATCTGAACGGTCGCTTTGTCGGCTTCTCCAAGGGCAGCCGCAACCCGGCCGAGTTTGACATAACCCCGCTCTGCCGCAGCGGCACAAACCTTCTTGCCGTCAAGGTGTTCACCTATTCCGACGCAACCTACCTTGAGAATCAGGACATGCTGCTGGCAAACGGCATTTTTCGCGACGTCTATCTGCTCTGCACCGGCAAAACCTTCCTCTGGGACTTCCGTGTCACTAACGACCTTAAAGGCTTTACCGTCGCCGCGCAGCTCAGCCGCGACGATCCGGAATACGAGCTGGAGCTGGAGCTGGACGGGCAAAAGCAGCGCTTTGCCGCCAAAAAGCACGTCTCGGCGACATTTGTCATCGACTGCCCCAAGCTGTGGAACCCCGAGGAGCCAAGCCTCTACGATCTGACGATAACGCTGCTGCGCTCCGGTCAGCCGGTCGAGCTTCACTCCAAGCGCGTGGGCATGATGCGCTCGGAAATTGCCGGCGGCAAGCTGACCGTCAACGGCATGCCGATATTCATCAAGGGCGTCAACCGCCACGAATACGACTGCGACAACGGACGAGCCGTCAGCGTCGGGCTTATCGAACGCGAGCTGCGGCTGATAAAGGACAACAACCTCAACGCCATCCGCACCAGCCACTATACCAACAACCCCGCTTTCTACGAGCTATGCTCCGAGCTTGGCATCCTCGTCATGGACGAGGCGGATTACGAGACGCACGGATGCGGCGTCACCGGCGACCAGGGCTATCTCTCCAAACGCGCCGACTGGCTCGCGCCCTATCTTGACCGCACCGAGAGGATGCTTGAACAGAACAAGAACGAAACCTGCATCTTCATGCGCTCCTGCGGCAACGAGTGCGGCAACGGACAGAACCTGCGCATCTGCCAGCAGCTAATGAGAGCCTTTGACCCCGCACACGTCGCGATAAACGACGAGGAGCCGGGCTCTGACGGCGCGCTTCTCGTTCAGGGCGGCCCGGATGACATGATTCCGCGAGCAGGCTATCTCTCCCGCGAGTGGCTGGAAAAATACACCGCCGCGCAGCAGATCTTCATGCAGATCGAATACGCCCACGCGATGGGCAACAGTCCCGGCTTTCTCGAGGACGCGCAGGCGTTCGAATACGAGGACAATTCCTATATCGGCGGCTTTGTGTGGGAATTTAAAAATCACGGCTTCCACAAGATCGACGAGCATGGCCGCGATTACTATCTCTACGGCGGCGATTTCGGCGATAAGAACAACTGGTACAACTTCTGCCTCGACGGCTACCTTATGTCCGACGGCACGCCGAAGCCCTCGTGGTATGAGCTGGGCGAGGTGTTCGCGCCGGTCTGGGCGTGGTACAGAGACGGCCGCATCGAGATAATGAACACCCTCGATTTCCGCAGCCTCTCCGGCTTTGTCTGCCGCTGGAGGATAAGCGCCGATTACACGCCGGTGCGCTGCGGCGAGCTCGTCCTCGGCGACATTGCCCCGCACGCGCGCGCAGCGCTCGATATCGACGTCTCCGTCGACTCTCCTGTCCCCGGCGCCGACTATTACCTCGACCTTGAATTTTACGACGGCACGCGACGCACCGGCGGGGTACAGCTCAAGCTGCGCGACGCCGTCCCCGCGCCGGAATATGTCCCGCCCAGCTTCGACGCGGCGCTCATCGAGGAAAACGGCGGGCTTGCCGTAAAGGGCGACGGGTTCAGCGTCCGCTTCGAGAACGGCGTGCCCTGCGAATACGTGTCGCACGGCAAAGCTCTTCTCGATTCGCCGATGACAGTCGGGCTGTTCCGCGCACCGACCGATAACGACGGCATCCTCGGAATGCCCGGCTCCCGCCGCAACGCCGGGCTGTGGCTTGACAATGTGCTGGAAACAGCCGGCTTCAGGATGCGCGGCATGACCGCGGAGCTGAAAAAAGACCGCGCCGTCGTCAGAGCGACGGGCAAAATCCTTCCCATATCCAAATTCTACGGCTTTGACGCCGATATTTCCTACGAGGTGTTTGGCGACGGACGGGTGCTCGTAACAATGCACGGCGTTCCGTTCGGAGAGCTGCCGGAGCGGCTGCCTCGCATCGGCGTCTGCTTCCATGTCAGCGCCGAATACGAGAACGTCACGTGGTTCGGGCGCGGCTGGCGCGAGAACTACTGCGATCGCAAGCGCTCCACGCCGGTCGGACTGTACACCCGCAGGATAGACGAGACCTATGTCGTCTACGACATGCCGCAGGAGACCGGTAACCACGAGAACACCCGCTTCGTCAGCGTCTGCGACGCCTCCGGTCAGGGCCTGCGCGTGGACGGCTGCCGCGAGTTCGCGTTCTCCTATCACGACTTCACCCTCGAAAGCCTGACCGCCGCCAAGCACAAAAACGAGCTCGTCAGAAGCGCGAAAAACCACCTCTACATCGATTACAGGATGCGCGGGCTTGGAAGCCACTCCTGCGGGCCCGAGCCGGAGGAGGAATACGAGCTGCATCCGCACGAGTTCACTTTTTCCTTTGCGCTGACGCCTGCAAAGCATGACTGATCCGCGAAGCAGACAAAAGGCGCCCCCAACAGGAAAGCAATGCTTGAAAACGGACGGTTTGTCCACGGCCTCTTTATTCTTGCGCTGCCGCAGGCAAAAATCCTCTCGCTTCTATGCCGACGCGCCTTCGCCGGAAGGGTAAATCCCTTCCGGCGAAGGCGCGTTGCTTTTCTGCTTGGAGACGCCTGCCCTGGTCGCCCGTTGCTTGCCCCAGGCTACTTCTTTCCGGCGCTTCGGTGCTTAAAGCCTCACTGCTCTGCCCGTCGCGATGCTCTCGTAGCAGGCGTTCATCGCGCGGATGGTGTTCTCGTGCCAGCGCAGGTTGATCTTCGGCGTTTTGCGGTTCCGCACGCAATCCACAAACTCGTCGATCAGCCCGACCCACTCGTCAAAATAGGTGTAGCGGACGGTGTAGCGGGACTGCGGAGCCGCGTTGTGGTATACGTTGGGGCCAAAGCAGTCGGTCATAACCGTTCCGTCCTCGCCGTTGAGCAGGATGTTGACCTCCATGCGCTTCGGGAACACCTCCCAGCCGGGCCCGGGAACCTTCAGTCTGTTTTCCATCCTGGACCACGACGGATCGAGCAGGAACGCCGTGCCGTTCTTCATTCTGCCGGCGACGGAGAGCATGTCCTCGACCTGAATGTCCGGACGGAGGTTGGGCGCGACCTGCGCGAAGATCACGTCGAATTCGCTGTTCGTTATCTCGCGCAGCATGTCGAAGATGTGCGGGTGATCACACAGTGCGCCTCCGCAGCAGCGTGAGTCGCCCTCGCGGAGCGGTCTGCGTTTGCCGTAGCTCTGCTCCGGAACGCCCTGCCACGGGAACGCCCAGACCGGCGAAAGGGTGATATTGGTGGCGTTGAAGGAGCGGAGCTTTCCGACCGCACCGCTGCGGTCAAGCTCTTTCATTCGCATGACGACGGGATTATAGTGCAGCTCCAGCTCCACCTGACAGACGACACCTGCCTCCTCAGTAAGACGTATCATCTCGTTATAT
>CANNTZ010000007.1 GCA_947522735.1 uncultured Oscillospiraceae bacterium | reverse complement strand
TCCATTCCTCATATTCCTTGTTTGTGATCTGTTTCATGCTGCCACCTCCATATAACAAAAACAGCCGGGA
Source organism: uncultured Oscillospiraceae bacterium (assembly GCA_947522735.1). Classification (GTDB taxonomy): domain Bacteria; phylum Bacillota; class Clostridia; order Oscillospirales; family Ruminococcaceae; genus SIG526. Next base: position 63,778 of record CANNTZ010000007.1, on the reverse strand, counting down.
CACCCCGGCTTCCACAACTTACCCCTCAAACGCCAACTTACCCCTCAAGCGGCAAAATCGGCAGAGGAATAATTAAATTGTATCAATCTCGGTGTCTTTATATCGGGAAATCGTATTCTCTGCGGTGAACGGACTTATAATGATAACCGTGCTTGTCATCATGCTCTATCCGTTCTGGTACTGCATCATCGTCTCCTTCAACGACGCCAACGACTTTCTCAAGGGCCCGCTCTATCTTTGGCCGCGCAAATTCACCCTTGAAAATTACAGCTTCGTCATCAACAGCTCTCAGATGCTCGTCGCGGTGCGCAACTCGGTGCTCAGGACGGTGCTCGGCACTGTCGGGCACTGCATCATAACCGGCGCCGCGGCCTACGGCCTGAGCAAGCGCGACCTGGTCTTTCGCAAATTCTACACCACCTTTTTCGTGATAACAATGTACTTCGGCGGCGGACTTATCCCGACCTACCTGCTCCTGCGCGATATCGGTCTGCTCGATAACTTTCTTGTCTACATCATCCCGGCGCTCTGGAGCTTCTACAACGCGATACTGTTCATGGCATACTATGAGTCCATCCCGGATTCGCTTGAGGAATCGGCGCGCATCGACGGCGCGAGCACCGTCACCATCTATTTCAGGATAATTTTTCCGGCATCGCTGCCAATCTTCGCCACCGTCGCGCTCTATTGCATTGTCGGCCAGTGGAACTCGTGGATGGACACAATGCTCTACACAAAATCGGAGAACCTTGTCACCCTGCAAAGCATGATGGGCAGGATGGTGCAGCTGGCGGAGAATATGAAGAAGATGGCCGAGCAGCTTGCAAAGGGAGGCGAGGGCAGCGCCTCAAGCTTTATGAACGTCTCGCCGATCACCGTGCGCGTCGCGACGATGGTCATCACCACCTTTCCGATAGTCATCGTCTATCCTTTCTTCCAGAAATATTTTGTCAAGGGCATCATGCTCGGCGCGGTAAAGGGATGAGGACGCCGGGAGCGAGCCGTGGCTCCCGGAAAAGCAGGGCTGAAAATATCGAAAGGGCAAGGGAGAATCGGGAATGATCATCTTCAAGGAGAATTTTAAAAGCTGCACGGATAAACGCCAGCCCTATTCAATAGCTCCGGAGGCAACTCACAAATATTCGTCCTTTGACGGATACGTTGACGAGGGCTGCTTTTATATCAAGAGGGATCACGTAAGACAGCTTCTCATCATGCCGGAGACAGGCTTTTTCCGGCTGTCTGCGGGGCTGCGCTATCTGTCCGTTAAGGGGAAAAGCCCGTTTTGCCGCTGGGCGTGGGGCGTCTGCTTGGGTTACGACCGCTCTGAACGTGCGGGGCATATGCTTGAGATTGGCTATGCCGACGACGCGCGCACCGTCGAGCTGATTTTAGTGCGCTGCGACGGCGTGACACGCACGGAGCTTGGAAGACAGATCGCCGGAGACGTGACGATGCTGCCGGATTATTCGCACGCATTCGAGGCTGAATACAGAGACGGCCGGCTGAAAATATCGCTGCTTGAGAAAGTATTTGTGTTTGACGCGGAATTGTCCCGCGGGATAATTGCGCTCTCAAAGGAATCCGGAGTCACCGCGGCGGGGTTTTCAAATATCGCCGTAGAGGGGGATGCGCTCGAAAGGAAGGAGCTGTTCAGACAGACCTTCCGCATCCCACGCACCGACGGCGGAGCGTTTGACTATTGTCTGAGAGTTTCGGCGGACATGCTTGACGCGGGCACGTATGAAATAGGGTATGAGCTGAGCGGAGGAATCTACAACAACCACGCCGACTTGCAGCGGGCGGATTGCTGGGTGAAGGAATACGACAGCTTTTGGGGGCTGTATTTCTCCTTTGGCGGGGAAAGGCTCTATATTTCCAAGGGCAAGCTGACCTTTGTGGACAAGGAGTATCCGTACCTGACCGAGCTTCTGGACGGGAGCGAGATACCGTATCGCGGTGCTTTCAGAGTGACGGATTTTTCCGCTCCGGGCAAGGTGTTCATAGGCTACGACAGGCGCTTCAGCCTCTGCGCGGGCAATCTGGTGTCGGACAGGCTGTTCACCTTTGATAAGGAGGGCAACCTCCTGTTCATCGGAAAAGAGCTTGGGGACAGAGTGTTCTTTGCCGTCAAGTCCGGAGCTGAAAAGAGGATCGTGCAAAGGATACCCGCCGGTCTGCCGGACTATGAGGACGCGTGCTTCCATGCAAAGAACAACCACTATTTCTTTTCGGACGAGACGCCGTCTTTTCGTGTGGACGTCTATTCTACGGAGGATGAAGAATATATCAGCCTCCGCGCGGAGCTGCAAAACACATGGTTTGAGACGGTGGGGCCGCTTGCGCTCGAAAAAATCCCATCGGATGAAAACGTTTTTGAGGACTGCGGCTACAGGAAATACAGCTATACCGTCGCCTGTGATATCCACGCGCAGGGGGTGTATCATTTGGCGCTGTCGGCGTCCTGCGGAAGCAGCGCAAAATATTCCCACGTCTCCGCGTTTGAGGTGATAGACGATTCTGTCGCCGCATCTCCGCAGGAGACAGCGGGCCTGCCCATGATATTTTGCGGAGACGGCATACCGACGCGATATTCAACGTATGACCTCGCGGCTGTGCGGCCGGACTTCAACATCATGCACTATGTCGATTCCTCGATGCACATTCCCGAATACGTTGAGAAAAGAAGGACGTGGGAGCTGCTGCATCTTTATCACCGCAGGCTGCTCGTCTGGATGACAAAGCGGACGCTCAGAAACGACGGCGAGACGTGGAGGGATTATCCCGAGGCGACAAAAAACGCGGATTATCTGAACTATATCTATCCGGGAATAGAAAAAAGCCGCACCTATTATCGCTATGACCTGTGGCTGCACGCAAACTTTGACGTTCAAGGCGTGCGCGATATATACGCGTCGTTTTTGCGGGAGAACCGGGATATAGCGGAATATTTTCCGCCGGTGGATGAAAACGGAGGGGTCGACGAAGACAGGTGGGGACGTATTCCCGGAGAATGCTTTGACAGGTGGACGTCCTATATCAATGAGAGGACAAGGCCGCTGTTCAAAAAACAGTGGGAGGAGATCAGGGCCGTCAATCCGGGGGTAAAAAGGTTCTCCTACGGGCCGTATAATCTTTATGCCGACGGATACGCGGGCGGATACGACACAAAGTGGTTCGGCTTCTCGGAGGCGGGGCTGCGCGAGACGTTCGACGGTTTTTTGCAGTTTGAGGATTACCCGTTCGCGTGCGGATACAAGACGCATGTCAGCGCTTTTAATATGGCGACAATAAAGCAGAGGTGGCCGGACGTGCGTATAGCGCCGGAATTTTACGACACCTTCGTCGCGGGCTGTCCGGACGGAGCCGTGGCGTTTGCCAACCCGACCACCGGAGCGAGCCATGCGTGGCCCTATCAGACGGTCACGCAGCTTTACGAGTATCTCTATAATACCGCAATATTTGAGCGCGGAGGCTTCAGATATTGGAGCGACAGGATGCTTCAGCTATACGAGCTGATCTCTCTGGAGCCGGAAAAGCGGTACAGGCTGCTGCTCAAGGCGTGGAAGATATACCTTGACAACAAACCGGAGGGGCCGTTAAAGAGCAGCACGGTCTTCATCACCGATTACGACTGCGCGGACGATGCGAGAACGGTGGAGATTGATACGAACGCCATCTACAATAAAAGCCAGACGGCGATGGGAATCGTGCATGAGGTGAACGCTGAAATGGGGTTCCCGCAGGGCTTTGTGACGGACTGGAGGTCGCTTGGGTATATCGGCGCGGGAGATGCGGACATAGTCGTCCTGCCGTCCCTGAGAACGGTTGACGACGGCATCAGAAGGAGGATACGGGAGCTGTACGCAAACGGAGCGGCCCTTATCGCGACAAGCCGTATCGACGGGCTTGAGGACATCTTCGGAGTTACTGCCGAGAAGTCGACGGAAAGGCTCCATGAGATCCGCTACAACGGCAAGAGCGAAACGGTTTATCCATACACATGCTCCTTCCCGTACAGGGCGGACGGCGCCGAGGCCGTGGTTTACACGGGGAAAAACGCCGTCATTTTCCGCAAGGGCCGCGCAATGCTTATAAACGCCTCGCTGTCAGAGGTCGGGAGTGATTCCTATTCGGCGCTTCTTTATGCGGGCAGAGCGAATATCAGCAGGCTTGCAAGAGCTGCGATAAGGGACTTCATAAAATCGGTTGCGTCGCCTGCGGCCTATACCGATGAGCGTTGCGGGATCAATCTGATAAAGACGGCAGACGGCGGCGCGCTGCTCATCCTGACGGACTATGCAAGCTACGGAACGCAGGAGGCGCGCGTGACAGACGTAAGGCTCTGCGGCCTTAGGGTCAGAGGGATAACGAATCTCGTCTATGACGAGCACGAGACCGGGTTGAATCTGTATTTCAAGAACGGCTATATCAGCAAATTCTCGGTGAATATCAGGCCGCACGAGACGCTCGTCTTCAAGCTGGCACTGAATTGCTGAGCGGCGGAGGCCGATGATCAGGCCGGAATTTTTGAAAAAAGCGTAGCGGCCGATTCAATGCGCACATATCTTGATTTTTCCAAATGAGCAAGACCTCGATTTGCAAAAAACGACTTATGGCAGACGCCGGAGCTTGACGGGAACACGCTTGCGCTCGACCTCCGAAAAGAGGAGAAGCCGCTGTCGTGTGAAGCATGCGCCTGCCAAATAAAATCGAACGAATAACGGCCAACGGCGCTCCCGCCTGCATAAATCCGGCGCGCACGCAGATATTATAACTGAAACTGCGGCGGGGAGGCAACGGAATGCAGTGGCTGGAATATCTGATGTACGCCGGCACGGGGCTGGCGGTCGGGGTGCTCAACGGGATGTTCGGCGCGGGAGGCGGGATTGTGGCGGTGATGCTGCTGCGGCTGTGCGGCAGGCGCCGGCGGAGACACGACGGCCGGTCGGGCGGAGATCAGGCACGGAGGGCGCACGCGACATCGATAGCGCTGATATTTCCGCTGAGCGCATTCAGCGCATGGATGTACGTCTCAAACGGCAGCGTCAAGCTCGGCGACGCCGCGCCGTATATCCCCGGCGGAATATTGGGCGCAGCGCTCGGTGCGGCTCTGCTGAAGATAATATCGCCAAAATGGCTCAAAAGAGTGTTCGCGGCTTTCATGCTGTATACGGCATACCGGCTGATGTTCGGGTGAAGGGGAGATGAATAAACGGGACTGAAGCGGGCGGCGCTCCTCGTGGAGCGCCGGCTCGGGAAAAGGCCGCTCGGGCCCGGTAAGGGGGCCTTTGAGGGCGCAAAGCAACAAACGGAGCCGCAACATATGGAAAGACGGAGCCTGCACAGCACAGGCTCCGTCTTTGTGATTGACGATCATTTTTTCGGCGGCAAAATCTCTATCCAGTAGCCGTCTGGATCCTCGATGAAGTAGAGCCCCATCGCCTTGTTTTCAAAGCAGACGCAGCCCATTGCGGTGTGCTTGGCGAAGGCGGCGTCGAAGTCGTCGGTGCGCAGCGCGAGGTGTGTCTCGTTGTCACCGAGATCGTAGGGCTCGGTGCGGTCGCGCAGCCAGGTCAGCTCGACGGTGTGCGCGGAGCTTTTGTTGCCGATGAAAACCAGCTTGAAGCTGCCGTCGGCGGCCTCGTGAGTGGATACCGGCTCAAGCCCGAGAGCCTCGGAATAGAACCGGAGGCTGCGGTCGAGGTCAAGAACGTTGTATTTGTTGTGGTCGATCTTAAAGTTCATATGCGTCAACCTCTTTTCGTATGGTTTTATATAATTATAGCATCATCCGGCGGGCGGTACAAGTCCAATAAATACGCAGGAGAGCGTTTTTGTTGACACGGCGCCGGCGCTGTGGTATAATTTGACCGTGCCGGAGATACGCACACCGGCGGAAATGGAATATTGTCTCCGCGCGGTTCCGGGCGACCGGATAAGAGGGAAGTTCGGTGAAATTCCGTCGCAACCGCCATTACTGTGAAGGACTGTCAAGGTCTCAAGTCAGAATACTCACCCGCGGAGCTGTAAGGCGTCCGGAGGGCGTGCGTTCGTCATTGAATGCGGCGCTTTGCCGGGACATTTCTGGGCATGAGGATGCAGCCGTTTTAGCTCTTGAGGGGCGTTTTTGCGCGCCGTCTCATGGGCTTTTGCGCTGCGCCCAAAATGCCGGGCGGAGCGTTTTGTTTTTAAAAAACTGGAGGCGCACGATGAGGTATTCGGCGGAGGATTGCAAGAGGCTGCTGCGCGATAAGGCGGCGGCGCTAAAAGCCATGGGCGAGGACAGGTGCCCGCGCCGCTCCGATTTCAGCGAGGCTGAGGTAGCGGCGGTAAAGTCCTTTTTTGGCCCGTGGCCGAGAGCGCTGGAGGCGGCCGGAGTCAAGCCGCCGCGCGACGACGGGGTCGAGGAGCGCCGCAAGCAGAAGCGTATCCGCTCCAAGCGCAGGCGTACTGCGGCGAAAAAACAAAAACAGGAGGAGACAAAAAATGAAAAGCAAGCTTTATCGCAGTCTCAAAGCGATGATAGCGGTGCTGGCTGCGGCGCTGCTGATGCTCACGGGCTGCATCTCCGCAATGGCGGAAACACAGGAGACTAAAGTAAGGGTGACGATTGTCGGCGAAAACGGGCAGATCGTCATGGCGGCAAGAGAAATTGCCGTGACCGACGCCGATTCCGACGGCGCGCTCACCGTCGACGACGCGCTATATGCGGCCCACGAGGCGGCGTTCAGCGGCGGTGCGGCGGCAGGCTACGCCACCGCGATGACCGAATACGGCAAGAGCCTGACAAAGCTTTGGGGAGTTGAAAACGGCGGTAGCTACGGCTACTACGTCAACGACGCGGCCGCGTTCTCCATGGACGACCCTGTCAAGGACGGCGATTACATCTGCGCGTTCATCTATACCGATCTCGAGGGCTTCTCGGACGCGTATTCCTATTTCGACGTGAAGGCCGCCGAGGTCAAGGCGGGCGATGAGGTCAGGCTGACGCTCAGCTATATCAGCTTTGACGAGAACTGGAGCCCGGTCGTGAATCCGCTTGAGGGTGCGGTTATCACCATCGACGGCACAGAGACCGGCATTGTAACCGCCGCCGACGGCAGCGCTACGGTATCAGCCAAAAAGGGAGAGCATGTTGTCAGCGCGGCTGCAAACGGTCTTGTCCTCGTGTCGCCGGTCTGTGTTATCAATGCGGCCTCCGCGGGGCTCGGCACCGTCTGGTACGTGGTCATCATCGCGGCGGCGGTCGTTATTGCTGCGGCTGTCGTGCTCGTGCTCGTGAAGTCCAAAAAGAAGAAGTAATAAGACAAGGGAGCTGTCCGGAATGAGCATCAATGCGCTTAAAAGGCTGATATGCGCGGCGCTGGCGGCGCTGCTGCTCTGCTGTGGGGCCGTTGTGGCTGCGGCGGAGGATACCGGCGCGCTTATCGATAGCGCGGTCGGACGTCAGCTCAAGGCGGCGCAGGCGGAGGACGTCCAGCATTGGATCGACTCCGCGCTCACGGACGGCGCCGGAGTGGGCGCGGAGTGGTACGTCATTGCCCTGAGCGGGCTTGGCGAGTATGATTTTTCCCGCTACTCCGCCGCCCTTGCAAATTATATGGAAAACGCCGGAGCAATGAGCGCAACCTCGCGGCAGAAGTGCGCGATAGCGCTGCAATGCGCCGGATATTCGGGCGAATATATCTCGCAGACGCCCGAGAGGACTATCGGCAAGCAGGGCGTGATGAGTTTTATCTTCGGGCTGCACGTCCTCAACAACATGGATTCCGCCGCGCAGACAGGGCGGGCGCTGGACGGCTTGCTGGCGCTTCGTCTGGAGGACGGCGGCTGGGCGCTCTACGGAGACGTGTCCGACGTGGACGTGACCGCGATGGCGGTGCAGGCGCTCTCGCCGCACACCGGCGCGGGCGGGGATGTTGACGTGGCGGTTGCGGAGGCTTTGGCGCTGCTCTCGGAGCGGCAGCTTGACGACGGAGGCTATTCCGGCTTTGGAGAGGAAAACGCCGAGAGCTGCGCGCAGGTGATAATGGCGCTCAGCTCGATGGGTATAGATTGCCGCACGGATGAACGCTTCATCAAAAACGGGCGCTCGGCGCTGGATGCGCTGCTCGGCTTCCGGCTGGAAAACGGCGGCTTTGCGCACGAGCGGAACGGAGAGGAGAACGGCGCGGCGGATATTCAGGCGCTGTGCGCGCTCGTCTCGCTGAAAAAGGGGAACATATATCTCGCAAAAGCGCCGCAGGGCGAGATCACAATAAACGAATCGGCGGCGGGAGAAGAGAAAAAAACACCCGGCTACAAATTCTGGGCTGTAACAGGCATGGCGTGTGCGTGCGCCTTATTCTGCGCCGCAACGCTGATAAAAAATCTGCGGGGGAAAAACCCAAAAAAGGCTTTGAAAAACTGCGTCGCCGCCGTTGTGCTGTGCGGACTGCTTGCGGCTGCGGCGGCGCTTACGGATATAAAGAGCGCCGGAGAGTTCTATTCCGGTGCGGAGGTCTCGGAGAGCGTGGGTCAGGTGACGCTCTCGATAAGCTGCGGCAGCGTGGCCGGGAGAAACGGCCTGCCGGAGGATGGCGTGCTGTTGGCCGAGCAGAGCTTCGATATTGCGGAGGGCGACACCGTATACGAGCTGCTTGTGCGCGCCGCCCGGCGGCACCGCATCCAGACCGACGCCTCCGGCACTGGCGAGCTGATCTACGTCGCCGGGATAGCAAACCTGTACGAATTTGATTACGGCGACCTCTCCGGCTGGGTCTACACCGTGAACGGAGAGATGCCCTCGGTGGGCTGCGGCGCGTTCGTCCTCTCGGACGGCGACGAGGTGGCGTGGATATACACCGTAGATATGGGCAGAGAGCTTGGCTGACGGAAAGGAGCTGACGGCGGTGAGAACGTGGGAAAACCTGAACCCGATAGCGACGGCGGTATATTTTATCGCGGTGACGGCCGTCGTCATGTTCGGCGTCGATCCCATTAAGGCGGCGCTATCGCTTATTGGCGCGCTTGCGCTGTTTTTGCTGGCCGTTCCGGCACGGCGAGGCCTGCATATGCTGTGCGCGCTTGTCCTTGCGGCGGGCACGCTTGTCAATCCACTGGTAAGCCACCGCGGTACGACGGTGCTGTTTGTGCTCAACAACAATCCCGTCACGCTGGAGGCGCTCGTCTACGGCGCGGTCTCGTCTGCGGCGATGGTTGCGGTCATCTACTGGTTCGGCTGCTTTTCAGCTATAATGACGACCGATAAGCTGCTCTATATCTTCGGCTCCGCACTGCCGCGGCTTTCGCTGATACTCTCGATGGCGCTGCGCTATGTCCCGCTTTTCGCGCGAAAGACGCGGGAGACGGAGAATGCGCAGCGGGCGATGGGGCTTTGCCGCGACGAGGGAATTATCGACGCCGTGCGCGCAAGGCTGCGAGTGCTCTCCGTGATGGTGACATGGACGCTCGAAAACGGCATAATAACCGCAGACAGCATGGAGGCGCGCGGCTACGGCTCGTGCAGACGCAGCTTTTTCGCGCTCTATCGCTTCACACGGCGGGATGCGGCGGTCACGGCGGTGTCCGTGGCGCTTATGGCGCTGTCGCTGGCGGGCCGGAGCACGTTTACGATATATCCGGTGCTCGGCGTTTCGCCGCCGGGGCCGCTCGCGGTCACAGCTTACGCCGCATATGCGCTGTTGGCGGCGCTTCCGGCCATAATCTGGACAGGAGATGAGTTGAGATGGAAATTCTTGCAGTCAAGGATCTGAGCTTTTCCTATCCCGGCTGCGCACAGCGCGCGGTGGACGGGGTCTCCTTTGTTGTGAACGACGGCGATTTCATCGCGCTGTGCGGCGCGACAGGCTGCGGGAAATCTACGCTGCTGCGGCTGCTGAAGCCCGAGATAGCGCCGCTGGGAGAGAAATACGGCAGCATAGACGTCTGCGGAACGGCGCAGGAGAAGCTCTCGCCAGAAGCCTCGGCGCGCACGGTGGGCTTTGTGATGCAGCGCCCGGAGCAGCAGCTTGTGACAGACAAGGTGTGGCATGAGCTTGCGTTCGGGCTGGAAAATCTTGGCGTAAAGAGCGGCGAGATAAGGCGGCGCGTGGCGGAGATGTCGGAATATTTCGGGATAAGCGGCTGGTTCGACCGAAGCGTCTGCGAGCTTTCCGGAGGACAAAAGCAGCTTTTGAATCTGGCGGCGGTGATGGTTATGCAGCCGCGGCTTTTGATACTCGACGAGCCTGCGGCGCAGCTTGACCCCATCGCCGCGTCCGGCTTCATCGCCACGCTCAAAAAGCTGAACGAGGAGCTGGGGCAGACGATAATCATCGCCGAGCACAGGCTCGAGGAGATAATACCGGTCTGCGACCGGCTGATGGTAATGGATTCCGGAAGGCTGACGCTGGACGGAGGGCCGAGGCGGGTTGCGGAGAAGCTTTCCGGGCGTGCGCTTGAGTTCATGCCGTCGCCGGTGCGGGTATACCGCGCGCTGAAAACGCCGGACGTTCCCTGTCCGCTGACGGTACGCGAGGGCGCACGATATATCTGCAACGGCTTTAAGCGCGACAAAAGGGAGCTGCCGCAGGACCGTTGCGCCGTTTCGGGAGAGACGGCGCTGGAGCTGGACGGCCTTTGGTTGCGCTATGCAAGGACGTCGCCGGATGTGCTGCGAGGGCTGACTTTGCGCGTGTGCGCGGGCGAGATATACTGTCTGCTCGGCTCAAACGGCTCCGGCAAGAGCACGGCGCTCGGCGCGGCGGCGCGGCTGATACGCCCCTACGCAGGGCGTGTCCGGCTGTTCGGCAGGCGAATCGAGAGCTACAGAGGGACGGAGCTTTATAAAAATAATCTCACGCTGCTGCCGCAGGACGTGCAGACGGCGTTTTTGAGAAATACGGTGCGGGAGGAGCTGGACGAGTGCGGCGGGCTTGATGCGCTGCCGGAGGCGATTCGCGAGACGCTGTCCCGGCGTTCCGGGATGTTCGACAGCCACCCGTACGATCTGAGCGGCGGCGAGCAGCAGCTCGTCGCGCTGGCAAAGGCGCTCGCGTCGGGGCCGCGAGTGCTGCTGCTGGACGAGCCGACCAAGGGCGTCGATCCGCACGCGAAAAGCAAGCTTGCGGCGCTGCTGAAAACGCTCTGCGCAAACGGGCTGGCGGTGCTGGCGGTGACGCACGATATCGAGTTTGCGGCGTCGCTGGCGGACCGCTGCGGGCTGCTGTTCCGCGGAGAGGTTGTATCCGAGGGGGCGCCGGAGGACTTTTTTGATTCCAACAGCTTCTACACCACCCCTGTCAACCGCATGGCGCGCGGGCTTTACCGGCGCGTCGTGACGGCGGAGCAGCTTGCGGCGCTCTGCCGCCTCAACGGAAGGAGCTTAGAAGATGATAGTCATCCGTAACGGACGGCTGCGCAGGCTTTTGCGCGTGGTCATCCCGGCGATAGCGATACCGGGCGTCATAGCCGCAGGCGTCGTGCTGTTCGACGACAAGCGCTGGGCGTTCGCCGCGCTTGCGGTGACGCTGCTCTCGCTGGCGCTGTTCCTCTGCGGCTTTGAAAAAAGAAAGATAGGCTCGCGGCGCGCGGTGGCTGTCGCGGTGATGGTGGCGCTGTCGGTTGCGGGCAGGTTCATCCCGCTGTTCAAGCCGGTCACGGCGCTGACGGTCATCTCGGCGATGTACCTCGGGAGCGAGGCGGGCTTTCTTGTGGGCGCGCTTTCGGCGGTGATATCAAACTTCTATTTCGGTCAGGGACCGTGGACGCCGTTTCAGATGTTCGCGTGGGGGCTGATAGGGCTTTTCGCGGGGTTGCTTGCAAAATGGCTGCGCCGCAGCCGTGTGCTGCTGCTCGTCTACGGTCTGCTTTCGGGCGTTGCGTTCTCGATGATAATGGACGTCTGGACGGTGCTGTGGTACAGCGGCGGACTTTCATGGCGGGCATATCTTGCGGCGTTGGCGTCGGCTGCGCCGTATACGGCGCTCTACGCTGTTTCCAACGTGGGCTTCCTGCTGCTCTGCGCCGGGCCTCTTGGCGAAAAGCTGGAGCGAGTCAGGGTGAAATATGGGATATGAGGTGCAGCCCTTGCAGACGGCGGATAAATATGGTGCGGCCTCCGTGTGAGCAGATCGCACGGAGGCCGTTTTGTTTTTTGGCGAAAAACGCGCTCAGCCGACGAGAAAACCGGCTATCATTATATATATGCCGTCGGAGTGAGGAGCCTTCTTGCCGGTGACGGTGACGGTTGCGGTGTGCTCGCCGGGGGCAAGGCCGCTCTTCTGGGCGAAGCAGAGAAATTCTCCGGGGCCGTGATAATCGTCGCCGTAGTTATGATAGAAGCTGTATTCTCCGGCAGGCTCGCCGTCGATAGAGAGCTCGCAGATGCCGCAGCTTGTGGAGAAGCGGTGATAAAGCCCGAAATTGGTTCCGCGGAACCTGAAAACAAGCGACGCGCCGGGCGTGCGGGAATAGAACGCGTGGGTGACGGTCAGCTCCGGCAGATGCTTTATCGAGGTATCGTCCGAGACCGCGCCGTATGTGAAGCCGTCGCAGCCGCAGACGGTATCCGGATTCGCCGGCACGATGCGCGGGGCGTCAAATGTGATAGTAGCCACGCTTTCGGCAAGCTTGGTCGGGGTTGAGAGCAGCTCCGGCGAGGCAAGCAGCTCGCGCAGGATAACGTCCGCGTAGAAGCGATGTCCGGCGTCGTTGGGGTGCGCCTCGTCTTGGAAATAGCGCTCCCATGGGGCGCCGGAGCTTATCTCGGAGAGCATCGGCGTCTGAAGATCGAATTCGTGTATATCGTAGCGCTTGGCGACGGTGTGATAAATTTCCGATGCGTTTTTGCCGCGCAGAGTGGTGTAGACAAAGAATATGACCGCGTTCGGGTTGGCCTCAAGCAGCCCTCGGACGATATAATCGACCGATGAGACGATAAGCGCCGGGTCGTTTTCGGCGGCGAACAGATCGTTTACGCTGAACTCGACGAAGGCAATATCCGGCGCATAAGGCAGAACCTGCTCGCCAAGCCGCATCACGGCGAGGAAGGAGCCGGTGCCGGAGATGGAGGCGTTGACCATACGGCTGCCCTCCGGAAGCAGCCCCGCAATCCCGTTATAAACGAGAGAGGGCCACGCGTTTTCATAGCGAGATGCGGCCGCGCCGCAGGTTATGGAGCCGCCGAGAAACAGCACTGTTTTGGCTTTTGACATGTTATACTTCCTTTCAAGGGCAAGGTCTGACATCATTTTATCACACGTGCGCTGCGAATGCAACAGCTTTGGCGCGGCATGTTGGACAGCCGCCGGGAAAAGATGTCCGTGTATTGCGCACAAAAACAGTTGTGCGTATATCAAATACAAACGTTTTGACGCTTTACAGCGAAATTTAGCCAAAGCAGCGGCAACGAGCGGAGAAGTTTTAGAGACTGCTACAAATAAACACGGATCACTCTGATGGAATTGACAAAAAAAACAGCAGGGGATATAATAGATACAATAGGGTTTTGAGAGGATAACAATCACACATTCACATATTGAAAGGACTGAGTGACAATGGCGAGAGTTTACAACTTTTCCGCAGGGCCGTCGATGATGCCGGAGAGCGTGCTGAGAAAAGCGGCGGCGGAGATGCTGGATTATGAGGGCTGCGGACAGTCGGTGATGGAGATGAGCCACCGCTCAAGGATATACGGGACGATAATCGAGGGCTGCGAGGCTGTCCTGCGCGAGCTGCTCGGAGTGCCGGACAATTATAAGGTAATGTTTTTGCAGGGCGGCGCGTCCACGCAGTTTGCGATGGTTCCGCTGAATTTCATGATCACCGGCAAGGCGGACTACGTCGTCACCGGTCAGTGGGCGAAGAAGGCCTATCAGGAGGGCTGCAAGTTCGGCGACGCCAGAGAGGCGGCCTCCTCCGCGGACAGGACGTTCACCTATATCCCGAAGCTCTCGCCGGAAATCCTCCGTCCCGATGCCGATTACGTCCACGTCTGCTACAACAACACCATCTACGGCACGCACTACAACACCCTGCCGGACGTCGGTAGCCTTCCGCTCATCGCGGATATGTCCTCCTGCATAATGAGCGAGCCGGTGGACGTGACAAGGTTTGCGGCCATTTACGCGGGAGCGCAGAAGAATATCGGTCCCGCGGGGCTGGTTGTCGCCATTGTCCGCGAGGATATGCTCGGCAAGGCGCGCGAGGGCACCCCGACGATGCTCAACTACAAGACGCACGCCGATAACGGCTCGATGTACAACACACCTCCGGCGTATTCCATTTATATCTGCAAGCTCATTCTCGAATGGATACGCGATGAGATAGGCGGCCTGGAGAAGATGAACGCCGTCAACCGCCTCAAGGCCGGCATGTTCTACGATTACCTCGACGGCAGCCGGATGTTCCGCGGCACCGTCGTCAGGGAGGATCGCTCGCTGATGAACATTCCGTTTGTCACAGGCGACGAGGCGCTGGACAAAAAATTCGTCGGGGCAGCCGAGGAGGCGGGCTTCGTCAACCTCAAGGGTCACCGCACCGTCGGAGGCATGAGAGCGTCCATCTACAACGCAATGCCTGTCGAGGGAGTCGAGAAGCTGATCGATTTCATGCGGCGCTTCGAGAAGAACAACTGAGAGGAGCCGGACAGAATGTACAAGATAAAAACCATGAACAAGATATCGCCGAAGGGGCTTGAGCTGCTCAACGGCGGAAAATTCGTCTGCGGAGACGATATCGCCGAGCCGGACGCGATACTCGTCCGTTCCGCGTCGCTGCACGATATGCAGTTCACGCCGTCGCTCAGGGCCATTGCGAGGGCGGGAGCGGGCGTCAACAACATACCCATCGACCGTTGCAGCGAGAGCGGCATAGTTGTATTCAACACCCCCGGCGCAAACGCCAACGCCGTCAAGGAGCTGGTCATAATGGCGATGCTGCTTGGCTCCAGAAGAGTATATGAGGCGATGAGCTGGGAGCAGAGCCTGAAGGGCAGCGGCGACGAGCTTCCCAAGCTGGTGGAAAAGGGCAAGGGACGCTTTGCCGGCCCGGAGCTCAAGGGCAAGGCGCTCGGCGTCGTGGGTCTCGGTGCTATCGGCGCGCAGGTTGCGAACATTGCGCGGCATTTCGGCATGACCGTCTACGGCTACGATCCCTATATCTCGGTTGATAACGCGTGGATGCTTGATAAAAACATCATCCATGCGCAGACCATCGAGGAGATATACAGGATCAGCGACTATATCACCCTCCACATCCCGGCCACGCCCAACACCACGGGCTCGATCAACGCCGGAAGCATTGCGCAGATGAAAGACGGCGTGCGCATTCTCAACTTCTCGCGCGGCGAGCTGGTCGTCTCCGCCGATGTCATTGCGGCGGTGCAGTCCGGCAAGCTCGGCGCTTACGTCACCGACTTCGCAAGCGACGATATGCTCGGCGTGGACGGAATAACCGCGATCCCGCACCTCGGCGCGTCCACCCCGGAATCGGAGGAGAACTGTGCGCAGATGGCGGTGAGACAGGTCGCCGATTTTCTCAAGAACGGCAACATCGTAAACTCGGTCAACATGCCGCAGCTTGTCATGGAGCGTGCGGGAACGACGAGGATAGGCGTTATCCACCTGAACAAGCCCGCAACGATAAGCAGGATATCCTCCGCCGTTTCCGCCGAAAATCTCAACATTGAGAACATGCTGAGCAAATCAAAGAGGGATTACGCCTATACGATGATTGATGTGAGCGGCGACGTCTCCGAAAAGCTGCTTGCCGCAATACGCGATATCGACAACGTTATCCGCGTCATGACCTTCTGAGCGGCGCGGCAGGGCAATATAAAAATACAGGCCGGTTCCGATGGGGTGTCCCACGGAACCGGCCTTTTTGCCGGGAGCTTTATTTCGCCGCGGCCGCGGTGTGCTTTTCGACGAGCTCGGGCGCGTACTGCCGCATCAGCGCCTCCATTTCGCCGTCGCTTATGCAGGTCTGGCGCTCCGCCTTGTATTCGGCGTCAACCCACTCCTTGAGCTGAGCAACCAGTCTGGAGCGCTTATCGACGCGCTCGGAGCCCTTGAGACCGTAGCGGTTATTTATCCACATAGCTATCCCGGCAAGCCCCGAGGTGGCGCTGATGGCGACCATTGCGGGTTTGCCGAGGATCTTCTTGGTGTTGAAGATGTTGTAGATCTCCTCGTGCTTGAGAAGGCCGTCGGCGTGTATGCCGGCGCGAGTGACATTGAAGCTGTCGCCGACAAACGGCGTCATGGGCGGAATATCATAGCCGATCTCGTGCTTGTAATAGTTGGCAATCTCGGTGATGACGCGGGTATCCATGCCGTCGGTGGTGCCGCGCATCGAGGCATACTGCATCACCATCGCCTCGAGCGGGACGTTGCCGGTGCGCTCGCCGATGCCGAGCAGAGAGCAGTTAACCGCCGCCGCGCCGTATATCCATGCCGAAACGGCGTTGGCTACGCCGAGATAGAAATCGTTGTGGCCGTGCCATTCGATAAGCTCGGAGGGGATGTCGGAATAATGCTGGAGGCCGTAGATTATGCCGGAGACGCTGCGCGGCAGCGTGCAGCCGGGATAGGGGACGCCGTAGCCCATCGTGTCGCAGGCGCGTATCTTGATCGGCATGCCGGACTGCCGGGAAAGCTCGGAGAGCTCATTGGCAAAGGGAACGACGAAGCCGTAGAAATCGGCGCGGGTGATGTCCTCAAAATGGCAGCGCGGGTGCAGCCCGGCGTCGAGCGCGTCGGAGATGACGCCGAGATAGTGATCGAGCGCCTGCTTGCGGGTCATGCCGAGCTTGTGGAAGATATGATAATCGGAGCAGCTGACGAGGATGCCGGTTTCGCGGATGCCGATATCCTTGACGAGCTGGAAGTCCTTTTTGGTCGCGCGTATCCACGTCGTGATTTCCGGGAATTTGTAGCCAAGCTCCATGCACTTGCAGAGCGCCTCGATGTCCTTTTTGCTGTAGACGAAGAACTCGGTCTGGCGGATTATCCCCTTTTTGCCGCCAAGACGGTGGAGCATGTCATAGAGATCCACCATCTGCTTGGGAGTATAGGGCGCGCGGGACTGCTGACCGTCACGGAAGGTGGTGTCGGTTATCCAGATATTCTTAGGCATGTTCATCGGCACGCGGCGGTGGTTGAAGGTTACCAGCGGGATCTCGTCATATGAGAACATGTCGCGGTAAAGCTGCGGCTCTTCAACATCCTGAAGTGAATATTTATACGGATCCTGTTCCAGCAGATTGCTCTTTTTATTGATGGAAAACATGATTCACACTCCTTTTGTTTAAAATATAAGTATATTACTCCAAGGTTAATATTAAAATAAGTATACCATTGCGCGAGAGGTAAGTCAATGCCCTAAAACGCCGTATATTAATATGGTAAAGCGTTGAATTTCGGCACAAACGCCAATAATAAACGCGCCGCATGCCAAACGGAAAGACGGCGCGGAGCATACCTGATCGCGCAGCAGACCCATTGTAAGAATTTGGGCGCAGGCTGTCATATATGGAATTTTATCTGCTGCTTTTGGGTCAATTTCACAATTTGATCAGTGTGCTTTATAAAAATGCGTCGGAAGGGCGCTGTCATACAGAATTTTGCCGTTACATGCAGAAAAATGTATACGGCTTAAAGTCCCCAAAGCTCGCGCTTGGTTGTCGAGACAGCGGAGGCGCCAGCCGAGAGCGCCGTGATGACGTCCTCCTTGTCGCTGATGAGGCCGCCCGCGATGATCGGGACCGTGGTTTCGGCGCGCAGTCGCGAGATAATCTTTGGCGCGAGCGCGGGCAGCACCTCGATGACGTCGGGGATGCCCTGCTCGATATGGCGGCGGACGTTATCGAGCGCGATGGAGTCGATGAGGAAAAAGCGCTGGATGGCGACGAGCCCCTGCTCGCGCGCAGCCTTGACAATGGCGGAGCGGGTGCTGATGATGCCGTCGGCGTCGGTGGCCTCGCGGATGAAGCGCGCGGCGATGTCGCGATTCTCCAGCCCGTCGATGAGGTCGGTATGAACGACGGCGAGCTTGTCGGAGTCCTTGACGCGCCGCACTTTCCCGGCAATATCGCAGATGTTGCCGTAGAGGAAGAAAACGCAGCGGCAGTCGGAGCTTATCGCGCACTCCAGTCCCTCGTCGTCCTTGACGGCGGCTATTATGGGGTTTTCCTCGAAAATTTCAGAGATAACGGCGCGATCCATTCGCGTGCCTCCCTTGATGTTGCTCGTATCAGAGCGCTTTTGCGGCGCTCAGTCCGGCGGCGATGATCTCGGCGTGGTCAAAGGCTACGCCCTCCTGTGAGAGCGCGTCGAATCGGAAGTCAAGGGCGTTCCGGCGCAGACTGGCGCGTGGCGTCTCCTCTCCGCAGCGCAGCGAGAGCAGACAGCTCCCGTCCGGCGTGTTATCGAGCGACGCGGAGAACCATTTTGCGTCGTCGGCGTCGTCCGCGGCGACGGCGTTCGCCTCGGCGCCCACGACGAGGAGAAATGCAAGGGATACCACCCAGCCGCGTGGGTCGCGCCCCGGGCGGCTGAAGCAGCCAAGCGGGAGCAGCGGCTTTCCGCGCGCGTCGATGCCGGTCTCCTCAAGCAGCTCGCGGCGCGCGCACTCCTCGATGGTCTCGCCCGGCTCGAGGAACCCGCCCGGCAGCGCGCGGCAGCTCTGAAACGGCGGATTGCGGCGCTTTATCAGCAGCAGCTCGTCCTTTTCTGCGCAGCGGCGCAGCACAACGACGTCGGCGGTCAGCGAGGGACGCGGATGCTCGGACATACGGGAAACTCCTTTCGGCGTTAAAGCTTCAAACAGATATAGCGCTAAACTAATACTAATAATAGCAAGACTCGGACAATTTGTCAATGATAACCGGCGCAATTTGCAATACAAAAATGATATGGCTTCATAACGGAGCGGTTGAAAAATTTTGAGATATGCTATATAATTAAATATCGGAAAGGCAAAATACACGCGAAACAGGCGAAAAGCCGCCGGAGGCCGGAACGAATGATCAGAAGAATCCGTGAATATCTCAACGGGATGAGCGTCATCAATAAGCTTGTGGCAATATTTTCCGTAATATGTATCGTGCCGCTTGTGGTGTTCATCTTTTATGTCTACAACAAGGTTACAGCCGAGATTACCTACGGTGCGCGCTCGGCGCTGAGCCAGAATCTGAGCTACGCCACGACGCGCATAGAGCAGCGCGTCGATCAGGTGGAGCGCTCCTGTGCGGAGCTGACGAGCAGCAAGAACCCCATAAACACCTTTATCTCCTCGCGCTACAAGGGCACCGGCGACGAGATAATCAATTACAACCAGACGATATATCCGCTGATCGAGCAGCGCGTCATGCTGACGCCGGATGTCTACTCGGTCTGGCTGTTCACAAACAACAAGAGCATCCCGAACTCGTGGAAGGTAATCGCCGGCATCGCGCAGATCGACCTGTGGGATATGGACGCCTCGAACAAGCCCGTCGCGCGTGATTACTGGTGGGAGAAGGATCACGACAGCACCATCCCGTTCAAGCCCGAAAGCGAGCGTAACGCCGGAAAGATGTACTCCTTCAACCGCGTCATCCGCACAAAGGAGGGCATACCGGGCGGTATCGTCAGCTATCAGATCCAGAAGTCGAAGCTGTTCTCCGAGGTGACGGAGCGGCGCGAGGACGACAGCCTGATGTATATCCTCGACGACGACGGGAGGGTGATCTATTCCGATTCGCCGAATCAGTACGGAGAAAGCTTTCTCGAGCTTTATCATGAGCAGAGGGAGATGCTGGAATATGCAGAGGATGTGTCGCACACAGGGATAGTGGAGAGCCGCGATTATATCTTCGGCATAGAGCGCGTTGATACGCTGGATTGTCGCGTGATGCTGGTGTCGCCGCTCTCGGGGATACACCGCGAGACGAATGTGATGACGCTGGAGATGCTGGGGATACTGGTGCTCGCCTGTAGCGTGGTGATAGTGCTGATCTATCTAACGTCGATGAGCATAATGAAGCGTATGCGACAGCTTGCGCAGGCGATGCGGCAGGTGGACAGAGGAGATTATTCCATCAGCGTCGATACCGGACCGATGGATGAGTTCGGCACGCTGATTACCTCCTTCAACAGGATGATAGCCAAGATCGACGAGCTGATAAACAACGTCTACAAGGTGCAGCTGCGCGAAAAGGATGCGCAGTTCCGCGCGCTCGAGGCGCAGATCAATCCGCACTTCCTATATAATTCGCTCACCTCAATTGCCTATGTCGCGCGCGGCAACAACGACGCCGAGGGCTACAAGATGGCGCTGGCGCTGGGCAAATTCTACCGCATGGGCCTCTCCAAAAAGACGGAGCTGATCACCGTCGCGGAGGAGATAGAATATCTGAACATGTACCTGACCATACAGAAGATACGCTTCAAGGACAGGGTTGGTTACCGCTTTGACATAGACGAGGACTATCTTGACTGCAAGCTGATACGCAATCTTCTACAGCCGCTTGTTGAGAACGCCATATCGCACGGGCTGGAGGAAAAGGTGGAGGGCGGCGTTATCAAGATAAGCGTCCACGGGGGCGGGGAGAGCGAGCAGCGGCTCCTGATAACGGTGGAGGACAACGGCGTCGGCATGGACAGCGTCTGGATAGCTGCGATAAACTCCGGCAGCTTCGAGGAGGGGCTGAGCGGCTACGGGCTGAAGAACGTCTGCGAGCGCCTGAGGATATACTATGCGGACGGCTGCGCCATAAACGCGCGCAGCACCTTCGGCGCGGGCACGGCGATAACGCTGAGCATCCCGATAATAAGATGAGAGGGACGGGAAAATGGGCTACAGGATAATGGTGGTGGAGGACGAGGAGATCGTCCGCAGCAGCGTTGTGCAGACGCTGCGGGAATGGGACGAATTTGAGCTGGAGCTTGCGGAGGCGAGCGACGGCTTTGAGGGCGTGATAACGGCGCAGAGCTTCGTGCCGCAGATCATCATCACCGATATAAAAATGCCGGGGCTTGACGGACTGAAAATGCTTGCGAAAATAAAGGAGACGCAGCCGGGCGTCAAGTGCCTGATACTAAGCGGCTACAACGATTTTGAGTTCGCACGCGGCGCGATAGAGCTGAACGTCTCATCCTATCTGCTAAAGCCCTTCGACGACGACGAGCTGTTTGAAAAGCTGCGGAAGCTCATCGGCGCCATCGGCGAGGCGTCGGACGGCGAGGGCTCGGTGGCAAAGCGCCGCGATTTGCAGGCTGCGCGCAGCAATATGGTGAAGAACCTGCTGAGCATGACGTGGAACGAGGACATGTCGAAGATATTGAAGAGCTACGGCATTACGCTCGACTGCGCGCACTACGTCTGCATCGATGTGCTGATGTGCGGGCTTGGCGCGCAGGAGCTTGCGGCGGCGGCAAAGCTGGCCTGCCGCTTCTTGGGGGATGAGCGGGCTTTCAGAGAGTTGTTTCCGGCAGTGTACGAGATGGATTCCGAGATAGTGCTGCTGCTTGGCAGCGACGGCATGATCGAGCCCTTCGGCCTCATACGTCTGTGCGACAGGCTGCGAGTGCAGCTCAAGCGCCGCTTCAAAACGCCGGTGCTCGTCGGAATCGGGCGCGAGACCGATTCGCCAAGGGGGCTGAACCGGAGCTTTGCCGAGTCGTGGCAGGCGCTGGCGGCGGGCTTTTTTGCAAAGAACGGGGCAGGAGAAAAGCCGGTGATCTTTTCCGACATGCTATATTCCGAGGAGAGGTACAACGCCGTAAAGCAGCGGCTGTTTACGGGTCTGTCGCAGATATATTCCTCGATAATCGCAGCCGTGATGAACGGTCGGACAAAGGAGGCCTGCCGGCTGCTCGACCAGATGCAATCGACAATGCGCGCCTATCCCGAGATGGGACTGCACACGGCAATGTCAGAATGCGACCGCCTGTGCTCGATGCTCTGCCGCTGCGTTGACGAGTACCATGACAGGGATATGTCGGAGCGGGAGGAGCGCACGCGCGGACAGATGAGAAAATGCGCCGACCTCGCGGGAGTGTTCGCGGTGCTGGCACAGACGGTCGCCGATATCGACAGGCAGATATCGGGCAACGGCGAAGGCACAAGCGCCGTGGTGGAAAAGCTGAAGCGGCTCATAGAGAAAAATTACGGCACAGGGATAACCCTGGCGGAGGCCGCAGGACAGCTTGGCTTTTCGCCGAACTATCTCGGGGCGCTGTTCACCCGCACCACAGGAAAAAGCTTCAACGCATATCTTGCGGAGTACCGCATCGAGCAGGGGAAGCGGCTGCTGAGACAGACCGACATGAAGGTGAAGGCGGTGGCCGAGAGCGTGGGCATCAGCGACGTGACCTATTTCAGCACGCTTTTCCGCAACATCACCGGCATGACGCCGAGCGCCTACCGGAAGATGTGACGAGGACAGAATGAAGCCGCCCGCGGCCGTTCCGGAGAGAAACGGTCGCGGGCGGTGTTTTTGTGGGCGGGTTCATTTTGCAAGGCGGCGCAGTTAGGCGCAGGTTGCGGAGAGGGTGGACGGCTCCGACAGCGAGCCTTCAAGGCTGACGCGGCCATCGTAGCCGCCAAGACGCAGATTGCGGAAAAATCCTCATAGCCGCCGCCGTCGGGGAGCGGCAATGCGCGCGTGCGCAAGGGGGCGCGAATATTTCGCGGCATTTCCGGAGGCGTCGTTTTCAAGGGCCATGTGGTAGTAGTCCGGCAGCAGCCGGAAGCTCGGATGCGCCACGGCTTCGACAAGCGCCGCGCCGGAGGCGGAATTGTTGATGAGGTTGGTCTCGGCCCGGTTCAGCGGCTCAAGCGCTATGATAAGTCGGTTTTCGGCTACCGCGCTCCGCCATGAGCCGTCCGGTGTGCGGCGCGCGTCCGCTGCCGAACACCGCGATGCGTCCGCCAAGCTCCGCAAGCCGCCAGTACAGAGGGGAAGCATATTTGTCCGGCGCGGAAGGACGGGCGTTAGGCCCGGTGAGAGATATCTCCGCCGAACATCACGCAGAACGCCTCCGGCACGATGTTCGCCAAACGAAACTGCTCCAATGCGCAGGCAAATTCCCGGTCGTTCATTCCGGCAACCGCTGCGGCGACGCCCTCGATATAGCTCGATATAGTCAAAGCCCGCCTGCTGTGCGGCGTGGATATTTTCAAGCCCGGCGCACCGGCCAATCTTCATTTTCAACCCTCTCAAAAGTGTTCACGCCCCGGCAAACTGCTCTCCAAGCATGTCGCCAAGCTGCGCGATAAGTCCGGCGTCCTCGCCGACGTAGAGCACGATCATGCGTCCGTATAGATACAGGTGCGGCTCGGCGGCCCAGTTGATATCGATACCGACGGACGCGGAATCGTATTTTGCGCCGTCCGCGGAAAAGTGAGACGACTCGGTGCGGGCGTCCTCGCCGGTGGGATAGATAAAGGCGTTGACCGTTTTGCCGCCGCCGAGCGATATGGTGCGCCGCGCGCCGGAGAGGAAGATCGGTTCGGCGTCCTCCCATTCGGGAGAATAGCCGTTTTCGCGGAACAGCGCGAGCAGCGCGTCAAATTCGTCCTCGCCGCCGCCGTCCACCTCGTACACCGATGTTTCCGGCCCGCTGCGTTGCTTGTCGAGCGTCTCGAACATCTGGGTATAGGCGTCAGTCAGGCCGTCCACATACGAGCAGGAGCAGAAAAACGCCGCGGCGGCCGTGAAAACGAGCACCAGTGCGGCTATCCTTCCCAAAAGCTTCATGGCTGTCATACCTCACATTCAAAGCGTGTGCTGTTGTGCTGCGATAATTATAGCATACGCCGGAGAAAAAATAAATACCGTCAAAGCCATGTGCAATAATTTTTAAATTTGGCTGATAGGTATTTTCAATTGAGTTATTTTTTGCTATAATAATACCGTATATGAATCGAGAGGAATGGTCGTTGAAAATGGGAAATGTCGAACTCATCGCATTGATAGCGTCCTGCGCGCTGGTTGCGGCGGCAGGCGCGGCGGTACTGGCGGCGCTGGCTGTTAAGCGCTCAAGGCTCAAAAACGGAGTGTACGGGCAAAAAAAGCTCTATTCGACGCTTAAAAGCTTTTCCGCGCTGAGAGGCTTCAGGGTGCTCAGCGGCGTCACGCTCAGGCACGGCGGCAGAACCGCATACATCGAGAACCTGCTCGTCAGCTTTTATGGCCTGCTGCTGGTGTACACCGTCAACGACAAATGTGAATATTACGGCGAGCGACGAGGCATGAAATGGACGCGAGTCGGCGAAAAGACACGCGAGACCGTCCCGAACATGGTGCGCGACGGTGAGAACGCGATGAGTCTGCTGCGCGAGATCCTCGGTAGGAGCGGGATATACAACATGCAGATTGAGCAGTACGTCGTCACCACGCGGCGGCTCAAGGGCGGCGCAACGCAGATGTTCGTCTCCGGCTGCCCGGAGATCACTACCCTTTCGCAGTTCAAAAAGCAGATACATAAGGTAAAATACGAGAAGGACAACAATGTTGACGTGGACGCGGTCATCGCCGCGATCGAGTCTGCAGGGTGAGACGGGAAAACGATAAATAGCGGCGCGGAAAGGGCGTTTTTGCTGCATACGCCCGGGCCGCGCCGTCACGCATATAAGGGAGAGGCTATGGGGAAATTGCTGTTGGCGCACGATCTTGGCACCTCGGGCAACAAGGCTACGCTCTATCGCGAGGACGGAACCATCGTTGCGAGCGTCGTGGAGCCGTATGAGGTATATTATTCCGAGGGCTGCTGCGCGGAGCAGGAGGCAGACGACTGGTGGCGCGCCGTCGTCAGCTCCACGCGAAGGCTGATAAAGGAGGGGGATCCTGCGGATATCGCCGCCGTCTCCTTCAGCGGGCATATGAACGGCTGCCTGTGCGTCGGCGCGGACGCCCGCCCGCTGCGGCGCTCGATACTCTGGATGGATACGCGCGCGTCCGAGGAAGCGGCGCTGCTGGAAAAGCGGTTTGGACGCGAGAGCTTCTACGAGATCACCGGCGCGCGTCCGCAGGCGTTCTATTCCCTCGAAAAGCTGATGTGGATAAAGCGGCATCAGCCGGAGATCTACGCCGGAACCTATAAAATGCTGCAAAGCAAGGACTACATATCGCTGCGGCTGACGGGCCGGTTTCTCACCGACCACAACGACGCCTCCAACACCAACGCATATGACCTGCGCCGCCGCTGCTGGTCGGAGGAGATTGTCGCCGCCGCCGGTATCGACATGGACAAGCTGCCGGAAATCGTCGGCTCCTCCGATACGGCCGGATATGTTACGGAAGAAGCGGCGCGCGAGACGGGGCTGCTTCCCGGCACGCGTGTCGTAGCCGGAGCGGGGGACGGCGGCTGCGCGACCGTCGGCGCCGGCTGCTGGCACGACGGCGCGGCCTATTGCTGCCTTGGAACCTCGGCGTGGATCAGCACCGCCGTGCGCGAGCCGGTCATGGACAGCGAGATGGTTGTGTTCAACATGATTCATCCGGATCCGTCGCTGTATATCCCCTGCGGAGCGATGCAGTCGGCGGGGAGCGCGTTCGGCTGGGTGAAAAAAGAGCTGTGCGCGCCAGAGGGACAGCTTGCCGAAGCGACCGGCGAGAACATCTACGACCTCATCTGCTCGCGGGCACAGAGCGCTCCCATGGGTGCGAACGGACTTATCTTCCTGCCGTACCTGATGGGCGAGCGCAGCCCGTGGTGGGACAGCCTTGCAAAGGGCGCGTATATCGGGCTGACTCCGGCGCACACCAGAGCAGACATGCTGCGCGCGACCGTTGAGGGAGTGGCGCTCAATCTTGCGCAGATATACGATTCCTTCAGCGGGCGCACACAGCCGCCGCTGACGCTTATCGGCGGACTTGCGCTAAGCGGGCTGTGGAGGCGGAGCGTTGCGGATGCGCTGGGGGTGCAGGTGCTGCAAACCACCTGCACCGAGGAGGCGTCGTCAATGGGCGCGGCGGTGATTGCGGGAGTCGGCGCGGGGATATTCAGGGATTATTCCGCGTCCGAGCGCTTCATACACCCCAAGGCGGTCACGGAGCCGGACTCCGCCGCGCATGAATTTTACCGCAGCCGTCTTCCTGTCTACCGCGAGTGTTATCTCGCGCTGAAAAACGTCTTTCCCAGACTTTAACGATAAAACAATTCCATCCGGCAGCAAAACGCGGCGAAAAACAAAGAGCGGCGTTCAAAATGATCCGCCGCCCGAGAAAATATCGAGCCGCGCTCAGCGGCCCCAGCCGTCCACATTGCCGCGTATCATTGCGCCGAGGATGCGCTGCCTGAGGCCGGGATATTCTCCCTCGAGCCGCTCGATGAGCAGCTTGGTGTCCTCGCGCACAGTCTTGCCGTTTACGGGGCAGCCGCTCTCTACCACCGGCAGGCCCGAGCGGATAACGGCGTTGCGCACCTCGCGCTCCGGCATGTATATCAGCGGACGGATGACGGTTATCCGCTTGCGGGAGAGCCACGTCACCGGCGCAAAGCAGCCGATGTGGCCGCCCTGCATCAGATTCATCATGAAGGTTTCGACGGCGTCGTCCATGTTGTGGCCGAGAGCGAGCTTGTTGCAGCCAAGGCGCAGCGCCTCGTCGTGCAAGGCGCCGCGGCGCAGCTTGGCGCAGAGGCTGCACGGATTTTGCTCCTTGCGTATGTTGAACACGACGTCGGCAATGTTGGAGGGCTTGACGCTGTATTCGACGCCAAGCTCGCGGCACAGAGCGCTTATGCTGTCAAAATTTCCCGGCTTCCCGCCGAACCATGGGTCGACGGTGACGCCGACGACGTCGAATTTGACGCCGAGAAACCCGCGCATCCTTGCAAGCCCGCACAGCAGACCGACCGAATCCTTGCCGCCGCTGACGCCGACCGCTATCCTGTCGCCGTCCTCGACCATGCCGTAATCCTGTATCGCGCGGCGCATGTAGCCCATCATCTTCTGCATATCTCAAAACCCCGAATCGTTATAGTGTCTACAAGCTAATATTTTACCGCAAAATCCGCCGATTTTCAAGATGTATCCGGGAGGAAAAGACATAATGCAAAACGAGATAAAAACGCTTGACGAGCTGCGCGACGCCTGCCTTGGCTGCGAGCGCTGCGAGCTTGCAAAAACGCGCACGAACGTCGTGTTCGGCGTGGGAGATCCGGAGGCAAGGGTGCTTTTTATCGGAGAGGGGCCCGGGGAGAACGAGGATCTGCAGGGCGAGCCGTTTGTCGGGCGCGGAGGACAGCTGCTCGACAGGATGCTTGACGCGGTGGATCTATCCCGCCGCAGGAACATCTATATCGCGAACATCGTAAAGTGCCGCCCGCCGCGCAATCGCGACCCGCTGCCGGAGGAGCAGGAAAGCTGCCTCGGCTGGCTGCGCGCGCAGACAAGGCTGATACGTCCGAGGATAATCGTCTGCCTTGGCAGGATATCGGCGATGAAGCTGATAAAGCAGGATTTCAAGGTGACGCGCGAGCACGGCATGTGGTTTGAGAAGGGCAGCATACAGTTCATGGGCACCTTCCACCCGGCGGCGCTGCTGCGCAATCCAAACAACAAGCCTGCGGCAATGGAGGACTTCTTCGGCCTGCGGGACAAGATAAACGAGCTGTGCCCCGAGACCTATGCCGGGTGCAGCCTGCTGTGAGCGTCAGGCTGCCCGCGAATATCGCGAATATAATCGCGCGGCTGGAGCGCTGCGGCTTCGAGGGCTATGCTGTCGGAGGCTGCATACGGGACAGTCTGCTCGGGCGGGAGATACACGACTGGGACGTCGCCTCCTCCGCAACGCCGAAGCAGCTACGGGCCTGCTTTTCCGGCGAGCGGCTCATACCGACCGGCGAAAAGCACGGCACGCTGACGCTCCTGACGGACGACGGGCCGGTGGAGATAACGACGTTCCGCATCGACGGCGGCTATTCCGACGGCAGACACCCGGACAGCGTGCGCTTTGTGGACGATATCATAAGGGATCTTGCGCGCCGGGACTTCACCGTGAACGCGATGGCTTATTCGCCGCGCACGGGGCTTGTCGATCCGTTCGGCGGAGGAGACGACCTTGCCGCGGGCGTTCTCCGCTGTGTAGGCGAGCCGGAGCGCCGCTTTCGGGAGGACGCGCTGCGTATCCTGCGGGCGTTTCGCTTTTACGCCAGGCTGCAAACGCCGGACAGGCGCGATTTCGCTATCGAGCCGGAGACGCTGTGTGCGATAAGGCACTGTGCGCCGGGGATAGCGCGCGTCTCGGCGGAGAGGATAAGCGCTGAGCTGTGCGGGATACTGCTCTCGCGCCGTGCGCACGACACGCTGAAGCTGATGGACGCATACGGGATATGGCCGCAGGTGCGCGGCGTGGAGAGAGCTATCCTCCCGCCGGAGGGCCTCGACGGCGTTCCGCACGATATCGCCGCGCGCATGGCTGCGCTGCTTGCGGGCCTTGGCGCGGCTGCGGCGGCGGATATAATGTCCGCGCTGCGTTTCAAAAACGCGGATATTGCGCGCGTTCGCAGGCTTATATCGAGCCTTGCGGCGGATATCGGCGGAGATTACGCGCTGCTGACGCTGATGAACCGCATCGGCGCGCAGGAAGCGGCGACGCTGCTTGAAACGCGCGCGGCGCTCGGTGAGGACGCTGCACTGCGCGCACGGGAACGACTGGACGGGCTGACGGCGGAGGGGCGCTGCTGGCGGCTTGCGGGGCTTGCGGTGAACGGCGGAGACCTTATTGCGCTGGGCTTCAGAGGGCGCGAGGTGGGCCGGATGCTGCGTCTGCTGCTGGACAGCGTCATGCGCGGCGAGCCGAACGAGCGTGAGAGCCTGATAAATACCGCGATAAAGCTGAAGGCTCCCTGAAACCGGCGACGGCTTCAGGGAGCTTTTGCATCAAAGGGGTCTTAGCGGGCGAGCCAGCCGCCGTCGGCGGCAATGGAAAAGCCGTGGATATAATCGGAGGCGCGGCTGGCAAGAAAGGCCGCCAAGCCTCCGAGATCCTCCGGCGTGCCCCAGCGTCCGGCCGGGATACGGTCGAGAATCTCGTTATAGCGCTTCTCGTCGCTGCGCAGCGCCGCCGTGTTGTTGGTGATCATATAGCCCGGCGCGATGGCGTTGACGTTGATGCCGTATTTCGCCCATTCGTTGGCGAGCAGGCGCGTCAGCCCGAGAACGCCGCTTTTGGAGGCTGTGTAGGACGCGACGCGGATGCCGCCCTGATAGGAGAGCATGGAGGCGAGATTGATTATCTTTCCGCCTCTGCCCTGTGCGACAAATTGCTTAGCCACACGCTGGCTGAGGAAAAACAGCGACTTCAGATTGAGGCTGATAACGCTGTCCCAGCCCTTTTCTTCAAAGTCGAGCGCGTCCTGCCGGTAGATGATCCCGGCGTTGTTCACGAGGATATCAACGTGTCCGAAGCGTTCGAGCGCGCCGGAGACGATGCGTTCTATCGGCTCGGTGGTGGAGAGGTCGGCGTTTATCTCACAGAAGCTGCGTCCGGCTGCCTCGGCCTCGGCGCGCGCACCGGAGCACGAGGAGCGGGCGACGCCAACTATATCGGCTCCCGCCTGCGCAAGCGCCGCAGCAATGCCCTCGCCAAGTCCGGTGGAGGCGCCTGTCACTATCGCGACCTTGCCGTCAAGCTTGAAATCGTCAAGTATCATTTTTTCCCTCCGTTTCAGACGGTTATAACGGTTTTTATGTTATCCGGGTTGTTCGCGGCACTTAAAAACGCCTCCTGCGCGCTCTCAAGCGGATAGACGGCGGAGATGAAGGGCGACGGATCGAGCTCGCCCGAGGCAAAGCGGCGCAGAACCTCCGGAAAGCGGTGGTTGTTCATGCGCGAGCCGACTATCGTAAGCTCACGGCGGGTGATGCAGGCGGGGGCGACGGACGCCGCGGACGCGTCAAAGCCGATGACGGCGACACGCGCCGCAGGTGCGGCCAGCCTCAGCGACTGTTCGAGCAGCGGAGCTATGCCCACGGCATCCAGCACGACGTCGGCGCCCTCCGGCCAGAAGCCGCAGAGCTCGCGCTCAAGCTGCTCGCCGCTGGAAAAGACGTATTGAGCGCCAAGCGCTTTGGCAAGCTCGCGCTTTTTTGCGGAGAGGTCGCAGACGGCGGCGCAGGCACCAAGAGAGGCGAACACGCTGAGCGCCGTGAGGCCGATCGTGCCCGCGCCGAGGATGACCGTCCTGTCGTATGGCAAAACCGCGGCGCGCGAGGCGATGTTGACGGCGATTGAAAACGGCTCGGTAAGGCAGGCGTGCTCAAACGGGAGCGATTCCGGAAAGCGATAGAGCCGCTGTGCGTCCACGGCGATATATTCGCACAGCCCGCCGTCGCACTGTACGCCGTAGCAACGCACGTCCGGACAGACGTTGTGATGTCCGGAGCGGCATACGCGGCAGACGCCGCAGGAGATGACGGGATCAAGCGTCACGCGCTCGCCGGGAGCCACGTTCGTGACGTCGTGGCCGACGGCCTCCACGACCCCGGCAAGCTCCTGGCCGGGGATAAGCGGAAGGGTCACGTCGCCGCGGCCGTGCTTCCAGATATGTATGTCAGTGCCGCAGACGCCAACGGCCCGGACGCGGACAAGCGCCTGTCCGGCGGACGGCTGCGGCTTAGGAAGGTCAACGATTTCGATCCTGCCGGGTTTGATTAGCTTTGCAGATCTCATTGAAGGTTCTCCTTTAAAATCGCAGGTTCTCTTTTTTCGGTATTTTTAAGCGCCCGATAGCTTGCCGGAGTGTATCCGGTGATCTTTTTGAAGGTCCGGATGAAGAAGGAAACACTGGAATAGCCGATGGAGCTGCTGGCCTCGGTCACGCTCGCGCCGTTTTCGAGCAGCTCCTTGGCGCGCGAGATGCGGGTGCTGGTGAGATAGTGGGTGAAATTGTTGCCGGTGCCGGTCTTGATTATGCGGTAGAGACGGCTGACGGATATGTCGAAGTGCTCGGCGGTGGTGTTCTGGTCGAAGTTGTATTCGGTGAAATGTCTGTCGATGTAGAGCAGGATATCCGAGAGCATGGTGCGGCTCTCGCGGGACTGACAGAGCTGCTCGATGTGGTAGAGCGCGTCGGCGCGCAGAGCACCCTGATCGGTCACTCCGCGCAAAACGGACAGGTGCGAGGTGTCGTCGGGAAGCCGCAGGCTGGAATACAGCCCGTGCAGCCGCGCAAACAGCGAGTTATAGAGAAGCTGCATGGACGGGCGGTCGCAGGAGAGCCGCTGTGTCTGATCGAAAAAGATGTCGAGGTGCTTTTCCGCTTCATCGCGGTCGCCCTTCTGCACCGCCGCGCACAGGTGCTCCAACGCGTCGCCGTCATACCAGCTCGGCTCGCGCGAGACGGGCGGTTTCCGGCTCTCATCGGTTGCGTCGTGCGCCGTAAGCGCGTGATAGAACGCGAAGGGAAGCCGGGACGCCTCCTCAAAGACGGGGCTTGCTCCGGAGGAAAAGCTTATCTCCGACGCTTCAAGCAGCTCGGACAGCATACTGGGTGCATCGGCAAGGTCGGAGCTCTCGTAGGACGAGACGAGCACGGCGATGCAGCTCTGCCACGGCGTGTAGACCGCGAGAAACGGCATCGAATCGTCGGAGAGCTCCTCGATGACGGGGCAGAGGTTCTGCGCCAGCTCGGGCGGGGCGGTGCGCACGGAGCAGACGATGTGATATTTTCCGCCGGAGCGGAAAAATTCCGGAGATTCCCGTGTGCCGGAAAAGCCGTCCTCGCGCAGCATCAGCAACAGCCGCTGGTGGTCGAGCAGGCGCTGCTGCGAGTCAAGCTTGTGCGCAACGTCCTCTTTTTGCGTCTGAAGCTCGTCGATATGGCGGCTGATTCTGCAAAATTCGTTTTCGCCGTCCGCCTGACGGCTTTTGTCAAGCTTGGCGATAAGCTTTCGCAGCGGCTCGTAGGTCTTATAGGCGAACAGCACCGCAAGCATCAGAAACGCGCCGGAGAAGAGGACGAGTATAATCAGATTGACGTTGCCGAAATATTTCAGCGCGCTGCCGGAGACGTCGTCCAGGGTTATGCGGAGGCCGGACGCCGTGACGGTTGAGAGGCGCTCCTGATTGCCGGGGGTGCCGTTTGAGGCAAGCACGCCGGACGGACAGGAAAGCTCCCAGCCGCCGTCTCTCTCGCCGGTGACGTCGGCGATGCGCCGGAGCAGAGTGGTGGACGAGCTGGTGTAGCAGACGTAGGCGTTCATGCGGCCGCGATGGCTTTGAAAGACGATGGGAAAGACGAACAGCATCGAGCCGTTCGTGCTGTCCTTCGGGATGACGGCGCCGGAGGCTGCGCAGGACAGGAGCTGCTCGTACAGAGCACCGGAATCCTCCACGCCGAGACGGTGCGTGGCGAAGCTGGACAGACGGGACTTGCCTCCGGGCAGAAATACGCTCGCGTTGTCCCCGAACATCAGGAAGATATTTTCGGCCAACGGCGTGACATTGCCGTATTTTCCCATCAGCTCGATGAGCTCGATCTCGTATATCGCGCGATTGTCCGCAAAAGCGGGATTGAAGTGGTAATCCACGGATATCTTGAGCGCGTATTCCTGCATCAGATCGTACTGACGGTCGAGATCCGCTGCGAGGATGCTGAGCAGGTTTTTGCGGTATTCGGTGCTCTGCCTTTTGAGCTTGACTATCCCGGAGCCGACGGCGAAAAGGCCGATGACGGTGCAGCACAGCAGTATCAGCGAGGAAAAGGTGATTATGTAACGATAGAGCAGGCTGAGGCCTTGCAGTTTCTTTTTCAAAGAGCTGTCCTCCTATCCGCCCACGGCTCAGCAGGGGCGAAGGGTGATTCTTCGGGTGAACGCCGCCTTGTGACGCAATCCGTCGGAACCGATGTATTTAAGGTCGTTATAGAGCAGGAGAAAGCTGTCGTCGGAGAGAAGCTCGACGAAGGTGTTGCTGTAGCTTACGGAGTCGAGGTATTTGCTGTCAAGGTCGCTGCGTCCGGCGCGGCGCTCCTGCCAGAGGGTGCGCCCGATGATGCTATATGGCTCGCTGAAGCTGCGCAGGTTATCGCAGGAGCAGATCATGTGTACGCCGGGACGGCCATATATCACCGCGGATACGCCGTTTTTGAGCGCCACGACGTGCGGCGTCACGCTGGAATCGGCTACGGGCAGCGGCCTTGACCAGGTGTATCCGCCGTCGGTCGAGCGCGAAAGCATGGTGCCGCAGAAGGGAGAGGCCACGGCAGGGTCAATGCTCATGTCCATGCGCATCACGCACAGCAGCTCGCCATCGGGGGCGACGGCGAGCGAGACCTCGTTGCCGTCCCCGCTATAGCCGAACGGAAGGCTGAGCGCCTCGAGCGGGTTTGTTATTTTGGCGATATCGCCGCGTTTTTCCCATGTAACGCCATCCGGCGACGCCATGAGATATACCTCGCCGCACCAGCGGTCCGTTACATCCGGGGCCTGGCCGCAGCAGACTGCGGCGACGCCGCCTTCCGGCAGCTCGACCATCGAGGAGAGATATGGATTTTTGAAGATGAACGGCTTGATGTATTCGGGGACGGGGAGATATTCGCCGGAGTCGGCTTTGGCGAAGGCGTTCACGGCAAGCTCGCGGCCTCCAAAGTGAATATTGACCGCAGTAATCTCGGGCCGCGCCTCCGGCGAGCGCCAGCGCAGCAGCTCGAGCGCGCGGCACTCCGGAGGGATATCCTCCCAGCGATAGATGCGGACTATCGCCTCGCCGCACGGGTGCGGGAGCTGCCTGATAAACGGCGCGCCGGAAACGGGAGGGTTGCCCGGCCTTTCGCGCAGGGCGAGAGCATCTCCGCAACGCCTCCGCAGATACGGGCTGCCGATGCCCTGGAGCACGCTTATGTCATATTCCTGCACGGATTCGCGCCAGCTTTCGCCCTCGTCGTCCGAGACGAAGAAGCGGCTTGGGACGCGCTGCATGCTGTCAAGGTCGGCGCTGTCCTGCTCGCCGTTGAAGCGGATGACGAGCCGTCCGGACAGGTCGCGCCAGAGCCGCGGGATGGCGTAGACGCCCCAGTGCGAGGTGGTGTCGTTCACCGGCGGCGACCAGACGGGCACTGGCTCGCCAAGCGTTACTTTGACTGCCATATAAACAACTCCTTTTTCGCAGGGTCAAAAGAGCGGCGTCAAGCGCGCCGCGGTGACGCAGCGCGCTCAAAGCCGCAGATATACGGGTTAAGCTCACTTGAGCTGTGCGTAATAGTCGGTATAGAAGCCGAGGTACTCGGAGAGACCAAGCGTTTCAAGCTCGTTGAGGTAGGTGTCGAAATCGTCAAGCGGGCGAACGCCGGTGATGAATCTTGCGGTTTCGGTCTTGATGTATGCGTCGATAACGGTTTTGAGGTCGCTCAGGCGGGCGTTCTGCTCCTCGGTGAAATAGAGGATGGAGGGATAGCCCTCATGCGCGTAGGGCGCCTGATACTCAAGCTGCGTTGCGCGGAAGTTCTGGTCGCCGTCGTCAAGGCTCAGCGGGCGCTTCCACTCGATGCCTGCAAATTTGCAGTTGTCTAGGTAGCCGGTATCCTGATCCTCGAACATGGAAATGGTGCAGTTGCCAATCCC
This sequence comes from uncultured Oscillospiraceae bacterium, assembly GCA_947522735.1. Taxonomy (GTDB): domain Bacteria; phylum Bacillota; class Clostridia; order Oscillospirales; family Ruminococcaceae; genus SIG526. Next base: position 29,239 of record CANNTZ010000007.1, on the reverse strand, counting down.
GAGGATTCCGCCGGACGGGATAATAGCGGAGATATAATAGACCCAGCGGTTGTCGTATTTCCCGTCGCGCACGTCGCGCACGTCGAAGGTATAGCTGCCGTCGTCGTTCTGCTCGACGAACCAGCCGTCCACCATGCCGAGGGTGTCCTCGCTGCCCTCCATCGGGCCGGACCACTTATATATATGTCCCATATCAGAGAAGAAGAAATCGGCAAAGCGCACCGCGACCTCGGGATACTTGCAGTTGGCGGCAACTGAGAGCTGACCGATGCTGTAGCGGGAGGCGACAGGCCATACCTTCTCGGAGTTCATGTCGCTGGTGAGCGGGTTTGTCGAAACATATTCCTTGAAGTCCTCGGCCTCGGGAAGCACGAGGTAGGGAACGGTGGCCATCGCGACGTGCTGCTTTTCGGCGGCGAGCGCCTGAGTTTCGGTGGAGTCCATGGTGAAGAAATCTCTGGCGATGAGGCCCTCGTCGTAGTAGGTCTTCATGGTGGAGAGGTATTCCCTGTAGTCGGCGTTGGCGGCGGGAATGACGGCCTCGCCGTTGCGGAGCGCCGGGCTGACGCCGAGGGGATCGGTGGTGATGAAGCCAAGTCCGCTGAGAAGCACGACGCCGGGGTTATCGTTCTCGTAGGAGCCGCCGAGCGGGATGAGATCGGGGTTGGCCTCCTTGTAGGCGCGCAGCATCTCGGTGTATTCGTCGATGGTTTCGGGCATCTTCATGCCGTTGTCGTCCAGCCACTTCTTATTGACAAAGGAGCGGGAGGCAAAGTCGCCGATGTCGGACGCGTCGCCGATGCCGGGCAGGGTATATACCGCACCGTTAAGGCAGGTCACAATCTGCTCCGCTTCGGGAAAGGCATCAAACCACTGGAGGATGTGTGGGGTGTTATGCTCGTTGATGTACGGCTTGAGGTCGAGCAGCAGGCCGCCGTTCTGACCGTAGGTGACCATGTCGGTGGAGGAGAGGGAAAGGCACCAGAGAAGGTCGGGAAGTGTCTGGCTGGCGAAGAGAAGCGGCTTTTTCTCATCAAGCGCGGAGCCGGCTATCAGCTCGACATCAAGCTTGATGTTCATCTTCTGCTGCGCCCACGCGATGAACCAGTAGTCGTTCGGGTCGTCGGAACCGAAGCCGTCCTGCTGGGAGATAACGGCGCGGAGTGTGACGTCATAGCCGTCCTTGACGATGGGGAAATCGCTTTCGGTGTTGAGGTACTCGGGGACGTCGCTGTCAGTGTTGGGGCTGTCCTCGCCGCTTGAATCGGCCTTGGAAGCCGCAGAGGACTCGGGCTTTGAGCCGTCGCTCTGTTTGCCGCCGCCTGCGCAGCCGGCGAACGCTGCCGCGATCATAACGAGCGCAAGCAGGATGCAGAATATTTTCTTCATTGCCATTGATTGTTCCTCCTGATATAATTATTTTATCATCATCCGGGCAAAATTGGAAGTTCCAACTTTTCCCGGCGACAAGCTTTGGGTCGTCTGACTGCGGCTTGCTTTGCCGCGCCAGCCGCAAAAGACAGGCTCGTGCCGGCGGCGCAGAGGATAACCGGGCAGAGAGCGCTGCCCGCTAACCCTTGAGGGAGCCGACCATCATGCCCTTGACGAAATACTTCTGGACAAAGGGATAGGCGACAAGCATCGGGAGCGAGGAGATCATGATGAGCGAGTATTTCATCGCCTGTGCCATATACGCCATGCGAATCGCGGCCTGCTTGGCTTCACCGGAGGCATCTCCGGATTGGCGGTCAAGCGCCTTTAGCATGTTCTCGTTGAGAATGAGTATCGAGCGGAGCACAAGCTGTAGAGGATAGAGCTTTTTGCTGGAGAGATAGATTAGCCCGGTGAAGTAATCGTTCCATTTGCCGACGGCGCAGAACAGCGCAATAACCGCGACAACCGGCATCGCGAGCGGCAAAGCGATGCCGAAAAAGACGCGAAATTCTCCGCAGCCGTCGATGTGCGCCGCCTCGTAGAGCGATTCGGGGATGGAGGTCTGGAAATAAACGCGCGCGATAACCATGTTGTAAACGCCGAAGGCGCCAAGGATTATCAGCGTCGAGAAGCGGTTGAGCAGCCCGAGCCTCTGCACGAGAATGTAGCTTGGGATGAGCCCGCCGCCGAAGAACATCGTGAACAGAAAATACCATGCTATCGCCGTCCGGCCGGGCAGCTCCTTTTTGCTGAGCACATACGCCGCCGGAATGGTGAGCACGAGATTGAAGGCGGTGCCTGCGGCGGTGTAGAGGATGCTGTTGAGATAGCCCTGCCAGATCCGAGAGTTCTTGAAAACGTTGGAGTACGCTTCCGTGGTGAAGCCCTTGACCCAGAAGGTGACGTTGCCCTTAGCCACGTCGTAGGGCTCCGAAAAGGAGGCGATGACGGTGAAGTAGAGCGGATAAAGGATGATGAGCGTAAAGAGCAGCATGAACGCGACGTTCAAGAAATCAAAGATCCTGTCGCTGTTTGGTTTTTTCATGATATCCTCTCCTTTGCGTTACCATATGCTGACGTCCGAGACGCGCTTGGCGATGGCGTTGACGACGCATAGCACCGCAACGTTGACGACGGTATTGAACAGCCCTATTGCCGCGGAATAGCTGAACTGCGCACCGAGCAGGCCGATCTCGTAGGTATAGGTCGAGATGACCTGAGATACGGCGAGATTCAGCGGGTTTTGCAGCAGATATATCTTCTCGAAGCCAACGGAAAGGATATTGCCGCAGTTGAGTATCTGTATGGTGATGATGGTCGGTACTATGGCGGGGAGATCGATGTGACGCATGATCTGGAGCTTGCTCGCGCCGTCGATGCGGGCGGCCTCGATAAGCTCCGGCGAGACGCTCGAAAGCGCCGAAATATAGATGATGCTGCACCAGCCGAGATCCTGCCAGACGCCGGACCAGACATAGACCGACGGGAACCATGCCGTGCTGCTGATGAAATCGACGCGCTCCAGCCCGATAAATTCGATCAGATTGTTGATGACGCCTGTGCTGCGGTCAGTGAACAGCAGGATAATGCTGCACATGACGACGGTGGAGAAAAAGTGCGGCATATAGCTTATCATCTGCACCGTTTTCTTGAAGCGGATGTCGGTCAGCTCGTTGAGAAGCAGCGCGAAGATGATGGTTATGGGAAACGGAGCGAGCGAATAGAGGCTGAGCAGAAAGGTGTTGGAGACGATGCTCCAGAACTTTGGGTATTCAAGGAAGCGGACAAAATGGTCGAAGCCGACCCAGGGGCTTCCCCAGACACCCAGCCCAGGATTGTAGTTTTTGAATGCGATGAGTACGCCGTACATCGGAATATGGTTGAAGATAAAGACGTAGATCATTGCGGGGAGTATCAGTAGATAAAGCTGCCACTTCGTGAGCGCCAGCCTGAACGGCGTTTTTTTTCTGCGGCGCTTTTCCGGAATGACGCCGGCTGCGCCAATGGCGTTGGTAGTCGTAGCGATGCACCTCCGTGTAATATTGTTTCGCGGTGGATTTTACATTTGCAGAATAGCATGAGACTGTCAAAAAGTAAATGATAGTTTTCGGTAAAGATAGAGCTTTTAAGGCAAAACAATGAAAAATGTACAGATTATCATAAGCTTAACGTTTCAATAACGAATATGATAAAAAAAATAACCGCGCCCTCCGCAGGAGCGGAGGGCGCGGTGAATGCGCTGAATGGCCGTCATCTTGCCGCCATGTAGCGGTCGTAGGCCGCCTGATAGATGGCGACGTAGCTGTCGACGCGGTATTTTTCGAGAGTGGCGAGATAGTCGTCCCAGTCGCCGTCGAGATTGGCCTCGCCGGAGATGAATTTAAGCTGCATCGCGTCGATGTAATCGGCGAGAGGCTCAAAGCCCTTGATGCCGTCCAGCTCGTCGAGTGTGAACTGCACCTCGGGATAACGCGGAACGCGGATATCGTTGAGCGCGTCGCGATAGGCTTGCTGGCGCGCGATCAGCTCGTCGGAGGAGGTGGCGGCGACGTCGTAGCAGTAGAAGCCGGGGACGAGGTTTTTGCCGCCGGAGATGATGGAAAAGCCGCTTAGCCACTCGGAAAGCGTCTTGTTGGCGCCCTTTTTCGGCGACCACGCGCCGTCGTCGTTAAGGGTGTGGTGCTTGCCCTCCGTGCCGGTGTTAAGCAGGAACTGACCCTCGTCACAGTAGAAATAATCCGCCCAGCGCAGCAGTGCTTCGGGGTATTCGCACTTGTCGGTAATGGCGAAAACCCCGGCCTCGACCGCCTTTGCAGATAGCCAGACGCCGGAACCGCTCTCGGAGGAGACGGGCCTGAACACGTCGTAATCATCGGCGTTGTCTCCGAAAACGGCTGTGCTGCCGGTATACATCATGAAGATGGTGTCGTTGTCAAGCTCGTCGATGACGTCCTTGTCGTCGGCTGCATTGTCGAGAATGTTGCCGCTGACAAGCTCCTCATCGTAGCAGGTCGCGAAAAAGCGCAGAAATTCACGGTATTCCGGTTGCGCCGCGCCAAGCCTTACCGTGGAGCCGTCGGGGTATACGCCATCGGTCGGAAGCCCGAAGCAGCCGGTGAACGGCGTTATATAATACATCCCGCGGATGGTCGCGATTCCGGTCTCCTGAGCCTTTTTGCGGCCGTTCGGATTGCCGGAGACCACCTTGCGCAGCGTTTCAAGCAGCTCGGAGGGGGTTTGTGGGACGTCAAGCTCGAGCGCGTCGAGGAATTTCGTATTGATTGCGATAAAGCCCTCGTCAAAGCCGTTGTAGCAATAGGGCAGGGCATAGAGCGCTCCGCCGGTGCGGCTGGACGCGAGAATATCGGGGTCGCTTGCGGCGAGGGCCGCAAAGTTTGGGGCGTAGCCGGCGTCGATGATCGGCATGAGATCAAGAAGAGCTCCGCTTGACGCGCCAAACTTCTGCCGCTGTGCGCCGGTAAGCCCGGCCATGTAGAAAAAGTCGGGGTATTCATCCGACGAGAGCGCGATGAGCTTGCGCTCCTCAAACAGCTCCGGCTCGACTGCGGTCATCTCGACGGCGATGTTGGTCAGCTCCTCAAGGCGTTGGGCAACATGCTGCTCGTCCCATTCGAGGTCGCCTGGCATCATGCCGGTCACGGTTATCTTCTCTGCAACCACCGGGAAGCCGTCCATGGAGACGAGTGCGGCGTTTGGTGAGAGCACCGGCGTTTCCGGAAGCGGCTCGGAGGCATCCGGGGCGGACGCTCCGAGCAGATCCGGCTCGTCGGTGTTGGGTACAACCGGAGCGGAGCAGGCGGAGCACAGCGCAATTGAAAGTGCGAGCACTGCCGCAAGCAGCAGCGAGGTTAGCTTTCTTGACATGATACGGGTCTCCTTTTGAAAGTTTGTCGAGGCGCAAGAATCATCTGCAATAGCGCGAGACGTAGCGCTCCATGGCATTGACCTGCGCGGCGTTCGCGGGATCCTCCCGCAGATAGGCAAGAATATCGAAAACGTTGACGATGGAGTGAACCGATATTCCGTAGCTCCGCTCTGCCTCGCGCACGGCGGACAAGTCGGAATTTTGGCCGCACTCGCAGCGGTCGACCGAGATGAACATGTCCTTCACGGTGATGTCCGCGCAGCCGCGCAGCATTGGCATGACCTCGCGTAACGCAGTTCCGGCGGTGATGACGTCCTCGATGATTATGACGCGGTCGCCGTCCTTTGGCGTGTAGCCGACAAAGCTGCCGCCCTCGCCGTGATCCTTCGCCTCCTTACGGTTGAAGAAGAAGGGCCTGTCCAGCCCGTGGTTGCGGGCGAGCGCCGATGCTGCGGCAACTGCGAGCGGTATGCCCTTGTAGGCCGGGCCAAACATTGCGTCGAAGCCGCCGCCGCAGGAGCCGTTTATAAGCTCGGCATAAAAGTCGCCAAGGGTCGATATCTGCGCGCCGGTACGGTAGAGACCGGTGTTGACGAAATATGGCGAGAGGCGGCCGCTTTTGGTGGTGAACTCGCCGAAGCGGAGCACGCCCGCGCCGGTCATAAACTCGATGAAGCGGCGCTTTTCCGCGGTGAGTGAAGCTTGCATGTTTATCCCTCCGTGGTTTTTGATGTGTACGGCCTATTTTGCAGTGAGGTAGTCGATTGCTGCTTCGACAGCAAGGTCGGTCAGCTCGCCGAGACCGTTTACGGTTACGCCGACGACGGTGCTGTTGCAGCGTGTCGACGGAATGAGCAGCTTCTTCGCGCGGCTCTTGCCGACGGCAGCCGCCATCTTCGGCGTCACCTCACCAAGCAGCGAGTGAGGTATCGCGATGCCGAGAACGCCGATTATCAGGTCGGCGTTCTCGGCGGCGAGCATTATCGGATTCTCGCCGGTGGCGCCAAATTCAGCGCCGCTTTTAAGCATATTTGCGGTCGCTATGCTGTTGGTCCCGATAACCGTCAGCTCCTGTTCGGGCAGCCGGGACTTGAGCTTTTCGGCAATGGTGCGGCCGACCCTGCCGCCCTGTCCGTCGATTATTATCGTTTTCATTTGTACGGCCTCCTTTTCGATGCCGGCTGGCGGTCTGCCGGTTCGTATCAGTCAGCGCCCGTCGAAGCGAAAGGACGGCTCGCCGCTCCGGCAAAGCCGGAGCCAAGCGACGTACGTCGCAGCGCCGGATGAAATCCGGCGGGCGAGCCTGCCCGCGGTATTGAAGCGGTTGCAGATCCGGAACCGGCAGAGGCAAGGGCTGATCAGACCCTGAAGAGCAGATCGGTGTAGTTTGGGAAAGGCCAGCTCGAGCTGTCGAGCAGCGTTTCGGCGCGGTCAGCGTATACGCGGAGCGAGCCCATATAGGGGCGAAGTACCTTTTGAAGGAATCCGCAGGCCTTGCGGACGTCGCCGATGGAATGTCCCTGAGAGATGTATTTTTCAAGCTCGCGGCTGCCGGTGATAAGGCGGCTCTCGCAGTCGGACAGCTCAGAGATGAGGGATTTCAACTCGGAGTTGACGAACCCGGCGGCGCTGAGTTGATTATAGGAGCGCGCGACGTCACCGGTGTAGCGTGTGACTGCCGGGATTATCTGCCGGTTGAGCATTTCGAGCATAGTGTTGGCCTCGATAAAGATGACCTTCTCGTAGTTTTCGAGCAGTATCTCGTAGCGCGAGCGGCACTCGTCCTCGGTGAAGATGCCGACACGGGTGAAGAGCGCGATGTTTTTGGGCGCGATGAGCGAGTCGATGGCGTCCACGGTGTTGCTGATCTCCGGCAGTCCGCGGCGGCGGGCTTCGGCGCGCCACTCGGCGGAGTAGTTGTTGCCGTTGAAGATGATACGGCGGTGCTCGGAGATCGTCTTTGCGACGATTGAGCGGACGGCGTCTGGTATATCAGAGGCACCTCGCAGGATCGGCTCAAATTCGCCCAGGGCCTCGGTGACGGCGGCGTTGAGCACAACGTTGGAGAAGGCGGGCGATTGCGAGGAGCCGAGCATGCGGAACTCAAAGCGGTTACCGGTGAAAGCGAAGGGGCTGGTGCGGTTGCGGTCGGAGTCGTCCTGCGTGAGCGAGGGGAGCGCGTCAACGCCGATGGCGAGATAGTGCGCCTCGTCGGATTCGGAGCGGCGACCGGCGGCAATGTTTTCGAGTATGGAGTAGAGATGGTTGCCGAGATTGATGGATATGACCGCGGGAGGGGCCTCGTTCATACCGAGGCGCTCGTCGTTGCCGGGGCAGGACGCTGATACGCGCAGCAAATCGGCGTAGCGGTCCACGGCGGTGATGACGGCGCAGAGGAACAGCAGGAATTGCCAGTTTTCGGCGGGATTTTTGCCGGGCTTGAGCAGATTTATACCGTCATCGGTCTGGATTGACCAGTTGTCGTGCTTGCCTGAGCCGTTGACATATTCAAACGGCTTCTCGTGCAGCAGGCAGGCCAGACCGTGCTCCTTGGCGACCTGCCGCATGACCTCCATCGTGAGCTGGTTGTGGTCGCAGGCAATGTTGGCGGAGGAGAACACCGGAGCCAACTCGTGCTGGGCCGGGGCCACCTCGTTGTGCTTGACCTTGCTTATGACGCCGAGCGCCCAGAGCCGTTCGTCAAGGTCTTTCATAAAGCTCGCGACGCGCAGGCGGATCCGTCCGCAGTAGTGGTCGTCCAGCTCCTGCCCCTTGGGCGGCTTTGCGCCGAACAGCGTGCGCCCGCAGATCTTGAGATCGAGGCGCTTCTCGTATTTTTCGCGATCCACAAGGAAGTATTCCTGCTCGAGACCGACCATCGAAAGAACACTTTTGGAGGTGGTGTTGCCCATCAGCCTGAGTATTCGCAGCGTCTGCTCGGAGAGCGCCTGAATGGAGCGCAGCAGTGGCGTTTTGGCGTCGAGTGCCTCGCCGTTGTAGGAGCAGAAGGCGGTCGGGATGTAGAGTGTGCTGTCGCGGACGAAGGCGGGGGAGGTGGGATCCCAGGCGGTGTAGCCGCGCGCCTCAAAGGTGGCGCGGAGTCCGCCGGAGGGAAAGCTGGATGCGTCCGGCTCGCCACGGACGAGCGCCTTGCCGGAAAATTCCGTGATCACCTCTCCGTCGCGGGTGCGGTTGAGAAACGCCTCATGCTTTCCGGCGGTGATGTTGGTCAGCGGCTGGAACCAGTGGGTGTAGTGGGTCGCCCCCATCTCGATGGCCCAGTCTTTCATCGCGGACGCGACCGCCTCGGCAAGCCCGGGATCGAGCGGATTTCCGAGCTTTTTGGTGCTTTGCAGGCTTTCATATACCGCCGCAGGCAGGCGGCGCTTCATCTCGGCGTCGCTGAAAACGTTGCTTGCAAAATTAAAAGGCATATATGTCCTCCCTTTGCTGCCCTCTGTCAGAGCAGACGTATTCCGTGCTCCTCGCAGGCGGCGACGTCTCCGGCGTTCCAGATCGAGGACTGAACCTCGCCGACGTGCGCCTTTCCGAGCATTATCATGCAGATTCTCGATTGACCGATGCCGCCGCCCATCGTCAGAGGCAGACTGCCCTCCAGCAGCGCCTTGTGGAACGGCAGCTCGAGACGCTCCTCGCAGCCGGCAAGCCTGACCTGGCGGCGCAGGGATTCCTCGTCCACCCTGATGCCCATCGAGGATAGCTCGACCGCGCGGTCGAGCACTGGATACCATATAATAATATCGCCGTTGAGAGCCCAGTCGTCGTAGTCGGGCGCACGACCGTCGTGTCTGCCACCGCTTTTGAGCGCGCCGCCTATCTGCGAAATGAACACCGCGCCGTACCTTTCGGCTGCGGCGTCCTCGCGCTGCTTCGGGGTCAGCTCGGGATATTCGTCCTCAAGCTGCTGTGAGCTTACAAAGGTTATGTCGTCCGGGATGAACGGCGTGAGCGCCGGGAAGGTCTCGATGAGCGTGTGCTGTGTGCAGCGCAGCGCGCTCATGATTTTATTTACGGCATCGTGCAGCGTGGCTTCGTTGCGCTGCTCGCGGGTTATGATCTTCTCCCAGTCCCACTGGTCAACATAGACGGAGTGCAGGTTGTCGAGGACCTCGTCGCGGCGGATGGCGTTCATGTCGGCATACAGCCCCTTTCCGGGCTTGAGACCATAGCGCGCGAGCGCAAAGCGCTTCCATTTTGCCAGCGACTGAACGACCTGCACGTCGCAGCCTGCGTCCGGGACGTCGAAATCCACAGGGCGCTCGACGCCGTTCAGATCGTCGTTTAGGCCGCTCTCCGGGCGCACAAACAGCGGCGCGGAGACGCGCGTTAGCTCAAGATGTGCGGCAAGCTCACGTTCAAAGGTGTCCTTGACAAGCTTTATCGCTATCTCGGTCTGAAGGATATCGAGCGAGGAACGATATCCGGACGGAAAGGTGAGGCTGGTTTTCATGACTTGACTCTCCCGTATGGATAAAATTATGATATTTCAGTATATCACTTTTATATGCTAAAGTCAAGAAAAAGCGCGAAAAAGCAGGACGGAAAGCGCAAAAATGAGGAAAACACCCAAGACTTTTGCCGGGATTGGCGCCATAAGGGCAAAACAACGGACGGGAGAGCAGAGCTCCCGTCCGGCAGCGTCAAAATTCAGGCGCGCGGCTCTCTCCGACGGCCTGCCGTCCGAAAACAAAAGAAAGCCGTGTGAGCGCACTGCGTCACACGGCATGTCCGGCATAATTACTCAGCGGACTTCATCTTTGCGAAGCACTCGCTGCAATAAACGGGACGATCCTCTCTGGGCTTGAAAGGAACCTTCGCCTCCGCGCCACAGGCGGCACAGGTGGTGGTGAACATTTCCTTCTGGGTTTTGGCGCCGTTCTTGCGAGCGTCACGGCAAGCCTTGCAGCGCTGCGGCTCGTTTACGAAGCCTCTCTCAGCGTAGAACTCCTGCTCACCGGCGGTGAACACGAACTCGGCTCCGCACTCTTTGCATGTCAGTGTTTTGTCTGCGTACATGGTTTTAACCTCACTTGATAATATTTGCCCTTTGGCACACAAGAACGTATGGGCTGGGCATATTTTACAACGGCGGATATCAGCCGTTGAAAACGGGGAATAGCGCTAAAATTCAATGGATTTCAGCTTTAGCTTTGAGCGCTGCAGGGCGTTGTCCACGGATTTGACTCCAAGTCCGAACTGCCTTGCTATCTCCTCATAGGTATAACCGCTTAGATATGCCGTGAAGACTGCGCGCTCGAGGTCAGACAAAACAGAGACTATTTGTTGCCAGATGTGCCGATCGTACTCTTGTTTGATCACTAACGCCTCGGGATCCTCGCTGAACTTTAACGAGACCTGCGGTGTGCCGCCGTCCTCCGAAAGCTCCCCAAAGGAGAGGCTCTCGTTGAGAGGCCGGTGTTTTTTGCCGGACTGCGAACGCAGCAGCGAGCGTATCCGGTTGCTTATGCAGGCCGTCACATAGGCTCGGAAGGATGCGGACTTGCCGGGAGAGTAGCTTCTGACGGCGTTTATCACGGCGATCATCGCCTCCTGTGACAGGTCGTCCCTCTCCAGGCCGAGGGCGGAAAGCGCCGCCTCGTTTGCCCTGAACGCTTTCGCATATCGTGCGATGAGCCGCTCAAGCGCGGAGATATCTCCACCCTTTGCCAGGGCCGCGAGCTGTTCGTCATTCTGCCGTCCGTCTGACGCCATAAGGTGAAAGTCCCTTTCACGAGCTATGTGGGATTGCATACACACTGCAAGACTAATAATATTACACCTAAAGCGAAATGTCAAGGGTTTTACAAATAAAAAGTGTGCCAAAATTGATCTTTGGAGAAAATTACATTAAATAATACTTGACATTCAGCACTTTAACGATTATAATAGAGCAGTAGTGTAAAGAGAAATATCTTTACAACGCCGCAGACCTTTCGGGAGCTGGATAAAATGGCGGGGAAAAATCTGAATTTGTGCGTTTTATACGACTTCTACGGCAATATGCTAACCGACAAGCAGCGAGAGGTGTTCGAGCTGTATTACAGTGAGGATCTGTCGCTGGCGGAGATCGCCGAGCACACCGGGATAACCCGGCAGGGCGTGCGCGATTCCATCAAGCATGCGGAGGCGTCGCTGCTTGATATGGAGGAGCGCCTTGGCGCGATAAGCCGTGCGCGTCAGCTGCGCGAGGGGCTGGACGCGATAAGGAGGCTCGCGGCGGAGGTCGAGAGGGTCAATCGAAAGGACATGCCGTCGCTGGAGATATCGCGGCTGGCCGAAAAGATAGCCGTCCTCGCGGACAGGCTTGCCGAGGAATCGGTCTGAGCTGCGGGCTGTGCGGAAACGACTGTTATAGATGCTTATTGTATATGAAAGCCATGCGGAGCAGGAGGGATGATGAATGGCATTCGAGGGCCTTTCGGAAAAGCTTAACGCCGCCTTTAAACGGCTCAAATCAAAGGGAAAGCTCAGCGAGGCCGACGTCAGGGAGGCTATGCGCGAGGTGCGCATGGCGTTGCTGGAGGCGGATGTAAACTACAAGGTTGCCAAAAAATTCATCGCGGACGTGACTGAGCGTGCGATAGGCGCAAGCGTGCTCACGAGCCTGACTCCGGCGCAGCAGGTTATAAAGATCGTCAACGAGGAGCTGACGCGGCTGATGGGCGAGAGCAACGCCCGCATCAACCTCTCCTCAAGGATACCGACCGTGATTATGCTGTGCGGCCTACAGGGCGCGGGAAAGACCACTCACGCAGGAAAGCTCGCATACAGCTTCAAAAAGCAGGGCAAGCGCCCGCTGCTTGTCGCCTGCGACATCTACCGCCCGGCGGCCATCGACCAGTTGAAGGTTGTCGGCGAGACCGCAGGCGTCCCGGTGTTTGAGATGGGCACGGCAAAGCCGCTGGACATCGCCCGCAGGGCGATAAAACACGCGGAGGACTACGGCAACGATATCGTCATAATCGATACCGCGGGCCGTCTGCATATAGACGAGCAGCTCATGGATGAGCTGTCCGAGCTGAAGCGAGAGCTGAAGCCCGACGAGATACTCTTCGTCGTGGATTCCATGGCTGGTCAGGATGCGGTCAACGCCGCAAAGGCGTTCAACGATCTGCTTGAGATCGACGGCGTCATCCTCACCAAGCTGGACGGCGATACGCGCGGCGGTGCGGCGCTGTCGGTCAGAGCCGTCACCGGCAAGCCCATAAAATTCATCGGAACCGGCGAGAAGATCGGCGACCTCGAGCCGTTTTATCCCGACAGAATGGCCTCGCGCATCCTCGGGATGGGCGACGTGCTTTCGCTGATAGAAAAAGCGGAAAAGGAGCTGGATCTCTCGGCCGCCGAAAAGATGGCGGGCAGGCTCAAGGAAAACGCCTTCGACATGAACGACCTGCTTGATCAGATGCGCCAGATGCACAGGATGGGGCCGCTCAGCCAGGTGCTCTCGCTCATCCCGGGCGCGGGAAAGATAAAGGACGAGGACGCGGAGCGCGGCGAGAAGGAAATGAAGCGGATGGAGGCCATAATCTGCTCGATGACGGCGAAGGAGCGTTTGAAGCCCTCTCTGATAGATCCGTCGCGCAAGCGCAGAATAGCCGCCGGAAGCGGCACAAAGGTCGAGGACGTCAACCGGCTGCTGCGCCAGTTTGAGCAGATGCAGAAGCTGATGAAGCAGTTCTCGGGCGGCGGCAAAAAGTCGAAGCAGATGAGAAAGCTGATGACAAGCATGCCGGACATGCAGGGTTTTCCCGGAATGTGATCCGCGGGCGCAAGCCCGGAGGGTTAACATATAATAAAACTTACTTTTATGGAGGTGACAGAGATGGCTGTCAAAATCAGACTTCGCAGAATGGGAGCGAAAAAGGCGCCGTTTTATCGTATAGTCGTTGCCGATTCCCGTTATCCCCGCGACGGCAGATTCATTGAGGAGATCGGTTACTACGATCCGACCAAGGAGCCGAGCGTGGTTAAGATCGATGCGGAAAAGGCAAAGCAGTGGATCGCCAACGGCGCTCAGCCCACCGATACCGTTCGCACCATTCTCAAGAAGAACGAGATCATCTGACATCTTTGAAAGGGAGGATTTCGTCTTATGGAAGAGCTGTTGATCGAGATCGCGAAGGGGCTTGTGGAGAACAAGGACCAGGTCGCAGTTGAGACCGACGCGCCGAACGAGGAGGGTGTGATTGTCATGCACCTCCACGTCGCGCAGGAGGATATGGGCCGAGTGATCGGCAAGCAGGGCAGGATCGCCAAGGCTATCCGCACGGTTATCCGCGCGGCGGCGACGCGCTCCGAGCTGAAGGTTGCCGTGGAGATCGACTGAACCGGTTGTCCGGGCGACATGTGCGTAAGCGTCAATGCCTAAGGCTTGACGCTTTATGTTTATCCGGGACGAACGGATACGATGAGGGAGCGCTTATGAAAAAGTATATCGAGACGGGCAAGATTGTGACGACGCACGGGCTGCGCGGCGAATTTAAGGTGTATCCGTGGTGCGATTCTCCGGAGGAGCTGACCGGCTACAAAACGCTGTATCTCGCGGAAAAAGACGGCTACAGGCCGATGAAGGTGCTGCGCGCGCGCACCCAGCAGCGGATGGCGCTGCTTCAGCTCGAGGGAGTGGACACCGTCGAAAAGGCGAACGCGCTGCGCGGCAAGATAATATACGCCGACCGAGACGACATACCGCTTGCCGAGGGCGAGCATCTGATACAGGATATTATAGGGCTTGAGGTGTTCGATGCGGACAGCGGCGAAAAATACGGCGAGGTGTGCCAGGTCAGCAAGACGGGCGCGAACGACGTGTATCATATAAAATTTGCGGACGGCTCGGAGAAGCTCATCCCGGTGATCCCGAGCGTTGTGATAAGCATTGATGTCGAGGGCGGCAGGATCGGGATACGGCCGCTGAAGGGGCTGTTTGACGATGAGGATTGACATAGCAACGTTGTTTCCGGAGATGTGCGAGGCATTCCTCGGCGAGAGCATCGTAGGGCGGGCGCGGCGCGCGGGCTTTTTGGAGATTCATTGCCACAACATCCGCGATTATTCCGGCAACAAGCACAACAGGATCGACGATCCGCCCTACGGAGGCGGCATGGGGATGCTGATGCGCGCCGAGCCGATATATCGCTGCTGGGAGGACGCGGTGAAGGAGCTTGACACGAAGCCGCGCGTGATATACATGTCCCCGCAGGGCAGGACGCTGACGCAGCAGATGGCGCTGGAATACAGCAAAATGGACAGCCTGTTCATCATCTGCGGGCACTACGAGGGCGTGGACGAGCGCGTTATCGAGGAGATTGTGGACGACGAGGTGTCGATCGGCGACTATGTGCTGACCGGCGGCGAGCTTGGCGCTATGGTTTTTACCGACTGCGTGGCGCGCCTGTGCAGGGGCGTGCTCGCCGACGACGAGTGCTTCGAGGAGGAGAGCCACTTCAACGGGCTGCTCGAATATCCGCACTACACCCGTCCGGAGGTTTGGCGCGGGCGCGCGGTGCCCGAGGTGCTGCTTTCGGGGCATCACCTCAATATAAAGAGGTGGCGGCGCTTAAAGTCGGTCGAGCGCACGGCGCTCAAGCGCCCGGATATGCTCGAGGGCGACGGCATGGATAACCTGACGCCGGAGGAGCGGCAATATGCCGTGGAGCTGATGGAGCGCGCAAAAACGGACACAACCGCTACAACTTGCTCCGGTTATTGAGTGTTTTGTATATTATGTTGAAAACTTTCTGGGTATTTAGCACAAGCGGGTTTGTGCGCAGCTTCTTTTATATGGAGTATTAGCAGAAATAACCGGACGGTACCGAAAAATTCTTGACGGCTTGCCGCGTTGCGGTTATAATATATAGTAATGGAACACCGGAAACCTACGTTGGAACCCGGAGAATATCCGGGAAGCTGCTAACAGGAGAGTATCGAAAATGTACGTTAAAGATGTAACCGTTCAAAATCAGGTTGGTCTTCACGCAAGACCGGCGACATTCTTTATCCAGAAGGCAAACGAGTTCAAGGCGTCGATCTGGATCGAAAAGGAAGAGCGCAGAGTGAACGCCAAGAGTCTGTTGGGCGTTCTGTCGCTTGGGATCGTGGGCGGAACGGAGATCAAGATCATCGCAGACGGCGTTGACGAGCAGACTGCGGTGGACGCGCTTGTGCGTCTCGTCGATTCCGGCTTCGCTGAATGATCGACGAAATTTATATCAAAAGGAACGCGCTCCGTTGCCGAAAAGCAAAGGGGCGCGTTTTGACGTGGGCTTGACGCGCCGGAGCTTTACAAATCCGGCAAAATTGGTTATAATTAGAAGTAAGTATAACGCAAGCTGCTTGAAAGGACGTTTCAATGCCTTCTAAAAAAAGACCGGCCAAGACCGGAACAAAACACGATCAGAATATGTCCGGCGCGTATATCGAGAACGCCGGAGTGGTCATGGATCAGCCGATAGTCAGCACTATAGAGACAAATTATATGCCGTACGTCATGAGCGTGATTCTCTCTCGCGCGATACCGGAGATCGACGGCTTCAAGCCCTCCCACCGCAAGCTGCTGTACACGATGTACACCATGGGCCTGCTTACCGGCGCGCGCACTAAATCCGCGAACATCGTCGGCCAGACCATGAGGCTCAACCCGCACGGCGATGCGGCGATATACGAGACGATGGTGCGCATGGCGCGCGGAAACGAGTCGCTGCTCTATCCCTACGTCGATTCCAAGGGGAACTTCGGCAAGGCGTATTCCAGCAACATGGAGTACGCGGCGGCGCGATACACCGAGGCGAAGCTGGACGGCATCTGCGCCGAGCTGTTCCGCGACATCGACCACGACACCGTGGACTTTGTAGATAACTACGACAACACCATCCGAGAGCCGTCGCTGCTTCCGGTTGCCTTTCCATCGGTGCTCATCAACTATAACATGGGCATTGCCGTCGGCATGGCGAGCAATATATGCTCGTTCAACATGGAGGAGATCTGCCGCGCGACAATCCGGCTGCTCAAAAACCCGGACGCCGACATCTCGGACGTCGTGCTTGCGCCGGATTTTCCGGGCGGGGGCTACATCATCAACGAGCTGACCGAGATGAACAAGATACTCTCCACCGGCGACGGCCGTGTCATGGTGCGCGCAAAATACAGCTACGACCAGTCCGGCAACTGCATCGAGATAACCGAGCTGCCGCCGAACGTGACGGTAGAGGCGGTCATCGACAAGCTGACGGCGCTGGCCAAGGCGGGCAAGCTGCGCGAGGTGTCAGACGTGCGCGATGAAACCGACCTCGGAGGACTGAAGCTGACCATAGACCTGAAGCGCGGCGTGGATGCGGACCGGCTGATGAACAGGCTTTTTGCCTCAACGCCGCTGCAAAACGCCTTCAAGTGCAACTTCAACGTTCTCATTGGCGGCACGCCGCGGGTGCTGGGCGTCAAGCCTCTGCTGCTGGAGTGGTGCGCCTTCCGCGAGGAGTGCGTCCGGCGCCGCGTCTATTTCGACCTGCAAAAGAAAAAGGATAGGCTGCACCTGCTGCGCGGCCTTGAGAAGATACTGCTCGATATCGACAAGGCGATACGCATTGTGCGCGAGACCGAGGAGGAGGCGGAGGTTGTGCCGAACCTTATGATCGGCTTCGGCATCGACGAGATACAGGCGGAATATGTCGCTGAAATCAGGCTGCGCCACCTCAACCGCGAGTATATCCTCGCGCGCACAAACGACATTTCGGCGCTGCGCGATGAGATACGCGAGCTGGAGGCGGTGCTTGCCGACAGGGGCAGGATCCGGGATATCATAACCGGCGAGCTGAAAAGCATAATAAAAAAATATGCGAAGCCGCGCCGCAGCGTCATCGTCTACGACACCGTGCAGGCCGCCGTCGAGCCGGAGGAGGCGAGACCGGACTATCCCGTCAACGTTTTTCTCACGCGCGAGGGCTATTTCAAGAAGGTCACGCCGCAGTCGCTGCGCATGAGCGGCGAGCACAAGCTCAAGGAGGGCGACGATATCGCATTCTCCGCCGAGACGACTAACAATGCGAACCTGCTCTTCTTCACCGACCGCGCGCAGGTCTATAAGGCTGAGTGTGCCGATTTTGCCGATACCAAGGTCAGTCTGCTCGGAGAATACATCCCGGCGCGCCTGCAAATGGACGAGGGCGAGCGAGTGATAGGCATGGCGGTGCTGCCGGATTTTACCGGCTATATGATGTTCTTCTACGAGAACGGGCGCGTCGCCAAGGTGGAGGCGTCCGCCTACGAGACCAAGACGCGCCGCCGCAAGCTGATCGGCGCATATTGCGACAAATTCCCGCTCTGCGCGCTCTATTATATCCGCGAGGAGACCGAGTTCAAGCTCACCTCCTCCGGCGGGCGCGTGCTGCTGCTGCACAGCGCTCTGCTCTCGGCTAAAGCCGCCAAGGATACGCAGGGGATAATCGCCATGCAGCTCAAAAAGAACGCCATTGTAGGCTCGGTCGAGCCGTTTAAGGAGGGGACGCTTGGCAACGCTTACCGTTTCCGCGCGAAGAACCTGCCCTCCGCCGGAGCTATCCCGCGCGGAGAGGATCTCGGCGAGCAGCTCAGGCTTGGACTTTTCGACGAAAACGACGGTGAATGATACGATTTCAGGATGAATTTTCCGGAGGGAGAGAGAAAGATGAGATGCCCCTATTGCGGCTTCAACGAGAGCAAGGTTGGCGATTCGCGGCCGGCCGAGGACGGCAGGATGATAAGACGGCGGCGCGAGTGCCTCTCCTGCGGCAAGCGCTTCACGACCTTTGAAAAAATCGAGACTCTGCCGCTGATGGTGATAAAGCGAGACAGATCCCGCCAGCCGTTCGACCGCAACAAGCTGATAAACGCGATGGTGATCGCCTGCGGCAAGCGTCCGGTATCGATGGACGTTATCGGCGAGGCGGTGAACGAGATCGAAACAACGCTGCAAAACCGCATGGTGCAGGAGGTGCTGTCCACCGAGATCGGCGAAATGGCAATGGAGAGGCTGCGCCGGATCGACGAGGTCGCCTATGTGCGCTTCGCGTCGGTCTACCGCCAGTTCGTGGACGTGGACATGTTTATTGCGGAGCTGAAGGCGATGACGGGAAAGGACAAATGACCGAAGGAGCTTGACTATGAGGATAAGATTTATCGGCGCGGCGCACGAGGTGACGGGGAGCTGCACGCTGCTCGAGGCGGCGGGGCGCTACGCCCTGATCGACTGTGGCATGGAGCAGGGGGTCAACGTATACGAAAACGAGCCGCTGCCGGTTCCGGCGGGGGAGATAGAATATGTTTTTCTCACCCATGCGCACATCGATCACGCGGGGCTGCTGCCGTTGCTCTATAAAAACGGCTTCCGCGGCAGGCTCTATGCTACGCGCGAGACGTGCAGTCTTTGCAGCATAATGCTGCGGGACAGCGCAAACATCCAGATATCGGAGGCGGAGTATAAGTCCCGCAAGGCAGCGCGGGCGGGCGAGGCGCCCGTAGAGCCGCTATACGACCTCGACGACGTGGACGGGCTGATGCGGCTCGTCCGGCCCTGCGCCTATGGCGAGCGGATACAGATAGACGAGCACATCTCGCTGCGCTTCACCGATATCGGCCATCTGCTCGGCAGCGCCTGCATCGAGCTGTGGCTCTGCGAGGACGGCAGGGAGAAGAAGATAGTATTCAGCGGCGACGTCGGCAACACCAACCAGCCGATAATCAACGACCCGAAGCATGTTGCAGAGACAGACTACCTTGTCATCGAGTCCACCTACGGCAACCGCCTGCACGAGGCGCGCACCGACGCCAATATCCATATAAAGGTGCTTGCAAGCTATATACAGCGAACCCTCGACCGCGGCGGCAACGTCATAATCCCGTCGTTTGCCGTGGGCCGGACGCAGGAGCTGCTGTATTTTATCCGCGAAATCAAAAATTCCGGCATGGTGAGCGGGCACGACGGCTTTAAGGTATACGTGGATAGCCCGCTTGCAAACGAGGCCACCTCGGTGTTCATGCAGTGCGGCAGCGAGTGCTTTGACGAGGAGACGCGCGCGGTGATGGCGAGGGGCGATAATCCGATAGTGTTCGACGGGCTTGTCAACAACGTCACAATCGACGAGTCCAAGGCGCTCAACGAGGACATGGAGCCGAAGGTGATCATCTCGTCAAGCGGCATGTGCGACGCCGGACGCATCCGCCACCATCTCAAATACAACCTTTGGCGACCGGAGTGTACGGTGCTGTTTGTCGGCTATCAGTCGGAGGGCACGCTTGGCCGCGCGCTCTACGATGGCGCGAAGGAGGTCAGGCTGTTCGGCGACGAGATCGCCGTAAAGGCGGAGATAGGTTTGCTTCCCGGCGTCAGCGGGCACGCCGACAGGCAGGGGCTGCTCGACTGGGTGGACGGCTTTGAGAAAAAGCCGGTGCAGGTCTTTGTCAACCACGGCGACAAGGAATCCTGCGAGGCGTTTGCGGCGGGCCTTGCCGAAAGGTTCGGTATCGCCGCCTATGCGCCATACAGCGGGACCGAGTACGATCTTGCGGCGGGCAGCTTCACCCGCGTGACCGAGGGCGTGCCGTTCGCCGGACGCCGGACAGCGGCGAAAACGACCGCGTTCAGCCGTCTTGTCGCCGCGGCACAGCGGCTGCTCGATACAGCTCGCGGCTGCGAGGGCAGGACGAACAAGGAGCTTGCCCGCTTTGCAAGCCGGATCGACAGCCTGTGCGACATCATCAAAAACAGCGGCGAGCCGCAGCAGGAGCGAAATTCCGGCGCAAGAGCCGGCAAGAAAAGCCCGCGCCGCGGCAAAAAGACGCGCAGAGGATAAACGGCCGCCGCACCGTCCGGAAAGGGGCGGCGCGGCGAAGAACCGGCAGGGAGTGGGAGCTATGGAGAGATACCGCTCGCTCAGCGGCTATTTCAAGGAGCGCTTTGGCCGCAAGGTGTACAAGCTTGCGCTCGACGGAGGCTTCACTTGCCCGAACCGCGACGGAACGCTCGGCCACGGAGGCTGCATCTTCTGCTCGGAGCAGGGCTCCGGAGATTTTGCCGCGCACGGCAGCGATATCCGCGCACAGCTTGAGGAGGCGAGGGCGCGCGTCGGCTCAAAGGCTCCGCCGGGCTGCGGCTACATCTGCTATTTTCAGTCCTATACCAACACCTATGCACCGGTGGGGCGGCTGAGAGAGCTGTTCTATCCGGCTATCGAGCCGGAGGACGTCGTAGCATTGTCGGTGGGCACGAGGCCGGATTGCGTGGACGAGGAAAACGCGGCGCTGCTCGGCAAGATAGGCCGCATAAAGCCGGTGTTTGCCGAGTTGGGCTTGCAAACCTCCAACGAGGCCACGGCGCTGCTGATAAACCGGCGCTACCCCAACGCCGCATTCACGCGGAGCGTCGGACTGCTGCGGGACGCAGGCATCGAGGTAGTGGTGCATGTTATTTTGGGGCTGCCCGGCGAAGTCGAGGACGACATGCTGCGCACGGTGGATTTTGCCTGCAAGCACGATATTCAGGGGATAAAATTGCAGCTTCTGCACGTTTTGCGCGGCACGGCGCTTGCAGAGATGGATTATGCACCGCTTGAGATGGAGGAATATTTCCGGCTTGTCGGACGGTGTCTCGAACGCATCCCGCCGGACGTCGTCATCCACCGGCTGACCGGGGACGGCGACAGGCGCACGCTGACGGCGCCGCTTTGGAGCGCGGACAAGCATCGCGTGCTCAACGGGCTCATGCGCTATCTCGACGCGCACGATATCGTGCAGGGCGCGGCGCTCAAAAGATAAAGGCTTACCCCGTTTTTGCGGGATAAGCCTTTATTTATGCGGTTTTGTCATGTCCTTGAGTTGTAGATACGGCGGATCTCGCTGAGCATCTCTATGTGCTCGAAGCTGCGGTGATAGATGATGTTTATCTCGCGCGTCACGTTGAAGTTGATGACCGGCACTGTCACCAGCCGCCCGGACGCCTCCTCGTCGCGGCAGGCGCTGTGCGACATGACGGTGATGCCGAGGTTGGAATAGACCAGCTCCTTTATAGTGCTGATGTTGTCGATTTCGATGAGGATGTTGAAGTTGCGTATGTCCTCCGAGTGATCGAGCAGATATTTCTCAAACAGCGCGCGGGTCCCGGCGTTAGGAGAACGCAGGATGAAGCGCTCGTTCTTCAGCTCCGCCAGGCCGACGCTCTTGCGCTTGGCGAACGGGTGCATCGGCGAGACGACAAGGCAGAGATAGTCGGAGCCGAGCTGTATCGAATTTATGCCGTCCGACGAGACGCGCCCGTCTACGATGGCCCAGTCCAGCTCATAGGATTGCAGCTTGCCGAGGATGCTGTTCAGGTTGTCGGTGACGATGTTGATGTGCACGCCGGGGTGCTCGTTGCAATAGGTGATGAAAAGCTGCGAGACGACGTATTCGCCGACAGTCGTGGTTGTTCCGACATTGTAGCGGCGCACGGAGCTTTTGATATCCTCCAGCGCATGAAGCAGCCTTTGCTCGATTGCCGCCTGGCGCTTGGCATATTTGAGCAGCACCTCGCCCTCCGGCGTCAGCGAGAGGGTCTTTTTGCCGCTGTAAAATATTTTTATGCCGTATTCCTCCTCGAGCTGGCGAATGTGATGGCTCACAGCGGGCTGCGTCAGCGAGAGAGACTGCGCTGTTTTGGTATAATTTCCTATTTCGACCAGCGCAAGCAGCGTTTTCGTCTTGGGATCTATCATGTGCTCCTCCGGTGCGGCGGACAGACGCCGAGTGTCGGGAAAAATATCGCCAATAAAAATATTTAATGGTTACTTTTTTTCATTATTAAATTATTTTATCATACTTCGCGCAAATAATCAAGTGCGAAGGCGCTGTTTTTCAGAGCGTTGACAAGAAAAAAACAGCATTGGCGTCTCCGAATAATAAAGCGAGGGTGGTCGGCGTCAAAACGAGACGGTTTTGGCCTGAGGCAGGGCGTTTTGTGCGGCGCCGTTTTTCAGCAACGCGGGCAACAATAACGCGGCCTTCGGCGAAAACCGTCTGTTTTTCGAGCTTTTTTATTGAGGGACGCCTTTTTCGCAGGCCTTTTATTATCCCGTTCTGACGCCGGTTATTTGCACAGCGTGCGCCGCAGCTCCTGCGCCGCGCGCATCACGCCGTATTTGCCGGAGGAATAGGTCAGTCCGCCCTGAATATACAGGCAATAGGGCTCGCGCACCGGACCGTCCGCCGAAAGCTCGATGGATGACCCGGATGTGAAGCAGCCCGCCGCCATTATCACCTTGCAGTCGTAGCCAGGCATGTCCCAGGGCTCCGGCGTGACGAAGGAATCCACCGGAGACGCGCTCTGAAGCCCGCGGCAGAAGGCCCTCATGCCCTCCTCGCTGCCCAAGGTCAGCGTCTGGATTATATCGCCGCGCGGCGCGAGATAGCCCGGATGAGTGTCGAAGCCCATCAGCTCCAGCAGCCGCGCCGCGAAAACCGCCGTCTTGAGCGCGGACGCCACCGCCGAAGGCGCAAGATAAAGCCCCAGCAGCATATTGCGTGTCTGTCCAAGCGAGCAGCCGACCTCGCTGCCCATGCCCGGCACAGTGTGTCTGCACGCAGCAAGCTCGACAAGCTCCCGGCGGCCGGCGATGTAGCCGCCCGTCTCGGCGATGCCGCCGCCCGGATTCTTTATAAGCGAGCCTGCCATCAAATCGGCTCCGACGTCGGTCGGCTCCAGCCGCTCCACAAGCTCGCCGTAGCAGTTGTCCACCATCACTATCGCGCCCGGGTTTGCCGATTTCGCCGCCGCCGCCATCCGGCCTATCTCCTCTATCGAGAACGCATCGCGCGTGCTGTAGCCGCGGGAGCGCTGGATGTATATCAGCTTCGCGCTTTTCGCCGCATACGGTATCGCGTCGTAATCCGGCTTACCGTTTTCAAGCAGCTCGATCTGGCGGTAGTTGATGCCGTAATCCCACAGCGAGCCCGCGCCGCCGCGTATCACCTGCGCCAGCGTGTCGTATGGCGCGCCCGTGACCGACACCATGTAGTCGCCGGGGCGCAGCACTCCGAAAAGCGCCGTCGTCAGCGCGTGTGTGCCGTTGACGAAGGTGTGGCGCACGAACGCCGCGCCGTCCTTTCCTCCGAAAAGCTCGCCGTATATCACGTCGAGCGTGTCGCGGCCAATATCCCCATAGCCGTAGCCGCGGCTTGCCGCAAAGTGCGCCTCGGAGACGCGCGCGTGCTCAAACGCCGCCGCGACCTTGCGCGCACAGTATTCCTCGTTCTCGTCGATGCGCTCGAACGCCGCGGCGCAGTCCGCCTGCGCTTTTGCGGCAAGCGCCTCTATCTCTCGGTCAAACTGGTACATAAACGGTCCTCCTGTCAGACGTTTTCAAGGTCGAAGTCGGGGACGTAGCTCTCGCTCGCCGACGACGGCTCCTGAAAGTATCCGTCCTCTATATCGCTGAATATCAGGTATTCTTCAAGCTTTTCGTATTCTCTTTTGCCGAGCGTGCGCGCAAGCTCCGGGAACTCGCCGTTCTTCACGCGTCCGCAGGGGATATACTGGCTCATCAGGCTGAACAGCACCTCGCCCGGCTTGAAGCTCCGGGAGACCCAGTCGATCACCCGGCGGGTGTTGTCAAGCTGTCCGGGCAGTATCAGGTGCCGGATAACTGTGCCGCTTTGCAGTATGCCGTCGGCGCCCATTTTGTACGCTCCGGTCTGGGAATACATCTCCTCAATGGCGCGAGTTGCAGTCTCAAAATAATCCGGCGCGCCGGAATATCGCTCCGCCAGCGCGTCGTCGGAATATTTCAGGTCGGGCAAATATATCCGTATCCGGCCCTTCAGCGCGCGCAGCGTCTCCACGCGGTCGTAGCCGCCGGTGTTATAGACAACCGGCACGCTGAGAGGCTTGCTCAGAAGCTCATAAACCGCGCTGAAAAAATGCGTCGGATTGACAAGATTGATGTTGTGAACGCCCATACCGACGAGCTTTTCACAGATTTCCCGCAGCCGTGCGACGCTGACGCGACGGCCGAAGTTTTCGCTGCTCACGCGGTAGTTCTGGCAGAACACGCAGCGCAGCGCGCAGCCGCTGAAAAAAATTGCGCCGGAGCCGCGGGAGCCGCTGATGCACGGCTCCTCCCAGCGGTGGACGCACGCCTTGGCTATCACCGGGTCGCTACCCATGCCGCAGAAGCCCTCGCCGTGTCCGTCCTCGCGCACGGCTCCGCATCCTCTCGGACACGCCGAGCATATCGAGCTTGCCATGCCGTCAGAACCTCACAACCGGCATATCGCCCATACCGCCGTCAAGGCCGTCAAGGAGACGCAGCGTCTCATCCGGCGTGTCCGGTGCGTCCGAGGTTGACATAACGGAGAAATCATACGGGAAAAAGCTGCCGAAATGCCGCCTGTCCGACCGGCAGAGCTTGAAGAAGTTGCCGCGGCACAGCGTAGCTTTTTCTGCAAAAGCCTCAAAGTCCGGCAGGATATCGCCGGGAACGGGCAGATCGACGCCCCAGTAGACGCCCTGCAGATCCTCTCCGGTGAAGTAATGCGCCGGAAGCTCGCCGTGGATGAGCGTTTTTACTCTTCCCGAGGTTATCTGCGCCGCGAATGCCCCGGAGCGCTCCGCCGCCACCGAGAGCCGCGCTCCGTCGCGCTCGACAACGAACGCGAGCGTGCTGCGCCCGCTGCACTCAACCTCGAACGAAAGCATCCTCACAAAAAGACCCTGTGGCGATGCCGCCGCGCGGAACTGTGCGAACGGCTTGTAATCCTCCGGCTCAAGAGGATAGTTTCTCAGTTGAGCGACGGACACGCCGTTTATATCCGGCGTTGTCTGTGTAAAGGCTATCTTGTAATTCATAAGCTTTCCTCCGTCGGTTGATATCCATATTATGGCGGCCTGAGCCGCCGTAAATACCGCGGCGGCTCAGAGCGTGACGTGTTATTGTTTTTTTGCGGCGTTGTCGTAGCTGCGAATTATCGGACAGGTCAATGGCTTGAGGCCATTGCTTTGATGCTGTCGAGAATTTTGGCGAGCTTATCTTTTGCGGCGGCAAGCTTGATGCGCTCCGCCTCGACGACCTTTTCGGGCGCCTTGGAGACGAATTTCTCGTTTGCGAGCTTGCCGGATATCATGTCCACGTCCTTCTCGACCGCGGCGCGCTCGCGTTCAAGCCTCGCAAGCTCCTTCTCCCTGTCGACCAGCTCCGCAAGAGGTATCGCCATCTTCGCAGCGGAGGTGATGATTTGCACCATGCCGTCGAGCGCCGGGAGCTTGCCGACCTCGACGCCGGAGGCGGAGGCAAGCTGCTTGATATATTCGCTGCCCGCGCGGAAATCCTCCTCATATTCCGTCTCGATGTAGAGCGTCGTCTTTTTGGAGGGCGGCACGCTCATCTCCGCACGGCGCACGCGGACGCTCGCTATCGCGTCCATGATGCGGCTGAACGCGGCCTCATCGTCGGCAAAGTCGAGTGCCTCGCTGTATTCCGGCCAGGCGGAGATCATGATGCTCTCGCCCTCGTGCGGCAGAGCCTGCCAGACCTCCTCGGTGATGAACGGCATGAACGGGTGCAGCAGCTTCATCGCGCCGCTGAGCACGTAGACAAGCACGCGCTGCGCGGTTTCGGCGGAGTCGCCGCCCTCTCTGATGCGGGTTTTGGACAGCTCGATGTACCAGTCGCAGACGATGCTCCAGACAAAATCGTATATCTTCGCCGAGGCGACGCCCAGCTCGAAGCGGTCAAGATTGTCGGTGACCTCCCTGACGAGAGTGTTAAACCTGCTGAGCACCCATCTGTCCTCGATGCGCAGCGCGGAGCTGTCGGGCAGCCCGAGCCTGAAATCCTCCGGCAGATTCATCAGCACAAAGCGGCTGGCATTCCAGATCTTGTTTGCAAAGTTGCGCGCAGCCTTGACCTTGTCGTCGGAATAGCGCATATCGTTGCCGGGGCTGTTGCCGTTCGCAAGCATGAAGCGCAGCGCGTCCGCGCCGTACCGGTCGATGACCTCGAGCGGATCGATGCCGTTGCCGAGCGATTTGGACATCTTGCGTCCCAGCTCGTCGCGGACGAGTCCGTGGATGAGCACGGTGTCAAACGGCGCGCGGCCTGTCTGCTCAATGCCGGAGAACATCATTCGCATGACCCAGAACGGAATTATATCGTAGCCGGTGACGAGGGTGTTGGTGGGATAGAAATATCTCATCTCCTCAGTGTCGTCCGGCCAGCCGAGCGTGGAGAACGGCCAGAGCGCGGAGGAGAACCAGGTGTCGAGGGTGTCCTCGTCCTGCACCATCTCGCGTCCGCATTTCGGGCATTTGTCGGGTTTTTCGGCGGCGACGACCATCTCGCCGCAGTCGCAGTAGTACGCCGGGATGCGGTGGCCCCACCAGAGCTGGCGGGAGATACACCAGTCGCGGATATTTTCGAGCCAGTGGAAATATATCTTCTCAAAGCGCTGCGGCACGAACCTTGTCTCACCGTTTCTGACAGCGTCGATAGCCGGGCCGGCAAGCGGCTTCATCCGGACGAACCATTGGGTGGAGACGCGGGGCTCGATGGTGGTTCCGCAGCGGTAGCAGGTGCCGACGTTGTGGGAATAGTCCTCGACGCGGACGAGATAGCCGCCAGCCTCGAGGTCGCGGACGATGGCCTTGCGCGCCTCGTAGCGATCCATTCCGGCATATGCGGGATAATCCTCGTTTATCTTCGCGTCCGGCGTCAGGACGTTGACGACCGGCAGCGAGTGGCGCAGGCCGACCTCGAAGTCGTTGGGGTCGTGCGCCGGGGTGATTTTGACGACGCCGGTGCCGAACTCGATATCGACGTAGTCGTCGGCAACCACCGGTATCTCGCGGCCAACGAGCGGAAGCACAAGCTTTTTGCCGATAAAGCCTCTGTAGCGCTCGTCGTTGGGGTTGACCGCGACGGCGGTATCGCCGAGCAGCGTCTCGGGGCGGGTGGTCGCCAGCTCAAGATAGCCGGAGCCGTCCGCAAGGGGGTATCTCAGGTGCCAGAAGTGGCCCGCCTGATCCTCGTATTCCACCTCGGCGTCGGAGATGGAGGTCAGGCAGTGCGGGCACCAGTTGATGATGCGCTCTCCGCGGTAGATGAGGCCCTTTTTATAGAGGTCTATGAAAACGGTTTTGACCGCCTTGCTGCAACCCTCGTCGAGGGTGAAGCGCTCGCGCTCCCAGTCGCAGGAGGAGCCGAGCTTCTTGAGCTGTCCTATAATGCGGCTGCCGTACTGTCTGCGCCACTCCCACGCTCTTTTGAGGAAGCCATCGCGACCGACGTCGTCCTTTGTCAGTCCCTCCTCCGCCATCGCAGCCACAATCTTCGCCTCGGTCGCGATGGAGGCGTGGTCGGTGCCGGGGAGCCAGAGCGTCTCGCGGCCCTGCATCCGGCGGAAGCGGATGAGAATATCCTGAAGGGTGTTGTCCAGCGCGTGCCCCATGTGGAGCTGTCCGGTGATGTTGGGTGGCGGTATCACGATGGTATACGGCTTTTTATTGGGGTTGACGGTCGCATGAAAATAGTTTTTCTCAAGCCAGAATTTATAGGTGCGATCCTCGACGGCTTTCGGATCGTACGCCTTATCAAGCTGTCTCATGCTGCTCATTCCTTTCTTACGGTGTCTTCTATCAAAAACAACCGCCGAATCGTGCACAATTCCGGCGGTTGTACGAGCTTGCTTTCAGGGTGCCGAAGCTCCGGCTTACTTCGAGACGATCTCGCCGTAGACCTCGCCCGCGCATCCGGCTGCGTTTGCCTCGTCGGTGTCGATGTGCATAGCAAGCGCGAACCTGTCGCTTACGCGCACGACGACGTCGCCAAAGACGAGCTCGCGGCCATTTCCGCCGGTTCTCACCTCGACGATCTGGTTGTCCTTTACGCCTAAACGCTCGGCGTCGGCGGGGGTCATGTGGATGTGGCGCTTCGCAACGATAACGCCCTCGCTGATTTCAACCTCTCCGCAGGGGCCGACAAGCTTGCAGGGCTCGCTGCCGGCAACGTCTCCGGACTCGCGCACGGGGGGCTTTAAGCCAAGGGTTCTCGCGTCGGTGAAAGACACCTCGACCTGAGCGGCCTTGCGCGCCGGCCCGAGGATGGAGATGTTCGGAATAGTCTTTTTGGGGCCCACGACGTCGAGGCGCTCCTCGGCCGCGAACTGTCCCGGCTGGGAAAGATCCTTCTTTTTGTGCATGACGGCGTCAGCGCCGAAGAGGATCTTGAACTGCTCCTCGGTGACATGAATGTGGCGTGCAGAGGTTTCAACAATAATTTTTTCAGCCATAATTATTTCTCCTGTCAATATAAAATCCCTAATTAATTATTTTATACTATTTCCCGTCAAGATTCAAGTATTTTGCAAAATTTTTCCGCTCAAACATAAAAAAAGTCCCGGAAAACCGGGACTTTGAAGCGGACCATAGGATCAGTCGCTCACGTAGGGCAGGAAAGCAAGATGTCTCGCACGCTTGATGGCGATGGTGAGCTGACGCTGATGTCTCGCGCAGGTGCCGGTGGCGCGGCGCGGAATGATCTTGGCGCGCTCGGAGAGATATCTGCGAAGACGGGGAACGTCCTTGTAGTCTATGGTTTCGATCTTGTCCACGCAGAAGGCGCAAACCTTCTTGCGGGATTTGCGTCCGCCGCGATTGTTGCTGCGGTCGAATCTATCGTTCTTCTCCACAACGAAAACCTCCTTGTAAAAATTATGATTGCCTGTCCCGAACGGACAAAAGCCGGTAGTTCCATTTTGAGCGGGTTCAAAAACGCGGTTGTGGCCGTGGTCAGAACGGGAGATCGTCCTCTCCGCCGATTATCTCGCTGAAATCGTCGGCATTGCCGCTGGAAAACGCAACGGAGGTCTCGGGAATCGGCTCCTGATAGGCTCCGGGCTGCG
>CANNTZ010000006.1 GCA_947522735.1 uncultured Oscillospiraceae bacterium | reverse complement strand
TTGAGTATGACGCCAAAAACGCAATGAAGCGGATTAAAAACCGAGAAAATATCGAGGTGCTGTGATGGACGAATATTATGTTCACGAGAGCTCTGTGGTGGACGCAGGCGCGTCGATAGGCGGCGGAACAAGGATATGGCACTTCTGCCATGTCGAGGCAGGCGCGTGCATCGGGCGCGGCTGCGTGCTGGGACAGAACGTCTATATCGGGAAAAACGTTGTCATCGGCGACTTTGTGAAGCTGCAAAACAACGTGTCGGTCTACGAGGGAGTCACGCTCGAGGACGGGGTGTTCTGCGGGCCCTCCTGCGTTTTCACCAACGATCTCACGCCGGATGCGCGCAGGCCAAAGGGCAGCTCCGGGCGGGTGAAGACGCTGGTGCGCGAGGGCGCGTCCATCGGCGCGAACGCGACAATAGTCTGCGGAAACGTTATAGGGTGCGGCGCGCTGGTCGGCGCCGGAGCCGTGGTGACACGCGACGTTCCGGACGGAGCCGTAGTCGCCGGTGTTCCCGCAAGGATAATAGGACGGCGGGAAAAGCCGCTTGAGTAGCGGCTTTTCCAAAAATAAAGATGGCGTGCTGTCCGGAAACACAAAACCGCTCCGAAAAAATTCGACTTTTTTTGAAAAAAGTCTTGACTTTTCCGTTAAACAGAGCTATAATATAAAAGCTGTCTGACCGGACGGCAAAAGCAAAAAATGCATATGCTGTTATAGCTCAGTAGGTAGAGCGCATCCTTGGTAAGGATGAGGTCGGCAGTTCGAATCTGCCTAACAGCTCCAACGAGAGCACTGCAATCGCGGTGCTTTTTTGTTGCATAAAAGTCCTTCCCCTCCCCTTCCCTGCTCCGGCTGTCTGTTGTCAAAGAGATATTTTGAGGCTTGACATCTATAGGCGTTACGTGATAAAATATAAAGAGATTATATGTAAATCAAATTAACAAATAGTGCCGGAAGGAGTTTTGGGAATGCAGAAAAAATTTTTGATAGGAAACGCTCACATCGACCCCGTTTGGCTGTGGCGGCTGCCGGAGGGACTTGCCGAGATAAAGGCGACCTTCCGCTCGGCGCTTGACAGAATGAAAGAGTTTGACGGCTACATCTTTACCTGCGCCTGCGCGAGCTACTACAAATGGGTAGAGCACAGCGCGCCCGGCATGTTCGAGGAGATACGCGCGCGTGTCCGCGAGGGCCGATGGGTGATAGCGGGCGGCATGTGGGTGCAGCCGGACTGCAACATCCCCTCCGGTGAGGCGCTCGCAAGGCACCTGCTCTATTCTCAGCGCTATTTCAAGGAGAAGCTCGGCGTAGCGGCACTGTTCGGCTACAACGTCGATTCTTTCGGGCACAACGGGATGCTCCCGCAGCTTTTCCGCAAGGCGGGCATCGACAGCTACGTCATGATGCGTCCGAGCGTGCACGAAAAGCCCGATCTGCCAGAAACCGCTTTCAACTGGGAGTCTCCGGACGGCAGCAGCATCGCGGTCTACCGCATCCCGTTCGCCTACTGCGACGGCAGTGACAACCTCCCGGAGCTTGCGCCCTACGACAGGCTTGCCGAAAAGGAACGGCTTCCGATGATGATATTCTACGGCGTCGGCAACCATGGCGGCGGCCCTACCGTCCGTGCGCTGCGAAAGGCCGAAAAACTGCTTGGAAGCGATGTTTTCTACTCCTCGCCCGACAAATATTTTGAATATCTGCGCGCTAACGATATTCCGCTGCGCACCGTCCGCGGCGATCTCCAGCACCACGCAAGCGGCTGCTACGCGGCGAACTCCCGCATCAAGCAGCTCAACCGGCGCGCCGAAAACGCGCTCGTCACGGCGGAACGCTATAACCTGCTCAGCGGCGCATTGACCGGCTGTGCCTCCATGCAGCGCGAGATAACGGACGCATGGGAGCGCGTCATGTTCAACCAGTTTCACGATATCCTCGCAGGCTGCTCGATCCGCGAGGCCTATGACGATGCGGAGCCTGCCCTTGGCTACGCCGTCGAGATTGCAAACACCGTGCGCAATTTTTCAATCCAGAACATCTCGTGGGCCATCGACACCCGCCGCGGGCTATCAAACGCTCCCGTGCAGAAGAACGGCTGGTCGCTTTGGGAACGCGACGGCGAAGGCGCGCCGCTTGTCGTCTTTAACCCGCACAGCTTTCCGGTGCGGCGGCTCGTCAAGATAAATTCCAGCGAGGTGTCCGGCATATGCGACGCAAACGGCGTTCCGCAGCCGCTCCAACGCGTGCGCGGGCCCCAGACAAACGGCAACAGCCTCGAAAACGTCGCGTTCATCGCCGATATACCGCCGCTCGGCTACACCACTTATTATATGTACAAGGACGAGCGCTTCAATTTTGACGCTCCGGATGCGCCGCGCGCCGAGGGCTGTGTGCTGGAAAACCGGTTCCTGCGCGCCGAGTTCGACCCGGATACCGGCTTTATCCTAAAGCTGACCGACAAGCGCTCCGGCCGGATTGTCAACTCCGCGCCGCTGGCCCGTCCTATCGTCATCGACGACGTTGAGCCGGACACGTGGGCGCACGGCGTTTTTACCTTTGACAAACAGCTCGGAGAGTTCGGCGGAGCTTCTGTCACCGTCACGGAAAACGGCCCCATCCGCGCCGCCATCCGAGTCGTCAGCCGCTTCGGCAGCTCGACGCTGCGGCAGGACTTCTCTCTCTGCTCCGATTCGGCATCGCTCACAGTGGACTGCCTGCTCTGCTTCAACGAGCAGCTCAAGCTCGTCAAGCTCGCCTTCCCCGTCTCAGGCGAGGACGAGGCTGCCGCCGTCTATTCCATGCCCTACGGTTTTCTCGAAAAGCCCGCAAACGGCGAGGAGGAGCCGGCGCAGCGCTGGGCCGCCCTCCGCTTAGGAGCGCACGGC
Source organism: uncultured Oscillospiraceae bacterium (assembly GCA_947522735.1). Classification (GTDB taxonomy): domain Bacteria; phylum Bacillota; class Clostridia; order Oscillospirales; family Ruminococcaceae; genus SIG526. The sequence continues at coordinate 66,140 of CANNTZ010000006.1, read as the reverse complement.
GTCGCCGTCTCGTCGGACTGCAAGCACAGCTTTTGCGCCGACGGGAACGAGCTGCGCATGAACGTCGCGCGCGGCTGCATCTTCGCCGATCATTACGGCCGCCGCGACGGCTTAGTCGAGTATCAGGATCAGGGCGAGCAGCGGTTCCGCTATGCGATAACGCCGTTCGAGCGTTTTACAGCAGGCGATATCGTCCGCGAGGCGGCACTCCTCAACTGCGAGCCGGATCTCGTCCAGGAGACGCATCACGAGGGTAGCCTTTCGACCTCCGGCTGCGGCGTTACCGTCTCCGACCCTGCCGTGCTGCTCGAGGCGCTCAAATACGCCGAGGACGGCGACGGCATCGTCGCGCGCTTCTATGAGACAAACGGCGCGGCGGCGACGGCGGATATAACGCTGCTTGGGCGAAGCTTTACGCTGAGCCTTGCGCCACAGGAGATCAAGACGGTGCGGCTTTCCAAAAACGGCGTCGAGAGAGAGATACTCATCACGGAGCTTGACTGACGCGTAAAACTGAATGCGGCAGCAAAAACGCATTCCGATAAAAAACAAATGCTTTCGCCGGAAGGATAAGCTCTTTCCGGCGAAAGCTCGTTAGCGTCAATATATGCTAAAGCAGGTCAAATATAAACGCCGTTATTATGCTGCATCGGCAAGCCCTCGGCGTATATGTGCGACATATCCGACCATGCGAGGCATTTCGGGCGCGTCAGACCGCTCTCGGTATTCCGGAGCTCCACGACGACGACTCCGGTATGGGTAATCTCGTATTCCGTCGCGTAAAGGTGCAGCGGCACGCTCATCAGATGGGACATCCACGACTTGCCGAAGCCCTCGTGACAGAAAACCGCTACACGCTCGTCGTTCGGGCGCTCGACGCGGTATAGCGCTCCCTCGCGGCGATAGCCGTGCCGCGCCAGAAATTCGTCGGAGCAGCGGGCAATGCGCTCCAAGCCGCTCTTAAAGCGCGGCGCATATTCGCGCAATGCAGGCATATTATACCAGTCTCTCATATCGACCGTCCCGTCATTGACGAGCTCTTCCACCCTGTCAAGCCAGAACCAGGTGCATACGCCGCCGATATATACGGAAAAATCCTCCCACGCGCGCGCCTCGCTCGTCCAGTCCTCGATGTTCACCGGCAGATGCAGCAGCTCGCTGAGCGGTTGCGCAGTCTGCTGCGCGCGTATCATCGGCGAGGCGTATATCCTGTCTATCCCGTGGCGTGCAAGCCGCTTGGCCACTGCTGCGGCCTGAAGATGTCCTTTCGGCGTCAGGCAGTCGGGATCGTATATCGGGTCTCCATGCCGTATGATGTATAAAAGCATCTCTCCGTCTCCTCACAAGGCCCACCGCAGCGGGCCGTATTCGCCAAAAACAATTATATTCCAAAACTGCGGGGCTGTCAATTGCCGGAAGAGACCGGACTTTTGAGAGGAAAAGCAATATAATTGTAGAAAATGCGTGATTAAAGGAACGCTCCATATGAGCAATCGCGTCTGCCGCGATGACAGCGGCGACAAAAAGGCCTTGCGTCCGCGAGGCTACGCTTGTTGGTGCGTAACACTCTTTGTCCGCCCTATACGGACAGCTCCCTCGACGCTGTCATCGCCGCAAACACCCTGCACATCGTTCCGTTTCCCGAAAAGGCTCTCGCGGAGCTCCTTCTCCGCCGACACTTACACGCGCCGGAAACGCACTGCGCGGGAGACTGCGGGCGCTCTTTACGGCGCCGTCCGTGCTCCCACCGCACAGCCAAAAGCACCTTCCCTTTTTTAACGGCGCCAGGAAAGTCTCTTCATCGCGCGCCTGACGTCGCACATAAAGCACGCAACGCACATCTTTTTCCAAAAGCGGATGCTGAATGTCCCTCTCACGGTCGGGCCGGTGCTGTTTGTAAGGCTCCGCTCCAGAGAGCCGGAAATATCCAGGGGAGCGCAGGACCGCGCTCATGGATTTTCCACGCCGCCCGGCGCTCAAAATATCCGAATGGAAAAGCCGTTAAAGCTGAGGTACACAGCAGAAAAACAAGCCTTTCGCCGGAAAGCTTAGACCTCTCCGACGGAAAGCTTGTTTTTAATTATTAGCAGCCTCCTGCCCGTTAACGACATTCCGCGCTCATGCTCTCGATTTTCCCCCGGCGGCGTTGAGTATGGCGCGCATTTTAGCGGCGTCCTCGGCCTGCGTGCCGTCCGATTCACAGATAAAGATCGGATAAGCGCCCTTGCGCAAGGTCAGCTCCGCCACCGGCTCAAAATCCGGGCCGTAGACGGCGTCCTCAAAGGTTAGATGACGCTTCTCGCCTCCCGCCGAGTATTCGATCTTGGAGAAATGCGAATGGAAGCGCTTTAAACGATTTGCACCGAGACGATCCTCGATGCAGTCGAACACTCGCTTGTAGTCCTCGAAAGTCTTGAATGCACCGAGATCGCGCGCATTGAGGTGTCCGAAATCGATACATGGTATCAGCCGCTCGTCGATGCGGCACAGCTCCATGACCTCCTCAAGGTTGCCGAGCTGGTTGACCTTGCCCATCGTCTCCGGGCAGAGCGCAATGTCACCGTAGCCCGCCTCGTCCATCGCCACCAGCGACTTTTTCAACGTGTCCTTGGCAAGCTCCAAAGCATCGGCGCGCGACAGCTTCGCGCAGGAGCCGGAATGGACAATCACCCTTGTCGCACCCATCAGCCGCGCCGCCTGCGCACTTTGCAGAATATAGCCGACGCTCGCGTCGCGCTTTTCCTCTTCGAGCGACGACAGCGAGATGTAGTACGGAGCGTGCAGCGACAGCGCAATATCCAGCTCCCGCGCCCGGCGCCCAAGCTCCGTCACTGCCGCCGAATTGACCCGCACCCCGCGCCCGCACTGATATTCATAGGCATTCAGCCCCATTCTGACGATGTATTCCGGGATATCCACCGTCTTGCCGGTAAAGCTATTCGAATTGCCAGCCGGCCCGAATCTCACAATGTTGTTCTCTGCCATCTCTGTCACCCTCCGATCTGAGTTTTAATCTCTGCGGCCTGCCGCCAACGCCTTCAGGGCTTGCAGCGTCCTCGTGCCTTAAAGGCCGCCAGCCGGCAGTATTGCATCCTGCCGCCCGGACGGAGCGTCCGGGCGCCCCGTCTGCGCCGGGGCGGCTGGCTCACTCTGTAAAGCGGCAATCAACGCGGAGCAAATAACCGGGCGTCCGATGGTGCTGGAGGACGTCCGGTCAAAAACGCTGTTTCATTTGACGTGGTGCTCAAGACGTCGCTTGAAGCGCATAAATTTGCCGCGTTCGCCGCTGATCGGCTCGAGCAGAACAGTGACTATCCCGGCAAGATTGCCTCCGAGGACATCGGTGAATATCTGATCTCCGACGATAGCGGCGCTCGCTTTAGGTGTTCCAAGCCGCGCCAACGCACGCCTGATTCCGCTTGTAAACGGCTTCATGCCGTTGGCTATGTAGTCCAGCCCCAGCTTTTCGGCAAATGGACGGACGCGCCGTCTGCGATTGTTCGAGAGTACAATCAGCCTGACACCGCAGCGACGCATGTCGTCGAGCCAGCGCAGTACCCGTTCATCGACCTGCTGGCTGTCATGCTCGGTAAGCGTGTTGTCCACGTCGAGTATCAACGCGGTAATACCGTTCTCTGCGAGCCATTCGGCACTCAACTCGTATATCCGCCTGAATTTGTGATCGGTTTTCAGCAAACGCATCTTGTGTCTCCGTCTACAATAAAAAAACAATGAAAAAGCGAGCAATGCAAATCATTGCTCGCTTCCATGCTTGTCGGATGCAAGTCCCGGTTCAAAAACTAAGCCTTACTTAAACTTACGCTTGCGAGCCGCTTCGGACTTTTTCTTGCGCTTTACCGAAGGCTTTTCGTAGTGCTCTCTTTTGCGAACCTCCGCAAGAACGCCGGACTTTGCACATTGTCTCTTAAATCTTCTAAGAGCGCTGTCCAAAGACTCGTTCTCTTTTACATGTATCTCAGCCACTTTATATCCCTCCCCACGCCGCAGGAGTATTATTGCAATATACAACAGATATGATTATACTATATTTCAACCCCTGTGTCAAGCAATCCTCTGCAAATTTTATTATTTATTGAAATATTCTCAGAAAATTCACGAATGCTCGCGCAGATACCGCCACGCCTTATTTAGCAACAATGTTGACGAGCTTTCCGGGCACGCAGACCTCTTTGATGATGGTCTTGCCGTCAAGCTCCGCTGCGAGCTTTTTCTCCGCCTCGGCAATGGCGTCCTCCTTGGAGATGTCCGCAGGAACGTTGATTCTCGCCTTGATCTTGCCGCAGAGCTGGATCGCTATCTCAACGGTGGCCTCGACACACTTTTTCTCGTCAAACTCCGGCCAACGCTGCTCCGTCACCATTCCGCCGAAGCCGCAGCGCTGCCACAGCTCCTCGGCTATGTGCGGCGCGAACGGGTCGAGCAGGAGGAGATAGGTTCTGAGCTCGGCGCGGTTGACGCCGTTTGCCGCGTAAAACTCGTTGATGAGCGACATCAGCGTGGCTATGGCGGTGTTGAACTTCATCTGCTCGATGTCCTCGGACACCTTCTTTATTGCACGGTGCATCGCGCCCTCAAGCCGCTCGGTGTAGCTGTCTCCTCCCTTGAGTATGTCCTGAAGTCCCCACGTCCTGTCAAGGAAGCGCTTGCATCCCTTGATGGATTCGGGATTCCATGGAGCCGCCTTCTCGAAATCGCCGATGAACATCTCGTACAGACGCATCGTGTCCGCGCCGTATTCGGCGATAACCTCGTCGGGGTTGACAACGTTGCCGCGGGATTTGCTCATCTTTTCTCCGTTTGCACCGAGGATCATGCCGTGGCTTGTGCGCTTGGCGTAGGGCTCGGGCGTGGAGACGACACCGATATCGTACAGGAACTTGTGCCAGAAGCGGGAATAGAGCAGATGGAGCGTGGTGTGCTCCATGCCGCCGTTGTACCAATCGACCGGCATCCAGTAATCAAGCGCCTCCCTGGAGGCAAGCGCGTCGGGATTGTGCGGATCGCAGTAGCGCAGGAAGTACCACGAGGAGCCCGCCCACTGCGGCATGGTGTCTGTCTCGCGCACAGCGTGACCGCCGCAGACGGGGCAGGTGGTCTCAAGCCAGTCGGTCATCTTGGAAAGCGGGCTGTCGCCGTTCTCGGTCGTCTCGTAGCTCTCCACCTCCGGCAAGCGCAGCGGAAGCTCGCTCTCCGGGATGGGAACATAGCCGCACTTGTCGCACCTGACGATGGGTATCGGCTCTCCCCAGTAGCGCTGGCGGGAGAATACCCAGTCGCGCAGCTTGAAGTTGACCTTGAAGTGGCCCTTACCGGTCTCGGTGAGCCATTCGGTTATCTTTTTCTTTGCGTCCTCAACGTGAAGCCCGTCCAGCATTCCGGAGTTGACCATTATTCCGGTCTCGCAGTCGGTGAAGGCCTCCTTTTCGACGTCGCCGCCGCTGACGACCTCGATGATCGGCAGACCGAACTTCTTTGCAAAGGCGTAGTCGCGGGTATCGTGCGCCGGAACCGCCATGATGGCGCCGGTGCCATAGGAGACAAGGACATAGTCGGAGATAAATATCGGGATCTCCGCACCGTTGACGGGGTTGATGCCCATCACGCCGTCGAGCCTGACGCCGGTCTTTTCCTTGTCGGCAGCCATCTCGGTTCGCTCAAAGTCGGACTTTTTTGCCGCCTCGGCCTGATAGTCGCGGATAGCGTCGACGTTCCTGATGAGCCCGGCGTTTATCCACTTGTCAATATATTGATGCTCCGGCGAAACGACCATGTAGGTCGCGCCGAAAAGGGTGTCCGGCCGGGTGGTGTAGACGGTCATTGTGTCGCCCGCGGTGGTGTCGAAATCGACCTCCGCGCCGGTGGAGCGGCCTATCCAGTTCTTCTGCGATACCTTGACGCGGTCGATGTAATCCACAAGGTCGAGATCGTCAATCAGACGCTGGGCATAGGCGGTTATCCTGAGCATCCACTGGCTCTTGACCTTGCGGACTATCTCGCCGCCGCAGCGCTCGCATCTGCCGCCGACGACCTCCTCGTTGGCAAGGACACACTTGCAGGAGGTGCACCAGTTGACGGCCATCTCCTTTTTATAGGCCAGTCCGTGCTTGAAGAGCTGGATGAATATCCACTGGGTCCACTTGTAGTAGCTCGGGTCGGTGGTGTTGACCTCACGGCTCCAGTCAAAAGACAGTCCGAGAGCTTTTATCTGCTTCTTGAAGCGCTGGATGTTGTCGTGAGTGACCTTTTCCGGGTGTATCTTATTCTTTATCGCGTAATTTTCGGTCGGCAGGCCGAAAGCGTCCCAGCCCATCGGGAACAGCACGTTGTAGCCCTGAAGACGGCGCTTGCGCGAGACAATGTCCAGCGCGGTGTAGGGACGCGGATGTCCGACGTGAAGTCCCTGCCCGGAGGGATACGGGAACTCGACGAGCGCGTAATATTTGGGCTTGGAATAGTCGTCGCTTGCCTTGAACGACTGTTTTTCATCCCATATGTCCTGCCATTTTTTTTCGATTGAAGCAAAATCGTAGCCCATTCGAAACGTCCTTCCTATGTTAATGAATCTGCAATCCATCAATGAATTCAAGCTCAATCAACGGATTTATAACTCATTATAAATTTACAATTCTATCTGCTGTACGTCAGCCCAGAGACGTTCGAGCGAATAGAACTCGCGCGTCTCCTTATAGAAGATGTGAACGATCACATCCACGTAGTCGAGCAGTATCCACGACGCCGACTGATAGCCCTCTATCCGGCGCGGCTCCAGCCCCTTTTGGGAGAGCTGTTCCTCTATCTCGTCGCACAGCGCCTTGGTTTGCGTGGTGTTTCCGGCGGACGCCAGCACAAAATAATCGCCCAGTGAGCTGTGCCCGCCAATATTCATGATCTTGATATCCGTGGCTTTTTTGCTGTCAAGTATCCTTCCGATCTCGCGCGCAAGCTCCAAAGACGTCATATTTTTCATCCTCCACACCTAAATTGAGTGATATAATATTATATTTTATCCTATTTTCTCCACTTTGTCAATCTTCCAAGCGGCGATAAGACGGCTTCTCTGCAAATATTTCGCGTCGACAGCGTTTGCGGGCGCCACATATATCAGCGCCGGCATCATCCCGCCCCGACGACCGTCCATTCAATCCGTTCCCGGCGCTTTATTTGCCGGCGGCCGGGCTCGCCTGCGCGTACTGATTGTACGCCTCCGCAGTTTCCGGCGTAAGCAGCGCGCCCTTTTTGACGAGATCGCAGACGATATATTGCAGCGAATATAGCATCGCCGCGGAGACATCCGTCTCCGAGAGCCGCCGGACGACGCCGACATCAGGATAATCGCGCTCGGCGGAGGTTAGGTCGGCAAGGTAGACAAGCTCCTCGAGCCGCGACATTCCTGCGCGCGCGCTGGTGTGATAACGTATCGCGTTCAGTATCTCCGGGTCGCTCTCGCGCAATTCATGCTCTGCATAAAGCGCTGCCGCAAGCGAGTGCCACAGCGCCTGAGAGCGATACCACTCCGGCGCGCACGTCTCAAAATCCGGAAGATACCTCATGATCAGTGCGAGCTGCTCCTCTTTCGAGGTGTCCTTGCAGATATCGTGCAGCAGCCCGGCCTTGTACGCCTTATATTCATCCTCGCCGTATATTTTCGCAAGCTTCGCTGCCCTCTCCGCCACACTCACCGTGTGAATATAGCGGTGCTCGCTCATTCTGTTTTTGGCTATCAGACGCAGCCCTTCAAGCTCCGCGCCTTCGGCATAGCCTGCTTCGTTATTGCTTTTCATCTTCTGCATACAGTCCGTTTTTGTATATATATTCAGCAACGCCGTCCGGAACAAGGCCGGTCACATCCTCGCCGCGGCGCAGTCTTGCGCGCAGTTCGGTTGAGGAAAGCTCCGGCAGCTCGACGTTCACCGGCAGTATTCGCGCACCCTCGCGCTCCAGCATCTCCCTGTAGCCTGCGTAATCGCCCTCAAAGCCGCGCCGCATCGCCGGACAGATGTGCGCCAGCCGCAGTATCTCCCGCCAGCGCACCCATTTGTCGAGCGTCAAAAACATGTCGCCGCCCATGATGAGCGCAAGCTCCTTGTCGGGATACAGCGCCGTAAGCTCCTCAAGCGTGTCCGCCGTATAGCTCCGGCCCTGCCGCTTTATCTCGATATCACACGCCTCGAACAGCGGGTCGCGCTCCGCCACGATGCGGCAGAGCTCCAGCCTGCGGCATGCGTCCGCCAAGTCGAGCGCCGTCTTGTGCGGCGGCACGTTCGCCGGTATAAGCAGCACCTTTTCAAGCCCGTACTGCTCCGCCGCGCCGCGCGCCAGCAGTATATGTCCCATGTGCAGCGGGTTGAAGGTGCCGCCAAGTATACCTATCATATCCACCGCCTCCGTCCGTCAGTCAAGCTCGATAACCGGCTTTTTCCTGCTTCTGCGGTAGAGTACAAAGCGCTTGCCGATGACCTGCACCACATCCGCGCCGGTGCGCTCTGCAAGCTCTCCGGCGGCCTCACGCGCCGTATAAGGCGAATTTTCCAGCACCGATAGCTTTATAAGCTCCCTTGCCTCAAGCGCGTCCTGCGTCTGTGCGACGATGGTGTCGGCAATGCCGCCCTTTCCCACCTGATAGAGCACGTCGAATCCGTTTGCCATTGCGCGCAGCCTTGCGCGCTGTTTACTTGTAAGCACGTCTTTTCTCCTTTCGATTTTTTCGCCTCTGCCAAATGCGTCCCATTCTGGGCCGTCAAGCCGTTCCTCCGCTCCCTTGCGGTGAAAATCTCAGAAGCGCCGCGCGGGTCACATGTCTTTTCTCAGCTTGTCCCTGAGCGCCCGCAGCGCGTTGCCGCGGTGGCTCAGCGCGTCCTTTTCCTCTGCGGAAAGCTCGCCGAAGCTCTTTTCTCCCGCCATGAACACCGGGTCATAGCCAAAGCCGCCGCAGCCGTGCCGCTCAAAGGCAATTTTTCCCTCGCACACGCCCTGCGCCTCGACGATCCGTCCGTCCGGAAAATATACGCAAACCGCAGAGACGAACCGTGCGCCGCGCTTTTCCTCCGGCACGCCGTCGAGCTCGCGAAGCAGCTTATCTATCCTGTCTCCGTCCGTTGCATTCTCGCCCGCGTATCTCGCCGAATACACTCCCGGCGCGCCGCCGAGCGCGTCCACGCACAGCCCGGAATCGTCCGCAACCGCCGTCAAGCCCGTCGCGCGGCTCACTGTCTCCGCCTTTATCCTCGCGTTCTCCGCAAAGGTGCTCCCGTTTTCCTCCGGGTCAAAGTCAACGCCCGCCTCGTCCTTAGGTATCACCTCAAAGCCCATCGGCTCTAATATCCGCCGCAGCTCCGCCAGCTTTTTCCGGTTGCCGGAGGCGAGCACTATTTTTGTCCTGCTCAATTTTTTCACCCTGTTTCGGTTTGCAGTGGAATGTCTGTATATTTATTCGCCGAATATACCGGCTGCAAACTCCTCCGGATCAAACGGCTGCAAGTCCTCTATCTTCTCGCCGACGCCGACGAGCTTCACCGGTATCTTCAGCTCCTCGATTATACCGATTATCACGCCGCCCTTGGCGGTTCCGTCCAGCTTTGTCAAAACTATTCCGGTCAGTCCAGCCGCCGCCTTGAACTGTCGCGCCTGATTGAGTGCGTTCTGACCTGTCGTCGCATCCAGCACCAGCAGCACCTCGACGTCGCAGCCCTCCGCCTCGCGCGAGATGACGCGGGATATCTTCGCCAGCTCGTCCATCAGGTTTTTCTTGTTTTGCAGCCGTCCGGCGGTGTCGCAGATTATCACGTCCGTCCCGCGCGCCTTGCCCGCCTGTATCGCGTCGTAGACGACTGCCGCGGGGTCGCTGCCCTGCTCATGCTTGACCATCGGGCAGCTTGCCCGCTGCGCCCAAACCTCGAGCTGCTCTATTGCCGCAGCACGGAAAGTGTCCGCCGCCGCCAGCAGCACGCTCTTGCCCTCCCTTTGCAGCCGCAACGCCAGCTTGCCGATTGTGGTGGTCTTGCCCGCGCCGTTGACGCCGATGACGAGTATCACCGACGGCCTTGTGTCGAGTCTGAGCGAGCAGTCGCCCGCAGTCATCTCCGCCACGATCTCGCGCAGCATCGCACGCACCTCTCCGGCGTCGCGCGCGCCGCTTGCCCTGACTCTTTTGCGCAGCTCGTCGCAGATACGCATCGAGGTCTCGCCGCCGACGTCGGAGAGCACCAACGTCTCCTCCAGCTCGTCGAGAAGGTCGTCGTCTATCCTTTTATAGGCTCCGAACAGGTCGTCCAGCTTTTCTTTCATGGAATCTCTGGTTTTTTTCAGCCCTTCGCCTATCTTTCCAAAAAAGCCCATCGTGATCCTCCTATACATTAAAATGTATGCTTATACTATTTTGCCTCGGCGCTTATTCCAAGCTTCGACTCGACCTCGGATACGTCAAGCTTTAGCACCTTAGAGACGCCGACCTCCTGCATCGTCACTCCGTAGAGCACGTCGGCGGCCTCCATCGTGCCGCGGCGATGGGTGATGGCGATAAACTGCGTCTTGTCCTCGAGCCGTCCGAGGTAGCTCGAATAGCGCGTGACGTTAACGTCGTCAAGCGCCGCGTCGATCTCGTCGAGGATGCAGAATGGCGCGGGGCTTGCCTTGAGGATGGCGAAGTATATCGCGATGGCGACCATTGCCTGCTCTCCTCCGGAGAGCGCCGCCAGATTGTTGATGATCTTTCCCGGCGGCTGCACCGAAATATCGATGCCCGCCTCAAGCACGTCAGAGTTGTCGGTTAGCACCAGCTTTCCGCTTCCGCCCTCGAACAGCTCTGCAAATATCCTTGTAAAATTCTCGGCAATAACCGCAAATTTTTCCGAGAATACGCTGCGCATCTGGGTTGTGAGCTGCGCTATCAGCTCGCGTATCTCGTCGCGGGAGCGCTCGACGTCCTCAAGCTGCCCCTTCAGGAACTCGTAGCGCTCGCTGACCTCCTTGTATTCCTCTATTGCCGAGAGGTTGACCGCGCCGAGCGCCTTGATAGCGCCGCGCACCTCCGCCAGCCGCCTTTGTGCCGCCGAGATGCTTTCCAGCTCCTGCGCAAATTCCTCAGCCTGCGCGCGCGTCAGCTCATATTCCTCCCAGAGCCGCTTTATCAACGAGTCGTATTCCGACTGCGCCGCGTCGCGCCGTTCCTCGAGGCGCACCAGCTCCTTTGAAATCTGCTCGCGCCGCTCGGTGGTCTGCTTTTGGCTCGCGCGCATCTGCGTCGTCCGCGCCTCAAGCTCCAGCCGCGCCTGCGCCGCCTGCTCAATGAGCTGCTTGCCCTCACCCGCGTTTCTCTCAAGCTCCAGTGCTGCCGCACGGTTCTGCTCTATCCGCTCGTTCGTCTCGTCGATGTGTCCTTGGTAGCTCTCAATCTGGCGCTCAAGCGCGGATATGCGCTCCGCGCGGTCGTCGCTCTGGCGCTCAAGCTGCTCCGCCGACAGCCGCAGCACCTCGATATCCTTCTCGACGCCCGCAATGGCTATCGTCAGCTCAGCTTCGGCGCTGCGCGATCTTCCGGTCTCCTCCTTGAGCCGCTCGTCCTTTTCGCTCAGCTCGCCGCGCCGCGCGTTTATCTCGTCTATCCTGTATTGCAGCCGCGAGAGCGTTTCCTCACAGGCGATTTTCATCTCGGTCGCCTTTTTAAGCTTGTCCTCGACATCGGCGCGCTGGCGCTCGCTCTCCTCGCCGCTGCGTCCCGCGTCCTCGATGAGCTGCGCTATCCTGCGAAGCTCTGCGTCGTAGCGTATCTTGTCCTCGGAGCAGGTCTTGTATTCGCTCTGCGCCGCAACCAACGCCGCGCCAAGCCGGACGCTCTCCTCCTTTGCGGCGTTATACGGCTTCATCGCGTCTGCTATCTTCCCGTCGATCTCCCGCGCCTCCGCACGCAGACGATTGATCTCGCTCCTGCGGCTGAGTATGCCCGCGTTTTTGACTGACGAGCCTCCGGTGATGGAGCCGCCGCTGTTAATCACCTGACCGTCCAGCGTGACTATCCGGAACCTGTACGAATACTGCCGCGCCATGTCCACCGCGTCGTCGAGCGTCTCCACGACGACGGTGCGACCGAGCAGATTCAGCACTATCCCGTCATATTTCGCGTCGCGGCGCACAAGGTCGGCCGCAACTCCGACAAAGCCGCTCCTCTCCTCGATACCGCGCTCGTTCAGACGATTCCCGCGAACCGACGTTATCGAGAGAAAGGTCGCGCGACCCATGTTGGAGCGTTTGAGCTCGCCGACGGCGCGCTTCGCAACCTCCTCGTTGTCTGTTATAATGTTCTGCATCGCGGCGCCGAGGGCAGTCTCGATGGCGAGCGCGTTTTCCGCATCCACATCAAGCTTCTCCGACACCGTCCCGTGGACGCCGCGCAGATAGCCGCGCTGCGCCTGCCCCAGCACAAACTTGACGCTGCCCATGAAGCCCTCCATCGAGCGCTCCATATCCTCCAGCAGCTTTGCACGGGAGAGCCGTTCGTCCTTTCCGCGGCGCATTTTTGATATATCCGCGTCCAGCTTTTCGAGCTGGTTTTTACGTCCGGAAAGCTTCAGCTCTATACCCTTCGCCGTGTTGGAAAGGCTCGTCATACGCTCGTCGATATCTTCGAGCAGAGCCTCGCACTCCTGCCGCTCTCCCTCAAGCTGGCGCACACGCTCCTCGCGGCCGGCAAGGGACTGCTCGAGTAGCTGCTTCCTGCTTTCAAGCTGCGCCATATCCGACTGCGCTCTCGCGCGTTCGAGGTTCGCGCCGTTGTATTCTGTCACAAGCCCGGAGGAATCGCGTTCAAACCCGGCCAGCTCTCCGGCCAGCCGTCCGCGCTGCTCCAGCATTTCCGCCGTCCGCGCGTTCTGCGCGGCAAGCTTTTCCACCGTCTCTCGGCGCTCGTCCTGCTTGCGCTCCATGCGCCCGGCGAGGCTTTTCTTTTGCTGCTCGGTTTCCTCAGCGGCGCTCTGTACCTCGCAAATTTCGCGCTCGACGCGCGCTATCGATTCCTCGTCGTGCTTTATGTCGTTTAGCAGCACCGCCCTGACCGACGAAAGCTCCGCTGAACGCTCCTCAAAATCGCGTATCGCCTCGCGCTTCGCCTCGATATCGGCGGCTATCCGCTGCATCTCGTCGAAAACCCTGTCGATCTCGTTCTCTATTTCGCGGTACTGCGCGTCGATCTCGTCATAATCGCCCTTGCAAAGCAGTATCTTGTCCTCCTGCTCGCGCAGATTACGGCGCGCCTTATCGATGGAGCTCATCCACAGCGACACCTCCAGCAGCTTTTTCTCCTCCGAGAGCTTCAGAAAGCGCTGGGCTGTTTCGCTCTGTCTGCGCAGCGGCTCCACCCGCGACTCCACCTCGGCCAAAATGTCCTTCAGGCGCAGCAGATTGTCCTCCGCCTGCGCCAGACGCTTTTCGGCCTCCTCGCGGCGATAGCGGAACTTGGAGATACCCGCCGCCTCCTCAAATATCTCGCGCCTTTGCAGCGGCTTTGCGTTTACAATCTCCGAAACACGCCCCTGCCCTATCACCGAGTAACCGTCGCGGCCAAGGCCGGTGTCCATCAGCAGCTCGGTTATGTCGCGCAAACGCACAGCCGTACCGTTTATGCGATACTCGCTTTCGCCGCTGCGGTAATATTTGCGGGAAATGACGACCTCGTCCGCCTCCCATTGCAGCCCACGGTCGCAATTGTCTATAACAAGGCGCACGTCCACAAAGCCGTGAGCGCGCCGGTTCACGGTTCCGTTGAAAATGATATCCTCCATCTTTGCTCCGCGCAGCGTCTTTGTGGACTGCTCGCCGAGCACCCAGCGTATCGCGTCGCTGATGTTGCTCTTTCCGCTTCCGTTCGGACCCACGACCGCGGTCATTCCCTTGCCCAGCTCCAGCCTTATCTTGTCCGGAAAGGATTTGAAGCCGAGCATTTCAAGCGCTTTTAAGTACAATGATACACTTCCTGCCGATAATTATTTCGTATTTGCGGAGGTCTTTGCAAATTTCCGAAAGCGCATTTCCGGCAATTTGCAAAAATCTCCCTGAGATTTTTTATGCGCCCTGCCGCTCAAACCGCAGACTGCCCGGCTCCACCGCCGGATCGGCGGCTATCCTCAGATCAAAGCCCATCTCCGCCAGCCTGACGGCGTTACGCCGTTTCTGTCCGAGCGCCTTGGACAGCTCACGCGGAGCGACATATACCGTCCCGCATTTTGCGCAGTCGCTCTCTACAATTCGTAATATTTTCCTAAAATACAACTCATTGTCGCACAGTTCTCTGAACGCCGGGTGATAAGCTCCCGCGACTGCCAGCGTCCCCACGCCGTCCGACGCGTGCAGTCCGACGCGGAGTATGCGTATTCCGTGTGCCTCGAAGAACGGTATCAGCCGCGCGCAGCACTCCACCGCCTCGCCAACGGTTGGCGGAAAATACTTTCCCTCGCAAAAAAGCCGCGCAAGCTCGGTGCCCTCGAGCACCGCCACAGGATATATCCGCACCTCGTCCGGCTCGAGCGCCGCTATCCTGCGCGCCGTCTCCATCGTCTTTCCTGCAAGCGTTCCGCCGTTTTCCGTCGGAATATCGCGTGGATTTTCTCCGTAAAGCCCAACCATCATCTGAAGGCCGAGCGAAAAGCCTCGGCTCTTGACAAGTCGCGCCGCGTTTTCGACGTCCGCGACGGTGTGGCCGCGCCGGTTCATCGCAAGCACCCGGTCGTCCATGCTCTGCGCGCCAAGCTCGATGCTCTCGACGTGATAGCGGGCGAGTATATCGAGCGTTTCTCCGTCGATGCAATCCGGACGCGTTGAAATGCGTATTCCGGAAAAGCTGCCGTTTTCTACAAACTCCGCCGCCGCCTCAAGCAGCTCCGTCATCAGCCCACGGTCGATCGCCGTAAAGCTGCCGCCAAAAAAGGCAATCTGCGCATTTTTTGCGCCGACGGTCATCTCACGCGCCGCTCTTTCGCATGTCTCGCGCACCGTTTTCGCGTCCGGCTGAGCGCTTTGGCCGGAGATGGTGCGTTGGTTGCAGAAGCTGCACATGTTAGGGCAGCCGTTGTGCGGCACAAATATCGCGACGTTTCCATGCTTTGCGTTCATCTCAAAGCCCCATCAGCCGCAGCGCCTCGCACGCCGCAGCCTGCTCCGCTTCCTTTTTGCTCCTGCCCACTCCAACGCCTATGATGTTGCTGTTCAGATGCACCTCCGCGGTGAAGCGCTTGTCGTGGTCGGGTCCGGATTCGTCCGCCATCACGTAGCAAAGGCGCTCCTCCGGGTTCTGCTGGATGACCTCCTGTAGCTCGGTCTTGTAATCCTTCGCCTTTTCTGGCGCCTTTTTGAGCGCCGGAACGACGAAGCCGAGCACAAATTTCCGTGCGCACTCAATTCCGCCGTCGAGATATATCGCCGCTATCAGCGCCTCAAAGGCATCGGC
This sequence comes from uncultured Oscillospiraceae bacterium, assembly GCA_947522735.1. GTDB lineage: Bacteria > Bacillota > Clostridia > Oscillospirales > Ruminococcaceae > SIG526. Next base: position 50,686 of record CANNTZ010000006.1, on the reverse strand, counting down.
GAGTATCGACGGCCGGTTCGCGCCGCCGGTCTGCATCTCTCCGTGACCGAGATAGAGGTAGTGCCCAAGGTCGATGGAGCGTGCGAACTCGCTCAGCGTCTTTTCGCAGACCAGCGCCGCGCGCGTCTTTGTCAGCTCGCCCTCCGGCATATGCGTGAAATTTTCAAACAGGTAGTCCGAAACGATGATTGACAGCACCGCGTCGCCCAAAAACTCCTGCCGCTCGTTGTATTCCGTCGCACCCTTGCGCTCGTTGGCATAGGACGAGTGGGTCAGCGCGACGGTGAGATATTTCTCATCCCTGAAATTGTAGCCTATTACCTTCTGAAAGTCCTTCATAACGCAAAATGCACCCGTATCCATTCATTGATCCGCTCAAACCGCGGTCATTCTTCCTCTTTCATCCTCTGTGCGCTCACAGCCTCCGACATCAGCCCCACGACGTTCAGCTCATACATTCTGACCGCCTGCCTCATCGCCGAGACGTAGGTCTTTGCCCTTGAGTCTCCGTGAACCTTTACGATCGGCTTGGAGATGCCAAGCAGAGCGGTTCCGCCGTATTCGGCGTAATCCATCTTCCTTTTCAGTCCAACAAGCCCCTTCTTCAGCATCAGAGCAGCCAGCTTGGTCATAGCGGAGCTGTAGAGCACCTTTTTAATCTCGCCAAACAGCGCGCCGATGGTGCCCTCCATCGTCTTGAGCACTATATTTCCGGTGAAGCCGTCGGCGACCGCCACGTCGCACGCGCCTCCGGGGAGATAACGCGGCTCGACGTTGCCTATGAAATTTACCGGCGCGTCCTTCAGCAGCCGGTGGGCCTCGATCTGAAGCTCCTGCCCCTTGGTCTCCTCTGTGCCGATGTTGACAAGCCCGACTGTCGGGCTCCGGACTCCCATCACCTTTTCCATATAAATCGAGCCGAGCAGCGCGAACTGTACCAGCATCTCCGGGCGACAGTCCACGTTCGCCCCCACGTCAAGCATCATGAACGCGCCCTTGCCGGATGGGATCACCGGCGCAAAGGCGGCGCGCCGCACGCCCTTTATCCGCTTGACTATCAGCGTTGCGCCGACGACAAACGCTCCTGTGCTGCCCGCCGATATCGCAGCGTCCGCCTTTCCCTCCGCAACCGCTCTCAGCGTGACCGCCATCGAGCTGTCGCCGTATTTTTTTGTGATATCGGTCGGATTTGCCTCGACAGGGATGACCGACGGCGCATGAAGTATCTCTATCCCTGTGAGATCCAGCCCTTCTTTTTCAGCCGCGCTTCTGATCCTGCCCTCGTCGCCCACAGCGATGATCCCGGCTATACCCTCTTTTGTCGCACGTATACACGCTTTCAGCGGCTCGAGCGGCGCGTTGTCTCCTCCAAAAATATCGACGGCAATCCTCATCCCTATCATCCCTTCCTGTTTTTTACAATTTTTCATTTCTCAGTCAGCCTTGTGAGCTGCGCATCCAGCGAGGCAAGCGCCCGCGCGGAATATGCGGCATAGCGCGCCTTTTTGTCGCGTATGCGCTCCGGCAGCTCCGGCAGCAGCCCCATTGCCGCGCCCATCGGCTGAAAATCCTTCGTCTCGGCTCCGGATATATATCGCGCAAGCGCACCTGTCATCGTATCGACACCCGGAACAAACGGCTCCAGCCCTTTCGCTGCCCTCGCCGCGTTTATCCCGGCGATTATCCCCGACGACGCCGACTCCATATAGCCCTCGACGCCGGTCATCTGTCCGGCAAAATATATCCTCCGGTCGCTGCGCAGCGAGAAATCCGCGTCCAGCAGCTCCGGGCTTTTGATAAAGGTGTTGCGGTGCATCACGCCATACCGCACGTATTCCGCGTTCTCCAGCCCCGGTATCATCCCGAAAACGCGCTTCTGCTCGCCGAATCTGAGGTTCGTCTGGAAGCCGACGAGATTGAATCTCGTACCGCCCGCGTCCTCCCGCCGAAGCTGTAGGTTCGCCCACGGGCGGCGTCCGGTGCGCGGGTCTGTCAGTCCCTTGGGCTTCAGCGGGCCGTAGCGCAGCGTGTCCACTCCGCGCGCCGCCATCACCTCCACCGGCATACAGCCCTCGTAGACGCGAAGGCTCTCGCGGTCAAATTCCTCAAGCGGCGCACGTTCTGCGCTAACAAGCTCGTTCCAGAACGCCTCGTACTGCTCCCTGTTCATCGGGCAGTTGAGGTAGTCGTCGCCGCCGCGGCCATATCTTGACGCAAAGAACACCCTGTCCATATCGATGCTTGCCGCCGTAACGACGGGCGCCGCCGCATCGAAGAAGCTCAGCCCCTCGCCGAAGCGCTCGCGCAGATGCGCAGCCAGCGGCTCGGAGGTGAGCGGCCCCGTCGCGACTATCCATATCTCTCCGTCCTTCGGCGCTATCTCAGTTATCTCGCGGCTCTCCAGCGTTATCATAGGGTTTTCGCGCATTCTGTGCGTGACAAGCGCCGAGAACTCGTTTCTGTCCACGGCAAGCGCGCCACCCGCATCCACGGCGGTTCTTTCGGCGCAGGGCACGGTCAGCGAGCCCAGCCTGCGCATCTCCTCCTTCAGCAGCCCCGCCGAGGTCTCAAGCCGGGAGGCCTTGAGCGAGTTGGAGCAGACAAGCTCCGCAAAATCGTCTGTCCTGTGTGCCGGAGAGCGTTTCCCCGGCTTCATCTCGAACACCGTCACCGGCAGTCCCGCCGCCGCCACGCTCCACGCCGCCTCGCACCCCGCGAGTCCCGCTCCGACAACATATATTTTCGCCATTATTCGTCCTTGTCCTCCACGCCCTTGACATAGCCGCAGCCCTCTCTGGCGCAGTAAGTCTTGCCGCCGCGGCCCTTCTTGCGGAACAGCGTTGCGCCGCAGTCCGGGCACTCGTCGGCGAGCGGAGTGTCCCATGTCATGAAGGAGCATTCGGGATAGCGCGAGCATCCGAAAAATTCCTTGCCGTTCTTGCTCTTCATCGACATCATCCTTGCGCCGCACACAGGGCAGTTGCCTGCGGTTTCCTTCTTTATCTTCTGCGTATAGGTGCACTCCGGAAATCCGGAGCAGGCAAGAAACTTGCCGAAGCGCCCGGTCTTGATAACCATCCTTTTACCGCAAACCTTGCAGACCTCGTCGGTCTCCTCGTCCGGTATCTTTATGCGGACGCCCTTCATCTGTTCCTCGGCGGTTTCGAGCGTCTGCATGAACGGCCCATAAAATTCCCGCAGCGTCGCGACCCAGTCCTTGCTGCCCTCGGCGACGTCGTCAAGCGTTTTTTCCATGTTCGCGGTGAACTCGACGTCCACGATGTTTGGGAAGCGCTCGCACATAAGACCGGTGGTGACGGTTCCGAGTATCGTCGGACGCAGCGACTTGCCGTCGCGCTCGACGTAGCCGCGCGAGAGTATCGTAGAGATTATCGGTGCATAGGTGCTCGGACGGCCGATACCGTTTTCCTCGAGCGTCTTTATCAGCGACGCCTCGGTGAAGCGTGCGGGCGGCTGGGTGAAGTGCTGTCCGCCGTCAAGCGAGACGAGCGTCAGAAAATCTCCGTCGGCAAGCTCCGGCAGACGGGTGTTTTCCTCCTCCTCGTCGTCGCGGCCCTCCTCGTAGAGCACGGTGTAGCCGTCAAATTTGACGGAATAGCCAGACGCCTTGAAGCTGTAGCCGTTCGCAAAGATCTCCACCGATACCGTCTCAAGCTGCGCATTCGCCATCTGGCTTGCGATGAAGCGCTCCCAAATGAGCTTGTACAGCTTATACTGGTCGGAGGTCAGGCTGCTTTTCAGCTTGGCCGGGGTCATGTCCGGCATTGTCGGACGGATAGCCTCGTGCGCGTCCTGCGCGCCTGATTTGCTTTTGAAAACTCGGCGCTTGGGCGTGCGGTAAGCCTTGCCGTAGTTCGCCTCGATGTACGCCTCCGCGGCGCCGGCCGCCTCGTCGGATATGCGCAGCGAATCGGTTCTCATATAGGTTATCAGACCGACCGCACCGTGGCCCTCCACGTCCACGCCCTCGTAAAGCTCCTGCGCGGCCTTCATCGTGCGGCGTGCCTGGAAGCCGAGCTTGCGCGACGCCTCCTGCTGTAGGGTAGAGGTAATGAACGGCGGCTGCGGCGCCTTTTTGCGCAGCCCCTTTTTGACTCCGGTGACCTCATATTCCGCGCCGTCCAACGCTTTGATCACCTTGTCTGTCTCCTCTTTTGTGTGCAGCTCCAGCTTTTTGCCGTCCTTGCCGTAAAATTTCGCGGTAAATTCGCGCTTATCGTTCGGCGCAAGCAGTCTGGCGTCGATGGACCAGTATTCAACCGGCACAAACGCCTTAATCTCGTCCTCGCGGTCGGAGATCAGCCGCACCGCGACAGACTGGACGCGTCCGGCGGAAAGCCCGCGGCGCACCTTTTTCCAAAGGAACGGGCTCAGCTTGTAACCGACAATCCTGTCGAGTATGCGCCGCGTCTGCTGCGCGTCCACAAGATTGACGTCAATCTTGCGCGGATGTGCCATTCCGCTTTGCACTCCGGTTTTGGTTATCTCATTGAATGTGACTCGATTCTCATTCTCGATATCCATCCCGAACAGCCGCGCCAGATGCCATGATATCGCCTCTCCCTCGCGGTCCGGGTCGGTCGCAAGAAATACAGCCTCGCTCTTTTTCGCCTGCTTGGAGAGCGACTTCACCAGCTCGTCCTTGCCCTCGATCGTAACGTAATCCGGCTTGAAGTCGTTATCGACCTCCACTCCGAGCCTGCTCTTGGGCAGATCGACGACGTGTCCCATAGACGCGACGACCTCGTAGCCCTCTCCAAGGTATTTCTTTATCGTCTTGGCCTTCGCCGGAGACTCAACTATCACCAATTTGGACATTATCTGAACTTCACCCTTGTCGTTATTTTATCTGCTTTCTACGCTTTGGCGTGAGCATGTAACGTGCGCCCGGCTGCGAGACGACGAAGCCGTCTATCTCCAGCTCCGCAAGCGCCGCCGCCAGCTTGTCAATACGTATATCCAGCCTGCCGGACAGCTCCTCCATCCCCTGAGGGAGCTCGTTCATCGCGGCGAGCACCTGCCGCCCAAGCTCCGACAGCTCCTCCGTCGTTTGCGGCGCCTCCGGAGGCGTGACGTCCACCTCCTGCGGCTTCTCCGTAGTATGCGTCACCGTGCGCCTTGCGGTCTGCTTTTTCCCGGCGGGGCTGAGCCCGCTGCTGTCGTCCGGCTCGTTCGTTTTCTCCGGCTGCTGTGCCTGTTCCTGCTTTCCGTAGCCCTCGAAGGTCAGCACCGTCGCGCCGAACATCCCGCGCTCCACTCTCATGTTGCGCAGAAACCGGCCAAATTCCTTCGCCTTCGGGTCTCCTGCGGCTCCCGGCGCTTCCGGCCAGTCCTCCGGCAGCATGACCCGCACGCCTGCCGGACGCGACACCTCGCGGCTGTCCGTGTCTGCGTCGTTTTCCGGCGCACGTCTGCGCTCCCTCGACGCTATCCATTCCGGCTCGTCGAAACCATCCGGTTCATCCACACCGTCCCACGCGAGATATCGATCCTCCCAGCTCTCGCCCGTGGGACAGACTCCGCCGTAACGGTCGAATATTTCGCTTGCGCAGGAGATCTTCACCGCTCCCTGCTTCAACAGCATACGGCAGCCTTGGAAATCGCCTCTGCAAGCGCTGTCCTCGAAACAATCCAGCACGAACACGCCGCGCTTCTGCTTTTTGGCTTCACGCGCGGTTATCAGGGCTCCGCTCTTCAGCCCCGCCTCCGCAACCACCACCGCGCGCGAGATCCCGGAGATTATCCTGTTTCTCTGCGGAAAGTGCATCGCCACCGGCGGCGAACCCGGCGGATACTCGGAGACGACCGCGCCGTTCTCCGCTATTCGGTAAAAAAGGTTGGTGTTTTGCATGGGATAGACGATATCCAGTCCGCAGCCGACCACCGCTATCGTCCTATAGCCCGCCTCGGTCACGGCACGCGCCGCCGCAGTATCGATGCCCTGGGCAAGACCGCTTACGACCATCGCTCCCGTCTCCGACAGCTCGCGACAGAGCTTTTCGGTGCGCGCGGCGGCTGTGTCACAGCAGCGTCGGCTCCCTACGACGCCGACGGTCAGCACGTTTTCGAGCTGCGGCAGCTCGCCCTTGACATACAGCAGCACGGGCGGATCGTCTATGCGCCGCAGCAGCGACGGATATTCGCGGTCGGTTATCGCCGTCAGTCCAAGCCCAAGCTTGTATACACTCTCAAACAGCCGCTTTGCATCGTCCAGTGCATCCTCTCCGAAGCTCTTCTGCACGTGCTCGCGCCTGCTTTTGGAGAGCTTGAGCACGCCGCGCCTGCAAAGCTCATTCAGGGCATATTCGCCCTCCTCATAAAATCTGCGCGGCTCGCCGTATTCCTCGAGCACCGGGCGGCAGTCGCACCCCGGACCAAAAGCCTCGGCAAGCCATATCCAATAGAGCCAGTCTCTCATAATCAGCCCCCGCGTCAGATTGTCAGTCCTGCGTCAGCCGGTAGGCCAGCACCGACGCCGCCGAGGCCGCGTTGAGCGATTCGGCGCGCCCGCGCATCTCGATCTTGACGGTGCGCCCGCACATCCCGATTATTCTCTCCGGCAGGCCCCTGCCCTCGTTGCCGATGACGACGGCGTCGCCGTCCTCAAAGCGCACCCTTCCAAGCGGCACGCTCGCCCCGGTCAGCGCCGCAGCGTAGAGCCGCACTCCGGAACGCCTGAGCGCCTCCACCGCCTCCTCGGGCGTTCCGGCAATCAACACCGGAATGTGGAACAGGCTGCCCATCGTCGAGCGCAGCAGCTTCGGACTGTATATATCCGGGCAGTCGCGCGTCAAAATCACCGCCGTCACCCCAAAGGCGTCGCAGCAGCGGATTATCGTGCCGATGTTTCCCGGATCCTGAAGGGAGCACAGCAGCATATAGCGTCCGTCCGGGCTTATCGCGCCCGATGCTCCCCCACTGTCTATTTTATCAGCGAAATCGCGATTGTCAAGCATATTGCATAAACAAAATACCCCCTGCGGCGCTTTTACGTCGGAAATTTTTTCGGCAACGCTGTCCGATATCTCGACAGTGCGCCCGCATTTTGATGCGATCCGGCCAATTTCCTCCGGATATTTCCGCATAGCGCCGGGTGTCGCCAGCAATATCCCGACTATTCCGGCCTCCGCCGCCTCACCGCAGAGCCTCACGCCCTCGGCGACGAACTCACGGCGCTCATATCGCTCGGCTCTGTCCGTGCAGAGCAGCGCAAGCCTCTTTATCAGCGGATTATCCCGCCCGCTTATCTTTTCCACAAAAATCCCCGCCGCCATCGCTCTCTCCATACATTATATATAGTTGCCGGGGCGCCCGGCGATATCCGCGCCGCTGCGCCGCCGTCAAATTCAAAAACGACCGGCTTGTTTCATCCGGTCGTTTCAGCGATACAGGATATATCTTTCAGCCTTTAAGCCGTAAAAACCGGGACGCCCGATCCTGCGATCAAAGAGCAGCCTTGGCCTTCTCGACAAGAGCGGTGAAGGCAGCGGCGTCGTGGATAGCGATCTCGGAGAGCATTTTGCGGTTGAGAGTCACATCGGCTTTCTTCAGGCCGTTCATGAACTGGGAATAGTTGATTCCGTTCATGCGGCATCCGGCGGAAATACGGGTGATCCAGAGACGTCTGAAATCTCTCTTCTTGAGACGCCTGCCGGTGTAGGCATACTGGCCGGACTTCATGACGGCCTGCTTTGCCACCTTAAACTGTCTGCTTTTGCTGCCATAGTAACCCTTGGCAAGCTTCAATACCTTTTTTCTTCTTTTATGCGCCATAGTTGCGCGCTTAATACGAGCCATTTACTATTCTCCTCCGTTATGGGTTGTTTTCGCCGCCTTACCGGCGCGGCCTGTTCCTTATTTCTTCTTATTGGGAAGCAGCGCTCTTATAGCCATGGTATTGGTCTTGTCCGCATAGGTCGCCTTGCGAAGTCCGCGCTTGCGCTTGGCATCCTTTTCAGTAAGGATGTGGGATTTGAAAGCATGCGCGCGCTTGACCTTACCGGTCTTAGTAAACGAGAAGCGCTTTTTTGCGCCGCTGTGATTCTTGAGCTTAGGCATTTGGTGGTCCTCCTGTTAATTAATTCCTGAATAAAGGGCGGCTCCGCTGCGGCCTGCGCCGCGTCGCCGCCAGATCGGGCTGAACGATGGTCCGCGAATCACTCGCGGTTCTGCTTCACGGCTTTGGGCGCAAGAAACATTATCATGCTGCGGCCTTCCAGCTTGGGGTTCTTTTCGACGCTGCCAAACTCGGCGCACGCCTCGGCGAAGCGGGTCATCAGCGTTTCGCCAAGCTGCTGGTGAGCCATCTCGCGGCCTCTGAAACGCAGCGATACCTTGACCTTGTTTCCGTCCTTCAAAAACCTCAACCCGTGGTTGACCTTCGTATTGAAATCGTTCGTATCGATATTCAGCGAAAGACGTACTTCCTTGATCTCGACGATCTTCTGATTCTTTCTTGCTTCCTTTTCGCGCTTTGCCTGTTCAAAACGGTACTTTCCGTAGTCCATGATACGACATACCGGTGGCGCAGCCTGAGGAGCGATCTTTACAAGATCCAGATTCTTTTCCGTCGCGATGCGCTGCGCGTCGCGCGAGGACATTATTCCCAACTGGGAGCCGTCCGCGTCGATAACGCGAACCTCTTTGTCCCTGATCTCCTCATTGATAAGCAGTTCCTTGTTGCTGATAGCTCAACACCTCCATAGCCTTAAAGTCGATACAATAAAATTACAAAAATACAGCGCGGACAGCCCATGACCATCCACGCACAAATCAATACCGCCGCGACAACCGCCGCGACCAAAAATATTGACCATGCGCGCAGCAAAATGCGGCTGGTGGGAGTGTTCCGCTTTGTTTTCCAGATTATTATAGCACCGCTGCACGCCGTTGTCAACTGTTTTCCTCGCAAAAATTCAAAAAAACCGCAATATTTCGGGCAAAAGCGGCGCCTCGGCCACGGCGTCCCGCAGCATCCCGTCCGCCCCTCGTCTATAGCGCCGTTATCTCCCTGCCGCCGCTGCCGCCGCAGAGGACGTCGTCGAACCGCGCGCTCCTCCGGTATACCGCAGTGAACAGCCTTGCCGCAAGAATCATCGATCCTGCCCCGGACAGAATCACCCGCGCGAAGCTTTTCGACAATCTCAGCCGTCGAGTCTGATCTCTCCCTTTAGCTTCAACGGGCTTGCTCGGAAACAGGATATCACTATTATCCCGCAACAGCCGCCCGAAGCCTGACAGCATACCCGAGCTAACCGAGGCCCCGGCAGCGCGTTGAGCGCATCGCAAATATCATCGGCGCCGGGAGCCCCGGCAGCTTCAGAAAACCGAGCATCAGCGTTTTGCGCAACGCGCCGCCACAGGTTGAAATCAATATTCCGCCACGATATCGAGCTTCTCCGACGGGGCTGCGACGGTTATCACGTCCCCGTCAACACATTCTCCGCCAAGCTCCTCGCCGTTGACTATGACGCGCACAGGCGTCCTTCCGTCCGGACGGCGCACCGAAATGCGCAGCGTCTCCGGTGTGCGCCGCCATTTTGCCGAGATGCTGACGCGCGAGAAATCCTCGCCGTTCCCGGTTGCGACGGAGACCGGGCCGCAGCCGCTCGCAAGCCCCTCGAACCTCAGCGTCTTTCCGGGCGCAAACCAGCCGCGCGGCGCGCCGGAGAGCAGCGCCAGTCCGTCCTTTGTCTCGCGGACGAGATGGTTGCGCAGGAAAACGAGGAACTGCGCCTCATCCGGCGTCTTGAAGAACGGGCCGATACCGTGTCCAAATTCCGGAATCGGATGCTCTGTGAAGCAGTTCATATCGCGATAGAGATTCTGCGCAAAATCATTGAACAGCGCACGAACCGCGCGTTCCGGCTCGTTTCTCTCAAGGTATACCAGATCGTTGAACAGCAGGTTGGACTGTATGGTGATCCCACCGCGGCTGAACCAGTATTTTTCCCTGTCGGCGATGCGTCCATAGCTGCGCGAGAGGAACAGGTTGTCCTCAAGGTCGCGCAGTATCCATTCTGTAAGCTGCTCGTCCGGCTCGAGAACAAGGCCGTAGACCAGGTGCAGCGGGCCGTAGGCCGTCTCGCGGAACCAACCCCAGTCGCGTCCGCGTATCTCTGCGCGGGTCGGGAGATGCGGCATATAGCCGCCGCGTCCGTTCGGCACCGCGGGCGATTTCGCCATCGCACGGACGAGGCAGTCGCGGATATCGTCGCGATATTCGAGTCCAGCCCTCATTATCCGCTCCGCCTCCGGGCATCCGATCTCCTCAAGCGCCCTCGCGATGCGCAGGATACCTCCGCAGGCGTGCGCGTTGACCGCGAACCAGCAGCGCCACTCTCCGTTGTCCTCAAGATGTCCGTGCGGCATCAGCCCGTAATACGAAGCCCTTTCGCCGTTTTCGTCAAATTTTTTGTTTGCCTCGCGCTCGCGGAACACGAAGTCACAGCCGTCGATGACCGTCTGCGCGACGCGGCGCAGCCAATCCCCGTCGCCGGTCAGCATATAGTGATCCGCAAAGCAGGAGAGGATGTAGCCGTGATCAAGATTGTATGCAAACTGGTTGTCGTTTGTGCCGCGGCCGCCGTAGTTGACTGCGACGAGTGCGCCCTTTTTGCTTTTGAAGTTGCCGTCAAGGCCGTTCATTCCCTGGCAGTTGACGTAGGTTTCGAGATATTTTTCGGCATAGTCGTGATAGCCGAGGTAATCCATCAGCCGAATCTGCATACACGCCTCGTTGCCGCAGGCCATGTATGTATAGGTTCCGGCCGGGACAATATAGTTTCCGGTCACAGGCTCGCGCATTGCCGTCATTATAATGTGCCACGGCACCGCCTTGACGAAATCGTCGAGCTGCTTCTCGTCTGGCAGCTCCAGCTTCGCCGCACCGTCGTAGAAGGCGCGCCAGAATCCCGTCACAAGCGCTCTCTGCTCCTCAAAATTGAGGCTCGCGATCTCGCTCGTCTCCTCCGGCGTGACCGGCGTGTTATACGGTATGACAAAATCGAGCGTGCAGGTCTCGAACGAGCCCAGCTCCACCTCGTGCAGCATCGTCGTGGGAACGCTCGACGGGGCCTCGAACCTCGGTCGCGAGCCGTCGTAATAGCTGAAGATATCGCGCTCTCCCGGCTCCGTCCAGCTCGCAACCACGCCGTCGGTCACCTTTGGGATGCAGCGCAGCTCTCCCTTTTCCGGCTTTGCCGCAAGCCTCATGCAGTCAACTCCGTACCTCTGCACCCGCCAACCGCAATGGACTGTGTCGTCCGGCGTCACGCGCCCCTCGGCGACGAGGATATTTCCGCGCATCGCGGCCTGCTCCGCCGGGAAAAGCTCGATATACAGCCGCGATACATGGCTGTCCTCGGAGGCGTTGCGGATCTCTATGCGGTTCATGACGACGATGTCCTCGTCGCCGCGCAGCCCGCTCCTTCCAATCAGCGACCGGTCGCGCAGCGTCGCAAAAGAGGTCTGGCGGTATTCTATCTCACGGTCCTCCCACTCGGTGACATAGACCGGCACGGCCGCGTCCGGCATATACTGCCTGCACTCGTCCTTCTTCTCGTGACGCACGGGAGGGTCGCCGGAGGCAATGCGGAAATGCAGCACAGGCCCGGCCCATCGCGTTCCTGCGAGGTCGCGGCGCGCGCTCTTCTGCTGCTTCTTGTCTGCGAATATGTCTCCGTTGTATCTCAGGCAAAATTTCTGTCTAAGCCCATCCCAGCCGAGTATCACATACCGGCCGTAGGGCGGCTGCTTGTGCGGCTCCATCGCCGGAATCTCCGCAAAGGCGTTGGCAAGCGTCTGCTCGGCATGCTCCGGGACGCGGTCGAATATCGAGCGCTTCCCCGCCGTCAGCTCCGCAACCCGCCGCTCCGCGCCGGCTTTACCGCATGGCGGGGTTATCAGCAGCCCATAGTCCTCCATATAGACGCCGCCGTCAATATCCGCAGCGTTCACGCCGAACGGCGGCTCGCAGGCAAATTGCAGCACCGTCGCGTCCCCTGCCGTCCTGACGCCCGCGTTGGCAGTATAATCGACGCGCAGCCCGCCGTCAAACTCCTCTATGCTTTTTATCTCGCCGTTCCAGATCGAGACGTCTTTCTTATCAAGCCTCGTCCCTCCTTTTTTCGCCGCGTCAAAATATATCTCGCAGCGCTTTTCCTCGACGGTGCAGTTTCCGATGATCCGGAAGCTCTTCACGACCGGGGCCTCGTCCGAGATGAACATCACCCTGAGCTTGAGCGCCCGGCGATAGAAGGCGTTGTAGTCCTCCGACGAGTTAAACTCGGCGTGCGCGCCCCAAATCCCCTCGTGATCCACCTCGGTCACATCGACGTGGTCGAACACCTCCCGCGAGCCGTCCGGCCGCAGCTCTATCTCTCCGTAGGCCTCCGTCCAGCACCCGTTAAAGGCGTCGTCCACGCCAATCCAGCCGCGGCGCGCTCCGGCGTCCCGGTTCGGATTTTTGGTTGGCCAACAGCGCTGCCAGTATTCGATGTACTGCTCCTTCACCTGCGCGCCGTCGAAGCCGGGTGCAAAATCTATCTCTACAGCACGTATGTCCCTCGGCTGATCCCACTCAAAGCCTATCTGCCATACGCTGCGCCCCTCGCTTTTGGTCGCCTCCTCGGAGATGCGGCAGATATATCCGCCGTCCTTCTCCGGCAATATGTCCTCCGCTCGAAGCTCCAAGCGCTCTCCGTTGTTAAACGCCCTCAGCCTCGCCCATCTGCCCTCCTCAAAGTGAATTTGTCCGAAATAATCCGGTATCATTTCAATTCCTCCATTCATTTATATACGCCGCGGCGCACGCTTTTCCGTATAGAAGCTCCCGCACGCTCGCGCCGCCAGAATCGTTTGCTTTTTCAAGGCTCCGCGCCGCTGCCGACAGGATCACAGCAGCGGCCGTGACCGGCCTTTGCGCAGACCTTCTCGTAGACTGCGGATTTTTCCGCCCTGTCCCGGAAAGCCGTTCATCATAAAGCGAATTGAAGCTAAAACGCTTTAATATCATCGCTCTTTTATAATAATCCATTTTGCGTCCGATGTCTATAGCTTTTTTTAAAAAAATGCCTTACAGCCGCTCCGCAACGTCTCGCCGGAAGGCCTGTGATTATCGCGCTTGTTTGTAAATCGCAACCGCAACCCTCTGTTCTTCTTCCGTTCCCCTCCCGCCGGCCGCTTCTCCGCAATTGCGCTCTCCCGCGCCGTGCGGCTCAAACTCCCGCTCTCTTCGGCTTTTTCCAGTATTTTCGTCCGCGTCAAAGCGTGAGCCATAGGATAAAACGTTTAAGCGTATCACATTTTCTTCTGTCCGTTATTCCGTCCGCTCCCGTGCTTCTCTGCGGCTGCAAGAAATGCATCCGATGAGCGTGAATATGGCGTGGCCGCCACGGCGCGCGGACTTCTCCGTACGCTCCCCCTCCGTGAGCAGCCCGGAGAGCTATCCTCTTTGGCGCTCAAGACTCCTGTCGGCGGCGTTTGTCGCGAGCTGTTTGCGGAGCAAATCAGAAGCGTCCGATCGACTACGCCTGAGCGCTCTGATATCTCTGACTCGCCTTTTAAGGCTGCGCGCCTGTCGCACAAATAAAATACGCCCCGGGTCTGCGCCCCTTCGGGGAGCGGCCCGGAGCTGCCTTTTTTATTGGCAATTGCCTCGGACACGTCCGGAATCAGCAGAGCCCGGCGTTTACCTCCTCGGCGTAGCGCACCGTCGCCATGGCGTCCTTGGCGTATTTGTCCGCTCCGATACGCGCGGCGTAGTCCTCCGTCAGCACCGCGCCGCCGACGACTGTACGACACCACGGCGCGGCGCGGTGCAGCAGCGTAACCGTCTCCTCCATTGCCGGAACGGTGGTGGTCATCAGCGCGCTCAACCCGCAGAGCGGCGCGTGCTCGCGCACTACGGTATCGACAATCGTCTCCGGCGGCACGTCGCGGCCAAGGTCAATCACCTGAAAGCCGTAATTTTCCAGCAGTACGCGGACGATGTTCTTGCCGATATCATGAATGTCGCCCTTGACGGTGGCGATGACGAATTTGGCCTTCTTCTCCTGCGGCGCGCCTGTCGCGACAACCGCCTCGCGCACCGCCTCAAAGGCGTTTTTCGCCGCCTCCGCGCTCATCAGTAGCTGCGGCAGATAGACGGTTTTCTGCTCGAAGCCCTTTCCTACGACGTCGAGCGCCGGGATTATCTGCTCGTTCACGACGGTCAACGGCTCGGTGTCCGCAAGCATTCTTGCGCAGGCTGAAGCCGCCTGCTCCTTCAGTCCTTTGATTATCGCGGCTTGCAGCTCGCTGCGCTCCGAGAGCCCGGAGTTTTCCGGCTTCGCTGCGACGGGCTGTGCTGTTGGAGACTGCGTCTGCGGTAGCGTCTGCGCAAAATCAATATATCCGGCGCAGCTCTCGTCCATGCCGTTCAGCAGCAGGAAGGAGCGGTATGTCTTCATCATCTCAAGCGAGAACGGGTTGATTATTGCTGCGGACAGCCCGTTTTCGAGCGCCAGCGCGAAGAAGCAGGCGTTAACCGTCTCGCGCTGCGGCAGTCCGAACGAGATATTCGAAACGCCGAGTACGGTGTTCAGCCCAAAGTCCTCGCGGATGCAGCGCAGTGCGCCGAGCGTCGTCCTGGCCGAGGTGGGATCGGCGCTAACTGACATGCACAGCGTGTCTACGACGATATTCTTGCGCTCAACGCCGTATTCCTCGGCGCGGCGCAGTATCCTTTCGGCGATGGCGACACGCCCGGCGACGGTGTCCGGGATTCCGTTCTCGTCAAGCGTCAGCGCAACCACTACTCCGCCGTACTTTTTGACGAGCGGCAGCACCGCGCTCATGCTCTCCTCCTTGCCGTTGACCGAGTTTATCATTGCCTTGCCGTTATAGCGGCGCAGTGCGCGCTCAAGCGCGGCGGGAGAGGAGGTATCGAGCTGGAGCGGCAGGTCGGTGACGGCCTGAAGCTCGGTTACGGTGTGCGTCAGCGTCTCCGGCTCGTCGATGCCGGGAAGCCCGACGTTGACGTCGAGGATATGCGCGCCGTGCTCCTGCTCTGCAAGACCCTCGCGCAGGATATATCCGGTATCTCCCTCGAGCAGTGCCTGCTTGAAGCGCTTCTTCCCGGTCGGGTTGATTCGCTCGCCGATTATCACCGGGCGCTCTCCGAGCTTTACGTCGTGTGTATAGGACGAAACGACGGTGAAGCCCCTGTCCGCAACAGGTGCAAACGGGATATCCTGCGTTGCGGCAACGGCTTTGCGTATATATTCCGGCGTTGTCCCGCAGCAGCCGCCGAGGATGTTAACGCCCATCAGCGCCATTTCGCGCATGTCTGCGGCAAATTCGTCCTCGTCCACGCCGAACACGGTAACGCCGTCAAGCTGCGTCGGGAGCCCCGAATTTGGCTTGGCAAAAACCGGAATCGACGCGTTTTCGACAAGCTCCCTAACCACGCCCATGAGCTGCCTTGGCCCAAGCGAGCAATTTGTCCCAAGCGCGTCCACACCCAGCCCCTCAAGCATCGCAACCATTGCGGACGGCGTCGCGCCGGTCATCAGCTTGCCGTCCTCACCGTAGGCATTGGAGGCGAGCACCGGCAGATCGGAGCTTTCCTTAGCCGCGAGCACCGCCGCCTTCGTCTCATAGCTGTCGTTCATCGTCTCAATGAATATCAGATCTGCGCCGTATTTTACGCCGAGGCGAACGGTCTTGGCAAAGGCCGCGACCGCGTCCTCGAGGTCAAGGTCGCCGTAGGGCTTCAGCAGCCGTCCGAGCGGGCCTATATCGAGCGCGACATATTTGCTTTGCGGCGCTCTCGCCGTATCGCGTGCGGCTCTGGCGTTCTCCATCGCCGCGCATACCAGCTCCTCCAGCTCGCCGTCGTCAAATTTCAGCGGGTTCGCGCCGAAGGTGTTCGAGCAGACGATGTTGCTGCCCGCCTCGTAATATGCCCGGTGAATCCCGACGATCTCCCGGCTGTGCGTGATGCTCCAGCGTTCCGGCAGCTCGCCGGGCAGCAGCCCCAGCCCCTGCAAAAGCGTGCCCATGCTGCCGTCCAGCCAGAGCCGCCGTGTTTTGATCTCGTCTCGTATGCTCATATCGCTGCCCCGTTTCATTTTTTATATGCACAGCCGTCTTTTTCGCGCTCCATTCCTGCGCCGACTATCGCCGTAACCGATTTTCCCGGCGACATCAGCAGGCTCTCGCCGAGCGTAACGCCGATCTTCCGGCGGCAATCGAGGAAGTCAGTCATCGCGCGCTGCGTTTCCAGCGGCAGGTCGCCATAGCCCGGGCTGAACCTCGCGCGCGTATGCAGCCCCTCACACGCGAGCAGCCTCTCCAGCTCGTCGCAGAAGACGTCGCACAGCGCCTCGACGCGCTCCGCACCTATCGCCTGAAGCCACACGGCCGTCGATATCTCGACGGCGGCGTAGCGCTGTATCAGCCGGTCGATGCCAGCGCCGACCGTCGCCGCAAAGACCACCGCTTCCCTGCATCCGCAGAGATTTTTCGCGAGCGTCGCGCTGCAAAGCCGTGCGAACGGCGTCTCGACGCAGCCGTCGCCGACGCTGATGCCGATCCGCGAATAGCAGACCACGCCGCGAAAAACCCCCTTGCACAGCGCAAGACAACGCTCCATCTCGCCCTCAAGCACGGGGCTGCTCTCACGCACCCCGGCGTACCGCATTATCTCCCGGCGGTCGTAGTCCGGCAGTGAATATGCTTTGGTGAATATCATGGTCAGTCCTCTTTTCCGAGGATATCGGAGAGGTTTGCCTGTATCTTCGCAGCGACGTCCGGCTTGTTCATCGTATAGACGTGGACGTGGGTAATTCCGTTTGCGTAGAGATCGATTATCTGGTCGGTTGCATAGGCGATGCCTGCCTGCTTCATCGCATCGGGATAGCGCCCGAACTTATCGACAAGGCTCTTAAAGCGCTGCGGCATAAACGAGCCGGACAGCCTTATCGCGCGCTCGACCTGATTGGCATTGGTTATCGGCATGATACCGGCGATAACCGGCGCGGTTATTCCGGCCTCGCGTATCTTGTAGAGGAAGTTGTAGAGCAGATTGTTGTCGAAAAACATCTGCGTCGTCAGAAAATCGCAGCCGGCATCCACCTTTTCGCGCAGGTGCGCGATATCCTCGCGCTGGTTCGCGCTCTCCGGATGTATCTCCGGATAGCAAGCGCCGCCAATGCACATTTCCGGTGCAAGCGCCTTGATATCGGCGATGAGCTCGGTGGCGTAGCGGTAGTCCCAGCCGGAGCGGTCCTCGCCCGCCCGATCCGCCGGAATATCGCCGCGCAGCGCCATGACGTTCTCTATCCCCGCCTCGGAAAAAGCGCGTATCTGCCGCCGCACCGTTTCGCGCGTCGAGGAAATGCAGGTCAGGTGCGCCAGCGATGGCACGCCGCAGTCCTCCTCTATCCGCCGGGCTATCTCGAGGGTGTAGGCGCTTGTGCCGCCTCCTGCGCCGTAGGTCACGCTCATGAACGCCGGAGAAAGCCTGGCTATCTCCTCTGTCGCTATTTTTACGCTGTCATATGCGGCTCCGGTCTTTGGCGGGAACACCTCGAACGACAGCGAATATCTCTTGCCTTCAAGTATGTCTTTTATTTTCATCTCAGTGATCCTCCGCTTTAGCGCTGCAATATCATACAATATATTTTACCACATCTCATATGCGCTTGACAATGCGTAAATCAAAAAAAGTCGTCAGCGCAGTGCGGCAAGCTTATGCAATGCAAAAAATCGCCCGGAGCTCTCTCCGGGCGAAGCTGGTTTTATCGGGCCTTGCGTCGCGGTCATGCCCACGGGTCAAGAGCCTTCGGCGTGCGGATATCCGGCAGAAGGTGCTGCTCCCAGAGGAACCACTGGCCGGTTGAGGGCTTGAGGCGCAGCTTGACCTGACGCGGCGAATCCGCTCCGGAGGATCTGACGTGCAGCATGAGATAGCCGTTGTTATATTCGGCGCGGCTGTATGCGTTCTCGAAGAAGGTCACGGTGTACGGCTGCGTCGGGGTGTAGTTGTTATCTGGGGAGGTTCCGGCAAAATAGGAGCGCGGGACGTAATCCTTGCCGCGAAAACGGTCGCGGATAAACTGCTTGTCGTATGGCGTCAGCGGACGCGGGCCACGGAGATAGTCGAGCATCTCATAGCAGGCGTTCGGGTTGACGGGATACTGGCAGAGCGCGGCGACTGTGAGCGCAGCGGCAAACTGCGGCTGTGCAAGCGACGCCTCCGGCAGCGCCTGAAGCTCGGAAAGGCTGGCCGGAAGTTGAGCAAAGGTCACGGTATAGGTATTCGGCATAATTATCCTGCCCTTTCTTTTATATCGTAATACGGCTTATTTCTTGACGATAACGCGTCCCTGCTTGTCGGTGAATTTGCCGCTCAGTATCTTGATGAGGTCTACGAGCCAGCCAATGCCGCAGCAGGAGCCGGTCAGCAGCCAGAGGATGCCTGTGCCGATCTTTCCGACATAGAAGCGGTGAACGCCGAGATAGCCGAGGAATATTTCAAGCAGAAGCAGCGTGGTGTAGTCCTTTTCAGCCGGGGCGCTCGGATCGACTGGAGCGCCGTCTGCGCCGACCTGAGCGGCGGCAGGGGCCTGAACGGGATAGTCCTCGACCTCCTCGCCGGCAAAGATGCGGCAGCAGATGTCGCAAATCGTCCGGTAGTAGTCCTCCGCCATCATCGGGTTGGTTTCCTTCCCGTCAACGTTCACTCTGACCCCGCCGACCCCGACATAGGCCGAGCCGCTGTTCATCACCTTGGAGATGGTCACCATGTTGCCATTCACGGTCAGGCTGGGCTTAGCGCGATAGCGCTCGTCAAACGCGATGTGCTTGCCGATAATTCCGGTCTTGATCGCAAAGTGGCTGGGGAACGCGGCCGCGTGCGCGTTGAGCATATCAAATATCTCCTCGAGCGTCATCTCGCGGTCAAGCTGTATCTTCTGAGGTTTCGATGTGAGCACGTCTCTGATATCTGCCATAATAATGTCATCCTTTCTGTCTGCTGTCGGTTATTTTAACGGGTGTGCCTTACTGATTCAGCGCGCCGCCACAGTATTCGCAGCAGCCGGAGGCGTCGGGAGTGGTCGTCGCGCCGCACAACGGGCAGGTCATGGCCGTCTTTGGGGTCGCCGCCGCTGTGATACGCTCACGTATCTCCTGCCGCGCCTGCGTAAGCACAGCTTTTATCTCTTCGCCCATCTCCTTGAATTTCGCGTAATCGCGGCGGGACTGTCCTTCTACGCTGCTGCTGTTCAACCGGAAGCGTATTTCGTCGAAATACGGACTGTTGACGTTAATCTCAATGTAGAAGTCATATTCGTAGCTGTAGCGCTTCGGGGTGTAGCTCACCTTTTTGCCGTCTGGCCCCTCCTTCATGATCTCCGTCTTGGTCTCGTTGATATCGAGACGGCAGCCCGTCACCTGTGAAAAATCGATGACGTCCGGGTTGGCGTCCTCAATGCTTCGGGCGCTTGTGACCATGAATTTTCCGGCGTCCTCATCTATCAGCACACGCGGATTGTCGCCGAGAGTGCGGGTGGTGTGAAACGCTGCGACCGCCTCGCGGTTTGCCTCGCGATAATCAAGCTGCTCCTTTATCTCCGACAAAGTCGCGTGTCGGCGCTCGGTAAACCACGGGGAGAGCTTTTTGGCACAGTTTTTGCAGAGGTTGCCGTCCTCGAGCTTGCGGTTGCCGAGAAGTCCTATCTTCTCTCCGCAAACATCGCAGTATTTTTTATCGAAAAGTCCCATCGTTCATCCTCCTTCGTCCTGTCATACCAAATCGCCGTCGTCAAACGGGTCGCCGCACTCCGGGCAGAACTTAGGCGGCTTGCTTCTGTCGGCAGGCTCCCAGCCGCACTTGTCGCATTTGTATTGCGGCACTCCGGCGGGCTTCTTTGCTCCGCATTCCGCGCAGAACTTGCCCTTGTTCACGGCGCCGCAGGAGCAGGTCCAGCCGTCGGCAGGCTTTTTCGCGCCGCATTCGGGGCAGAATTTGCCCGTTGCAGTGTGTCCGCAGGAGCATTGCCAAGTATCTCCGGCAGGCTTCGGCTCCGGCTTTTTCGCACCGCAGTTGGGGCAGAATTTGCCCGTTGCGCTCGCACCGCAGGAGCAGATCCAGCCGTTTGCGGCGGCCTGCTGCTGTGCCTGTTGCTGTTGCTGCTGGCCCATCGCAAAGAGATTCTGTGCGTTCATGCCGCCTGCGGCTCCCGCCATGTTCATGCCCATAAAGGCCATTGCGGGCCCGGCGGAGGTGTTCTTTGCGGCATCGCGCATCGCCTGCGCCTGAGCGCCGGCAAGGGTGGCCGCAGCCATCGTCGGGTCGCGGAGAGCGGCGTTGCGCTGGAGCTCCTTTATCATCGCCTCGTCCTCTTCGCTGGCGCTTATGCTGGAAACGCCGAAGGAGACGATCTCGATGCCGCGCAGACCGCGCCATTTTGCGCTGAGCACATTGTTAAGCGCGTCGGCAAGCTCCATCGTATGGCCGGGCAGCGCGGAATAGCGGATGCCCATCTCGGATATCTTCGCGAATGCGGGCTGGAGCGCCGTGAGCAGCTCGGTCTTGAGCTGGCTGTCTATGGCGCTGCGCTTGTAGGCGCTCTCGACGTTGCCGCAGACGTTCTTGTAAAACAGCATCGGGTCGCAGATGTGATAGCTGTATTCGCCGAAGCAGCGCACCGCGATATCGACGTCCAGGCCGATGCGGTTGTCCACAACTCGGAACGGCACCGGGCTTGCAGTGCCGTATTTGTTGCCGACAAGCTCCTTGGTGTTGAAATAGTATACGCGCTGATCCTTCGCGGTATCGCCGCCAAAGGTGAAGCGCTTTCCGAACGTCTTAAAGGTCTCCTTGAGGCTGTTGCCAAAGCTGCCTGCAAAGAGCGACGGCTCGGTGGAGGTGTCGTACACGAACTCTCCCGGCTCGCCGCAGTATTCGACAATCCTGCCCTGCTCGACGATCAGCATGAACTGGCCGTCCGCAACGGCTACGATCGAGCCGTTTGAGATGATGTTATCACTGCCCTTTGTGTTTGATGAGCGCGACGAGGTGCGCTTCTGTCCCTTGACTGCAATGACGTCCGTCTGAAGCGATTCGCAGTAGAAATACTCTCGCCACTGATCGGCAAGCACTCCGCCCGCAGCGCCCGTTGCGGCTTTAATAAGTCCCATAGCATATTCCCCCATGTCCGTGCGGCACAGCCGCCGTTTCTATTGTTATTCTCAGCCGTCCGCGCACAAAAAACGGCGCGTCCCGGCACAGCTTTGCCGGCCTGACACGCCGATGACCTTAACGCGCACTCCGACTGATACAAGTATATCAGTCAACGCTCTGTTTTACACTGTCCTTGAGAGACAGGTGCGGGAAAAATAATAAAATATTTTGCAAAGCCTGTCCGTTTGTGTGAAAACTGCAACCATCAGAACTTGGGGTTTATCCATCCGTTCCCGGACACCCACAGCAAAAGCTCCACTATATCGGTGAATCCCGTCTTGTCCTTTACGTTATCAAGATGGAACCTGACGGTGCGCTGCGATATGCCGAGCGCCTGCGCGATCTCCTGGTTGCTCATCGGCTTGCAGCGCATTCGTAGTATCTCGAGCTCGCGTTCGGTCAGTGGCGTTTCGCCCCGGAGCACCGGTATCTCCCGCGTCTCGTTAAAGCGTGTGCCGCCCGCCATAACCGTGTCGGCGACCTCCTTGAAGCAGCCGAGCGTCTGCGTTTTATACACGAACGCACTCGCGCCGATCTCCTTTGCACGCGGCGCATAGGTCACCTCGTCGAAGCCGCTCATCATTATCACCCGCATGCCCGGAAAAGCCGCAAGCAGCCGCTCTGCGGCGGTCAGCCCGGACGCGCCGCCGTCGGTGCAGACGTCCATAAATACAAGCTCCGGCGAGAGACGTGCGCACAGCGCCTCCGCCAGTCTTGCACTCTGCGAGGTTCCGACGACGACATATTCTCCGCTCTCCTCCAGCGTTTTTTTCAGCGATTCGCACATGCTCTCATGGTCGTCGATTATCAGCACTCTTGTCACAGCCGTTTTTCTCCCTCCGGTTTAGGTATCCGCGCCGTCACCGTGAACGACGGCGCGACAGCTATCTCCAGCGTTCCGCCAAGACCTGCCAGCTTTTCGCGCATCCCGCGTATGCCGCCGCCCTCGAACGCGACCTCCTGTGCCGAGCAGCCGTTGTCGGCGACGGTCAGCACATATTCCGACTCGTTTTCCGCAAATTCAACAGTTATCCTGTCCGCAAGCCCGTGCCGGACCGCATTTGTCGCCGCCTCGATGCAGATATCGGCGAACACGTCCCCGGCGGCGCTTACCTCCGGCGGAGCTCCCGTGACATCAATCCGCACGCCTATCGCAGCCATAGTCTCGCGGAGCATCTCCAGCTCGCGCCGTATTCCGGGCGGCTCCGGCTCCTCAAACAGCTCCTTCGGCAGTCCGTCCGCAAACTCGCTCAGCAGCTCCTCCCCGGCGTCGCCGGATTGCTGCATCGTCCGCAGCAGCAGCGATATTTTCTGCCCCAGCACATCATGGACCCGAAGCTGCGCGCGGCGGTGCTCCTCTCTCCGGCAGCTCTCGCGCAGCCCGTCAAGCGTCCTCCTCAGCCGTTCGCGCTGCATGATAAGCTCGGCGTTTTCGCGCTGAAGCTCCTCGCCGGTGCGCCAAGGCTCGGTTATGTCCCACGCCGAAAGCTGAAAATATTTTTTGCCGCGCAGCGTCAGCCCATCCAGCGTGAATCGCCAGACCGTGCCGTCCGGCAGGGTGTATACGAGCTGCTCCCCGGCGTCCTCCTTATGGCAGTCGGGCCGGCAGCGTCCCGAGCGCAGCAGCTCGTAAAACGTGTTCCCGTTGCGCTGTCCCGCGCCGGTCATTATCTGCATCAGCCGCTGCATCTGCTGATTCCTCAGCACGATGTATCCGCTTGGCCGCAGGAACAGTATTCCCGTACGCAGCCGGTCTATCGCCTCCTTGACGGACAGCGACGACGGAGTCTGTGGCGCGCTGCGGTAATAGCAGACGACGTCCCACACGCCGCAGCCGATCCAGCAAAGCAGCGCCGCGCAGAACAGCACCGGATAGAAGCGCCCGGCAAAAGGCTGAACGGCGGGAAGAAATACAAGCGCAGCCGCAGCCGAGACGAGTCTCCAGCGTTCCCGTCCGGCAAATGCAGTCACGGCGTTCAAAACCGCCGCCACGATTGCCGCTGCCCATCTCAGCCCGGAATACTCCGGAGGAACGATAAGCAGCCTTTCGCTCGCCTGTTGTATCTGCGCGAGCGGCAGCAGCCCGGCGAAAAGACAGGACAGCCCGGCAACCCCGCACGCCGTTTGCAGAATATAGCGGCGGGAGACGATGATCCTCGACACATTCAGCGCCGCCGCAACCGTCTGAAGCAGCGCCGCCGCTATCACGGCTGTCACAAGCGCTATCCGCGCGCCGTGCGGCCAGAGGTAAAACTCAAGCATCTCCCGCCCCCCTCTCCGGTATTATCAGCCGCAGCCCGGAGCAATCCTCCTGATCGATCAGCTCGACCGACGCGCCAAGCCGTTCGAGCAGCTCCCACGTGCCGTCGGAGATCAGCTCCAGCCCGAGCGCGCCCGTAACCGTAACGCCAAGGCATATCTCCCCGTCCGTCCTGCTGAGCGTTTCGAGCATCGCCCGCACGCCGCAGCGCGTCCCCCATCGCAGCGAATCGCAGACGAAATCGTATATCAGTATCGCCTTTTGCAGCGCTATCGTGCCGCGCAGCGGAAAATTGACGGCGCAGCGCACGCCGGAGCAGGCCGCAAGCTCTGCAAGCTCGTCGAGGTAGACGCCGAGGTCGCTGCAAGGCATTTCCTGCCGCTCCGGCTTCTCGCAGCCGATGAAATACATATTACAGCGGCGCTTGACATAGCAAAGCAGCAGCATTATCTCGGTTATCCGCCTCCGACGCTCTCTGGCGTCCGGCAGCGTGCGTATCAGCTCCGAAAGCTCGTCCAGCCGGTCGCTTATCTCCCGCTCCATCCGCTCGAACAGTCGCGAGCGTTCCTCCTCGCCGAAGGCGGTGCGGCGGCTCTGCTCCTCGCGCGCAAGGATCGCATTGGCGCGCACAAGCTGCTGCCTTGCGCCGCGCAGCTCCTCGTGCAGGCGGTTGATGGAGCTGCGATCCTCCTGCCACACCACCGTCCCGCCGGTTATCCTGTCCGCATAGAGCGCCGTATCCTCGCCGTCCATGACCGCGGATTCGCCTCCCGGAGCGAGCCGCCGGAGCAGGCGATCCGGGACAGGCTCGGAGCCCGCCGCCGCGAGGACGGTGACTCCCTGCGCGTCGAGCAGCCGCATATTGAGCGGCGAGCGCGCAAAAAGCCTGTTGTATCTTGTGTTATTCGGAATCAGCCCGCTGAGCATGGCGCTCTCGAAAAAGAGTGCTCCGAAAACGCAAAGCGTCATCGTGAGGTCGCTGTCGCGCATCAGCGGAACGCCGAGCGCATATCCCACGCCGTAGCCTATCATCAGCAGCATGAACAGCATCGGGAAGACCATTCCGTATCTGCGCGGACTGCTGCCCGTCTTTTTTGTGAGGATAACCACCGCTCCAATCAACACCCCGACGCAGAAAAACATTATAAAATAATATCCTATTCCGTATGAGTAGTCGTTCCAATCGCCGCCGCGCTCAAACCTGAAAACCAACATGTGCGCGTCGTTCGTCAGCACAAGAACTATCAGCGCCAGCCCCGTCATAACCAGCGCCGCCAACGCGGCGGCCGCTCCGCGCCCCGGAACGCTTCTGTCAACGATGAGCGCCAGCGCCAAAAGGCAAAGCGGCAGTCCGATTATGAAGATATAGTAGCCGTACCAGCAAAGCCGCTCCAGCACGTCCGCGCCGACAAGCTGATATTTTACGCAGCGCAGCATGACCCAGCAATTAAGCATCAGCCCGGTCAGTATCGCGATGAAGCGTATCTCTCCGCGCGCCGTGCGCTTTATCACCGAGCATATCCAGAACACCACGAGTATCAGGAACGCCACCGCAAATGAGATGTGCTCCCGCTGATCCGCCGAGGAATACAGGCGGGTGCGCTCCACCCGCCGGCGCATCAGACGCTCCTGATCCTGCATCTCCAAAAGCAGCCTCTCGCAGTCCTCCGGCTCGTTCGCGCGCGCGTACTCCGCTTCATCCGGATAGAGCGAGCGGTCGCAATCGCCCCGCACGGTTCGGTAGCCGCCGTCCGCGAGCCGCCGCCAAACGCCGTCCTCCAGCGTCAAAGCGTCCGTCGAGACGAGACCGCGCTCAAAGCTCAGCGTCCCCTCCGCCGGAACGACTATCTCGATATTTCTGCCGCCAAGCCGTAGCTGCGCCGCCTGCCAGTCAAAGCAGACTGTGAGCGGCGCGTCGTCCTCATTCGTGAGCTTTCCCGCCCTGCAAACCTGCTCCAGCAGCTCAGCAGCGCTTTTCAGCGTAAAGTCGCCGCCCTCGAGCCCGTAAGCCATCGCCGCCAACAGCAGCCCGCGGTCACTTCTGCTCACGCGAACCCGCAGCCCGGAGCTTCTCAGGTCGCCCCAGCCGGTTATTTCGGCGTCCGTCAGATCCCGGTCCACGGCGACAACCGGGGTCTCCTTTATAAGCGGGTACCAATGTTCCGCGCAGCCCAGCCGCAGCATATATTCCGCCGCGACGCCCTTCACTCCGGCGGCCTCGCCGCTTCTCAGGCGGGAGACGGCGCCGTATTCGCCCGCGTTTTCGTAGTCCTCCGGGAGCGCGTCCATCACCGCGGCAATATATGCGCCGTCGTCGCCGTCGAAGCGCACGGCGCGCTCGCCGCCGTTTGCGCAGCCGCAAAACGCCGCGCAAAAAAAGATGCAAAGCATCAGCGCCGTCAAACGCTTCGCCACCGGCATGGCTGCTCCCTCCCGTGAAATGATATTTTAATTATATCAAATGCCTGAAGCAAAATCAATCGCGGCTCCGGCGGCTTTTTGTGCCAGAAGCAAAAAAGGCCCACAGCCTGCCGCCCGGCTCCTCCGCATGAGCCCCCCTCGACAGGCGGCAGGTCCTTTTTGCCGCACGACGGTCACAGCGCCGCCGTAAATTCCGTCCACTGTCCTATTTTGCTGACCACCGTAAGCTTGCCGCCGTGCCCCTGCGCTATGCTCTGCGCGATGGCCAGCCCCAGCCCAAAGCCACCTGTGCCGCGCGCGCGGGAATCGTCGCAGCGGTAAAAGCGCTCGAATATGTGCGGGATATCCTTCTCGTCGATCCCCGCGCCCTCGTTGCGCACCGCTATCCTCGGCCTGCTCTCGCTGCCGGTCAGCGTCACCGTTATCGTACCTCCGTCGAAGGTGTTCTTGATGGCGTTGTCCAGCAGTATCGCGACGAGCTGTCGTATTTTCCCCTCGTCGCCGGTGTAGAAGATGTTTTCCTCTATGCTGGTGTCAAGCCTTTTGTGCGCCTCAAACACCACGCTCTCGAACGGGAGCACCGCGCCCAGCACCGCGCCGGATAGCGAAAACCGCTTCCGCTCGTAGATATCCTTTCCGTGATCGAAGCGCGAGAGATACAGCAGGTCGTTTACAAGCTTGCTCATCCTCGCCGCCTCCGACTGGATATAGCCCAGCCACTTGTTTTCGCCAATCTCGCTCCTCAGCACGTCGGCGTTGGTGTTGATAACCGTCAGCGGCGTTTTCAGCTCGTGCGATGCATCTGATACAAAGCGCCGCTGCTCCTCAAGCGTCGTCTCAACCGGCTTTATCGCCCAACGCGCCAGCAATATCGACACAAAAAACATCACCGCGAGCGCCGCCGCGCCCACGATGGACGACACCCTGATTAGCCGCCGCATGATGCCGTCCTCCGTGCGACCGTCGCTGAATACGATTATGCTTCCGTAGCTCTTCTGCCGGATGAGGTAAAGCTGGCTGCCGAGCATGCCCCGCTCACGCCCGGATGCAAGCGCGTTCTTCACCAGCTTCTCGACCCCGTCCTCCGAGATGAAGTCCTCATACGGCACGAACATCTCCGAGACCTCGCCCGTGCGCGTCAGCTTGACGTAATATATCCCGGCGTCGCGCTGCGGCGGCATGAGCATATAGCCGCGGAAGGGCGCGTTGGAGGGCGCGCTCAGCACGCCGTCGGAATCCGCAACCAGCTTCATCCGCTCGTAGCTCTGGCTGCGGCCTGTCCTTATCATCATATAGTTCAGCGAGCAGAAGATGACCAGCAGCATTATCGTCAGCAGCGCCATGATTATCGCGATGAATTTTATCCTGAGCCTGCGTATCACGTGACCGCCTCCATCTTGTAGCCGACACCCCGCACCGTGCGTATACGAGCGTGGTCGCTGACATATGACAGTTTTTTGCGCAGAAACGAGATGTAGACCTCGACGTTGTTGTATTCGACGTCGCCGTCGAACGACCAGACCTTCTCGATTATGGTATCCTTGGTAACTATCTGATCGGAGTTGCGCATGAGCAGCTCGAGAAGCTGGAACTCCTTCAGCCCGAGCGACACCGTTCCCGCCGGTCCGTTCAGCTCGCAGAGCTTGAGGTTGAGCGTGATATCCGAAAAGGCGAGCGCGTCGTCCATGACCTCGCCCTTGCGGCGTCCAAGCGCGCGCACGCGGGCAAGCAGCTCGTCGGTGGAGAAGGGCTTTGTCAGGTAATCGTCAGCGCCGAGATCCAGCCCCGCCACCTTGTCTGCTATCTGATATTTCGCCGTGAGCAGCATAACCGGCGTCGAGACCTTGTTCGAGCGTATCTCGCGCAGAACTGCAAGTCCGTCCAGCTTGGGCAGCATTATGTCGAGAATTATCACGTCGTAGGCTCCGCTCAGCGCGTAGTCCAGGCCCGTTCTCCCGTCACCGACTATGTCGGTGATATAGTTTTCCTTTTTAAGCAGCTCGGCGAGCGCCTGCGCAAGAGGCAGCTCGTCCTCGACGATAAGTATCCGCATTGCCATCAACTCTCTCTTTGCCTTATTCAATTATATTATACCGGAGAAGCTTTAACAAAGCTTAAACAGAAGCCGATATTTCTGCAAAACGACGCCGGGGCAGGCGATCATCCAAAGCCGGACAGCCGCTCTCTCGCTGCCGGTGTCGCCCGACGGCTCTCCGACGAAAAGCCTGCGCCGGAGACAGCGGGCTTTGGATATACGCCGTCACGCGGAGAGCGGAGCTGTCCGGGACGTCGCCGCTCAAAACGGATATGAGCGCCCGGCGCTCCGGATTTTGGGATACGGCGTGCTTATATATGCAGACTGCGCCCCTCACAGCCTTTGGCAGACTGAGGCGTTTGGCGCGGCTGTGCAAGTATCCCCCTCACTGCCGCCGCGGCCATAGTGAAGCCGGCCGCATTCGGCACGAACGCCATGCTTGCGGGCGGATGCCGCCCGTTCTCGCTCGGACTGTTCTGCGGCTCCAGCGGCTTTTCAAGGCTGTACACCACCAACGGCGAGGGGATAGCACGTTTTTTCAGCTCCTTGCGCATCACCTGCGCCAGCCTGCATCCGCAGCCCGCCGTGTCCGCAGCCGTTCCAAGCCGCAGCAGCTCCGGATGAAGCCGGTTTCCTGTCCCAAAGCAGCTTATCAGCATAATTTTCCTGTGCGCACACAGCTTTGCAAGCGCCAGCTTCGCAGTCACGGTGTCGATGGCGTCCAGCACCACATCCGGGCGCCAGTCCGCCAGAAAATCAAGATTTCCGTCGCCGAGAAATTCCCGCGACAGAGTGAGCTCTATATCCGGATTGATGCTGCCAAGACGTCTTGCCGCAGCCTCAGTCTTAGCCTCCCCCACCGTCTCGTGCGTCGCTATTAGCTGCCGGTTGAGGTTGCTGACGTCCACAACGTCCGCGTCAACCAGCAGCAGGCTCCCTATTCCGGAGCGGCAAAGCGCCTCCGCAGCCGCCGCGCCGACACCGCCCAGCCCTATCACCGCCACGCGCGCCGCAAAAAGCCGCTGCAAGGCCTCGTCTCCTATCAGCCTCTCTACCCTCGAAAGCCATTCCGCCATGATATCACCCTTTATATACAATGCAAAAAGCCGTTTCACCTGCAATGAAACGGCTTAATTTGTATAACCCCGCTTTGCCGAAAAGCTCCAGTTAGAACCCCTGTCATCAACAAGGACGGGTAAGACAGCCTTGCTGTTTCGCGCTCCCTTCTTCGGCCATAAGGCGGGAAGGTCTGCAATCCGCAGCGAGAACCGAATCCCTATTCAACTACTTAGAGGATTAAAAATGTGAGCAAAAATTCTCGAACAAAGCAGGAAGCCAACTGTTTTACCGGGACTTACTCGTCCGCTTTTTCGTCCTCTTCCTCAAAATCGTAGAGCTCCTCAAGGCGCTCCATGAAGATGTCGGAGATATCGTCGAACTCGTCGTCGTCCTCGATGGCCTCGAGAAATTCCTCGCCGTCCTCCTCGACGACCTTGAGTATCACCAGCTCGCCGTCAACGTCGCCCACATTGCTCTCATCCATGACCGGCACAAGCGCATAATAGGTCTCGTCGTCCTTGTCGAGAGTGTCCACCACCTCAAACTCGTGCTCGACGCCCTCCTCGTCGACGAGGGTGAGCAGATCCGGCCCGTATTCCATGTCTTTATCTTCAGCCATAACAGATATCCTTTCAAGCTTATCTTTTATCATTGAATATATGATACAATATTCCTGCAAAAAAGTCAATAAATATTATGTCGGTTTTTAAAAAATATATTCCGTCGCCTGCGCTCCAAGCTTGCTCCCGCCGCTATCTCACCCGGCCCTCCAGCTCGACCGGGACGTTTTCGGTGAATATCGGGCGCAGCGAGAAGGCAAAGTCGATGTGCTTGTCGTTAAGGGTGTATTTCTCGCTCAGCTCCGGACCGCAGCTATGGGAGCCTATGCCGTTCTGGCGGTAGTCGATGTGAACTATCGCCTCATCGCGGCGGACAAGCTCGGTGGTATATTTTGCGCGGTCAAGCTCCTCGGCAGTGTAGTGCAGGGCGCTGAAATCGAAGCCGTCGCCCTTGAAGATGATGCCGCGGCCCATCATGTCGCTGACGGCGACCCAGTCCGCGCCGGTGTGGTTGCCGCACTCCTGCGGGAAGATATACGGCACATACTGCGCGTCCACGGTGGTGTGATAGCGGTCGAAGCGAGCCGCATGGACAAGATCGATGTAATTCTCGTGCGGTCCGCGCGCAAAATAATCGAGGGTGTCGCAGCCCGCGACGGCAAACTCCATACCGAACCTTGGAAGCGCCGGTATATCCTCGCGAACACACGCGGAGATATCCACCCCGATCTCGCCGTCCGCACGCACGGTGTAGACTATCGTGCAGCGCAGCGCCGGCTTGTAGACCTTTCCGCCGTGTGCGGCGCTGACGGTGAGCCTGATCTCCTTCGCGTCCGCCTCCACCTCGCAGCCGTAGACCTTTGTGAAGCATCGATCCAGCCATTTTTCGCGCATTTTGTCAACGTCGTGGCGGTCGTTGTCGATGGGCGCGCGCCAAACGCTCAGCTTAGGCGCGGCGGCAAGGAACTCTCGGCCGTTCATCGAGATGCTCTCGAAGGAGCCGTGCGCCTTGTCGAATATATAGCTGAAGTTTTCGCCGCGGATCTCGACATAGCGGTCGCCGCAGACGGCTTCGAGCGCGTTCTCTCCGTTGGAGACGCGCACCGCCGGAACAAATTTCACCGGCAGCGCCAACTGTTCGCAGGCGACCTCGTAGCCCGCACTTGCCCACGGCGTATCGCGGCGCTGCTTAAAGCTCACGTCCAGGAAATATTTTGCGCAATCGCTTGCAGGCAGGGTATAATCAAGCTTAATCGTCCTGCTCTCGTGCGGGGCGATATCCAGCGCACCGACGAAGCCGCGCGCATATTCCTCACCGTCGCGGCTGATTTTCCAGCTCATGTCAAGCCCCTCGAGCGTCACAAAATCGTAGAGGTTCTCGACTGTGACGGCGCCGTCGCCGGCATCGGTCACGCGGACCGGCTGGATTATCTTCTTGTATTCAAGCAGTCCGGAGCTGGGGACGCGGTCGGGGGAGCAGAGGCCGTCCACACAGAAATTGCCGTCGTTGGGCTGTTCGCCAAAGTAGCCGCCGTAGACAAAGAACTCGCGGCCCTCTTCGTCGCACATCCTGACGGAGTGATCCGCCCACTCCCAGACGCAGCCTCCTATAAGCTTCGGGTGGGAATAGATGGCGTCCCAATAGTCCTTGAGGTCGCCTGGTCCCACGCCCATCGCATGGGAATATTCGCAGAGGAACAGCGGACGCGTCGTCTCAGCGTCGCCCTCGGCGTAGCTGACTATCTCCTCCACCGAAGGATACATGCGGCTTATGAGGTCGAATATCTCATTGTCGCTTGCAGGAATCCCGCCGTCGAGATAACGTCCGTCCGCATCGCTTCCGGACTCACGGAACGCCTTGGAATATTCGCCGCGACACGCACCCTCATAGTGGAGGATACGTGAGGCGTCGCGCGCCTTGACGTATTCGCCCATCGCAAGATGGTTGCTGCCCATGGAGGACTCATTGCCGAGAGACCACATTATGACCGACGGGTGATTCTTGTCGCGTTCAAGGGTCCGTTCAATCCTGTCAAGATAGGCGCGCCGCCATTCCGGCGAGTTGGCGAGACCGGCGGGAGCGTCGGTAAATTCCATGCCGTGGCTCTCAAGGTCGCACTCGTCCACGACGTAGAAGCCGTAGCGGTCGCAAAGCTGCAAAAATTCCGGCGTGTTGGGATAGTGCGAGGTGCGTATCGCGTTGATGTTGTGTCGCTTCATCTGGTCAAGATCGCGCTTCATCGCCTCGACCGGCGTGTAATGTCCGAGGTCGGGATTTGTATCGTGGCGGTTGACGCCCTTGAGCTTGACCTGCCGACCGTTGATGAGCAGGCCGTCCCTTCCGGAGAGCTCGACGGTGCGGAAGCCCGTCTGGAAAGCGATGATCTCGCCGCCTGTCTCCAGCGTCAGGCGGTAGACGTTGGGCATCTCGGAGCTCCAAAGGCGTGCGCCGTATACGTCAAAGGAAACGGTTGCGGTTTTGTTTGCCGCAACGCGCCTTACCGCGACAGGCTTATTCTCCGGATCGTAGAGCGTCGCCGTGACGTCGAGCGCAGCGGTCGTTTCGAGCGCGGCGGTCAGCGTCCATTTATCGCCGCAGTCCACAGTCCTGATGAAGGCGTCGCGGACGTGCTCCGGCTCGCGCGCGATGAGATAGACGTCGCGGAAAATGCCGGAGAGACGGTAGAAGTCCTGATCCTCGATATAGGAGCCATCGCACCACTTGAGCACCTTCGCCGCCAGCAGGTTCTCTCCCTCGCACAGGTAGTCGGTGAGGTCGAACTCCGAGGGCAGATGCGTGCCCTTGGTATAGCCCACATAGCGGCCGTTGACATACAGCTCCATGAAAGAGTTGACACCCTCAAAGTTTATATATATCCGCTTTCCACGCCAGCGCTCGGGCAGGCGGAAATGCGTGCGGTAAAGTCCGGCGGGGTTCTCGTCCGGGACATACGGCGGGTCACAGGGTATCGGATAGGTGACGTTGACGTAGGCCGGAACGTCGTATCCGAACATCTGCCAGTTGGACGGCACGGGGATCGTGTCCCAGTCGGCCTCGTCGCAGTCGCAGGCGAAGAAATCCTCCGGTATGTCGTGCATGTCATCGTAGTAGCAGAAGCTCCAGTCGCCGTTAAGCAGACGGTAGCGGTCGGAGCGCCCCTTTATTCCGGCAAGCGCCGAGCCCGTGTCGCTGTACGGAATGTACCATGCGCGCGGCTTTTCGCGGCGCTCCTCCAGTGCGTTCGGGTTTTCCCATATATTGATTGCCATGTTTAATTCCTCCTGAGCTTAGCTCATTGATGATCGGGTTGCAGAATGTGATATATCCAACTAATTCTAACATATGGCATATCAAATGTAAAGTGGGAAAAGCGTTTTTCTTTTCTCCCGCCTATTGCGTCGCGCCGGGATTTATATTACAATATGATTAAAGTATACCGATTATATAATAAGGAGAGAAATACCATGAGAGTTGCAGTGATTGGAGGCACCGGAAACATCAGCACGAGCATCGTGCGCGTGCTGCTTGAGCGCGGCCATGAGGTGACCTGCTTCAACCGTGGACTCAGCGGAGCCCTGCCGGAGGGCGTGCGCCAGATGACCGGCGACCGCTATGACCGCGAAGCCTTTGAGCGCGCCATGCAGGCCGAACACTTCGAGGGCGTCATCGACATGCTCTGCTACACAGCGGAGGACGCCGAGAGCGACATCCGCGCCTTCAGCGGCGCCGGACACTTCGTCTTTTGCTCCACCACCTGCACCTACGGCGTGGACTACGACTGGCTGCCGGTGACCGAGAATCACCCGCAGCGCGCCTTCACCGAATACGGCAAAAACAAGCTTGCCGCCGAGCGCGTTTTTCTGCGCGAATACTATCGGAACGGCTTTCCGGCTGTCATAATCCGCCCCTCCACCACCTACGGCGACAAGCTTGGTCTGCTTCGACAGATAGCATGGGACTACTCCTGGCTCGACCGCATCCGTAAGGGCAAGCCGATACTCGTCAGCGGAGACGGCAAGGCCATCCACCAGTTCCTTCACGTTGACGACGCCGCCTACGGCTTTGTCGGCGCGCTCGAGCACGAGCGCTGCATCGGACAGGCATACAACCTTGTGCGCGACGATTACGTCCAGTTTGACGCCTACCACCGCACCGCGATGGAGATCATCGGACGCGAGGTTCCGATGATCGGCATACCGCTTGATACCCTCGCCGCCATCGATCTGCCGCGCTTCCAAATCTGCTTTGACGAGTTCGCCTTCAACGACTACTATTCCTGCGAAAAAATCTTCCGCGATATCCCCGAGTTCCGCCCGAAGATAGGACTGCGCGAGGGCATGACCCGCGTGCTCGAAGCGCTCGACCGCGAGGGACGCATCCCGAACTCCGACTGTATCAGTTGGGAGGACGAGCTCATCGAGCGCTCGCTCGCACTCAGAAATTACCGCATACCTGCAAACGAATGAGAGGCCGAAGCCATGCTTGAAAGAGAAAAGCTCATGCGTCCCCTTTGGGAGACAGACGCCGTATACGACGAGCACCTGACGATGCTGCTCGACGGCGAGGGAAACGCCCGTGCGCCGCTGCTCTATAAGCCCACCCGTATACTCTCCGTCACAGACAGCACCGGCACGATACAATATAAGGAGGGGCTCGACTGGACGCTCGACGGCCGCGAGCTTGTGCTGACGCAGTATTCGCGCATCTTTGCGTTTCCGCAGGAGATGCTCTATCCCCCGCAGCCCATCCCGAACCACACCTTTCCCACCCGCACCGGCTACGCCCTCTTTTTCGAGGGACCGTTCTTCCATCAGCACCAGATAAGAGTCGATTACGAATGCGTCAACGATTGGGAGGGTATGCGTCCGCGGTATGCGGGCGCGCTGCTGCCAAAGACAGTCGCGGCGCTGCGCGAAAAGCTTCCCCTCAACCTCGTGCTGTTCGGAGACAGCATATCCGCGCGCGCCAACGCAACGGGCGATCTCGACATCCCGCCCTATCAGCCCGATTACGGCGTGCTGCTCTACGATGAGCTGCTCCGCTTTTACGGCGGCGATATCCGTTACTTCAACCCCTCCGTCGGAGGCATGGAATCAACCTGGGCAGTGGACACTCTTGCCGAGAACGTGCTTCCCCACTCGCCCGGCCTGCTTATAGTCGCCTTTGGCATGAACGACGGCGCCAAGACTCCGGAGCGGTTCTCCGCGAACATACGGCGCGTAATCGTGAACACCCGCTCCGCATTTCCTGACTGCGAGTTCATCCTTGTCGCAACGACGCTGCCAAACCCCCTCTTAGACGACCCGCGCGCACGCTTCTGGGGAAACCAGCAGTATTTCGGCGCGGCGCTGGACGCCCTTGCCGCCGACGCCTCTCTCGGAGGAGGCATCGCCGTAGCCGATATGACCGGGCTTCACCGCGCGCTGCTCGCCCGCAAGCGCTTCATCGATCTCACCACCAACAACGTCAACCACCCCAACGATTTTCTCTACCGCTTTCAGGCGCAGCTACTCGCGCGTATGCTCATCCCGGAAGAAAATTGAGCCTTTTACGTCTTTTTGCAAAAAACGCTTGACACTTACGCCGCGTAAGATGCTATAATGGCCTCGACAAAAGCCAAGGGAGCGTGAACACATGAAGATAAAAGAGGTCTGCGCACTGACCGGGTTGACCGAGCGCACCGTCCGGTACTACGAGGAGGAAAAGCTGATCTCGCCCAAAACAACGCGCAGCAACGGGCGCGTCTACCGCGATTATTCCGCGAACGACGCCTCCCGGCTCAAGGTCGCCGCCGGGCTGCGGCGCGCCGGACTATCGCTCGACGAGATACGCACAATGCAGCGCCAGCCGGAAAAGATAAAGCAGGTGATGAACGCCTATCGCGAGCGGCTCGAGGCGGAAGCTGCCGCGCAAGCTGCGCTGCTTGAAGCCGTCCGCGATATCGATTTTGGCGCGATAACCTCGCTTCAGGCGCTGGAGGCTCTCCTTTCCGCCAGCACCTCCGGGCGCCCGCTGCCGCAAAACGACGTGGAGCCGCGCTTCGGGCGCTTCGATCCCGAGCCGCCCGAGGACAAGGCGCGTGAATTTGAGCTTTACAGGCAGCGTCACGAGCGCCTTTACGCGCAGGGACGAGCTATCACTCTCACCGTCGCCGCAGTGAACGTCGTAATGACAATCGTCTCGCAAATCGTCGGTCCCTTTTCATTCTTTACCCTCATCATAAATCTCGTGGCGTCCGTCTGTCTTGTGATGGGTGTGACGCAGGTGCGGTGGCTGTTTGCGGCCGGGTCAGCGATCAGCGCCGGAGCGACGTTGTATGTTATCGCAGCCGCAGCGTCGGAGCTTTCCGCCGGATATATCGTGCTTCTTGCGGTGCTGCTGCTCTATTACACCGCAAGCTGCGTGCTGCTGTTTGCGCACAAGGGCGTCTCGGAGTTCCTCTACGCGCAGAAAAACGGCTGACCGCGGACGCCGGCTTTCGATCGGCCTTTCCGGCCGCTTTTGGCCGGAGCATCTCCTTGCTGAGCTCTCCCGCACCCCTGTATACCGTCCGGACATGGCGGCGCTGCGGGAGGCCTTGTTATGTCCAAAGGCGGGCGGCATAGGCGGAGACGCGGGCGCATATACATTATAAACCTAACCCGGAGGTGACGCGCCACGAACGCCAACACACCGCGCCGGAAATTTTTTCTCAGCGCCCTCGTCATCACGGCAGCCACACTTGCCCTGAAGCTGATAGATACCGTTTTCGGCGTCTGGATATCCAACCGCCTTGGCCCACAGGGCGTCGGACTGTATCAGCTCGTCACGTCGGTGTACGGCTTTGCCGTCACCTTTTCCATATCCGGGCTGAGCTTTGCCGTCACCATGGCCGTTTCGACCGCCTGCGCCCGCGGACGGCGCCCCTTTCGCGCAGTCGCCTGCTGCGCTGCGCTCTCGCTTGTCTACAGCCTTGCGGCGTCCGCCGTCCTCTTTTTCCTTGCAGAGCCAATCGCCATACGTCTGCTCGGCGACCTGCGCGCCGCGCTTTCGCTGAAAGCCTTTGCGCTGTCGTTGCCGTTTCTCGCTTCGAGCGCCTGCCTGCGCGGCTACTTCATCGCCGCCCGCAGGGCGCTGCGCTCTGTCGCCGGCGACGCTCTCGAACAGCTTGCGCGCATCTCCGTTGCCGCCGTGCTCATCACGCCCGTTCTCCCTGGAGATATCGAACACGCCTGCTGCGCCGTTGTTCTCGGCTCGCTCGCCTCGGAGCTGTGCTCCTTTATCTTCTATCTCGTCTCCTATCTCGCCGCCAAACGCCGCTGCCGGCTGCCTCCCTCGCTGCTGCGACCGCATGCGCTGCTGCGGAGCATCCTGAAGATTTCCGTGCCGGTTGCGCTCGGCGCATATCTCCGCTCGGCGCTCGTCGCCGTCGAAAACCTGCTCATCCCGCGCGGGCTGGCGCTATATGGGCTTTCGCAAGCCGCCGCGCTCGCGCAGTACGGTCTTGTCAAGGGCATGGCGCTGCCGGTGCTCGCTTTCCCGTCGTCAATCATCGCGTCGTTCGCGCTGCTGCTTGTCCCGGAGGTTGCTCAGGCCAACCTCTCCGGCGACCCGCGGCACATCGCCGGAATGACCGCCAAGGCGCTCCGCGCCACTTTCCTCTATTCCATCCTTGCCTCCGGAGTCTTTGCCTGCTTTGGGCGGCGCATCGGCGAGCTGCTCTATCCCGGCACCGGGGCCGGGCGCTTCATATTCATTCTCTCGCCTGTGATACCGCTGTTTTACGTCGATTTCGTGGTTGACAGCCTGCTCAAGGCGCTCGGCCATCAGGTGGCGTCGCTCAAATTCAACACCGCCGACGCGTTTTTCCGCGCGCTGCTCGTGCTTGTGCTGCTGCCCTTCGCCGGTACTGCCGGGTATGTGATGATAATCTATTCCGGGTCGGCGCTCAATGCCGCTCTCAGCCTTGGCAAGCTGCTTCGCGTCAGCGGCGTGCGGCTGCGACTGAGCCGCTGGCTGCTGGTTCCGGCGCTCTGCTCCGCCGTCTCCTGTGGCGTTGCGCTGCTGCTCTCGCGTTTTATTCCACAGCCTCTCATCACTCTCTGCCTTTCGATAATTTTCGCCGCCGCTCTGTATATTCTGCTATTATATATTACTCACAGTATAACAATCGACGATATCCGTTGGCTCATGCCGTCTCTTAGCTCTTGCCACAATCGCACCGCCGAAAATGCCGGTTAGCCGAATAATCGCCGCACCATGCGCCAAAACGCTGCAAATTTCGCCTCTTTTGTCCTCCAGCCTCTCATCACTCTCTGCCTTTCGATAATTTTCGCCGCCGCTCTGTATATTCTGCTATTATATATTACTCACAGTATAACAATCGACGATATCCGTTGGCTCTTGCCGTCTCTTGGCTCTTGCCGCAATCGCACCGCCGAAAATGCCGGTTAGCCGGATAATCGCCGCGCCATACGCCAGAACGCTGCAAATTTCGCCCCCTTCGCATACTATTTGTATATCGCTAATGCTATATTGCGATTAGTATATCAATCAGGTATCCGCGCAGCGGCGCGATATCGTCCATTGGCGCAAAAAATCCCCGAAAGACATTCTTTCGGGGATAAGCGCTTTATACAGCTTAATTATTTGCCCTTTTTCTTTTTACCGTTTATGGCTATGACGCTAATCACAGCTCCGGAGAGCAGAACGAACGCCGCCGGGAAGATAAGGCTGTCGCCGGTTGCGGGGGATTCCTTATCGGTCATTCCGACATGTCCCCATGTGTCGCGGTCGCCCTCGGGGTTCCTGCCGTCCCATCTGGACTCGAGCTCCTCGTTATCGTCCTCATCGTTGTCACCATCAACGATGATCACCGGGGGCTGATTCGGATCAATTGGGCTGTTCTGATTTTGATTGCTGTTGTCCGCAAGTGCGGTCACAGCAAACACAGAGCAGAGCACAACTGCCGCCAAAAGCATTGCAAATACCTTTTTCATAACATCCTCCTCACAATTTTGTCAGACCTCACCTCTCGTGATAATCTGTTTAATTTGATTTTATCATACCAAACCTCCTATGTAAATATTACTAATGGCTAAATCGGTTTGTCCGGCGTGCCGAAGCGATACGGACGGCAAAACAAAGCCCCTCCGAAAAAACGGTGATGCTGAAACGGACACAAAGCAAGCCTCTCATCAGCGGACGCTGAGGGCAGCCGCAAAAGCGTTTTCTGCGCGCAAAAATTTTTATATAAAATGCGTTTTTCCACTTGACTTTAATTATATATATGTATTATAATTAAATCAAAAGAAATTACTAAAAAGGAGCGATACAAATGGCGGCAAAGTTTGCTTATACGATTTGGCAGTGGGGTGGAGATAAGGAGAGTGTAATCACTGCATGCAAGGAGATCTCCGAGGTCGGCTACAAGTATTTTGAGAGCACCAAGCCCTTTATCGATGTTTTCAAGGACGACAAGGCCGAGCTTCGCGAGATCCTTGCAAAATATGATGTGGCCCCGACCGGAGCTTACTTTCATCTCAACGGGACCAAGGAAAACGACCTTGACGACGTGGAGGCCAAGATCCCCTTTATGCTCGAGTTCGGCATGAAGCTCATCACCGTTCAGGCCTGCGGCGTTTTCGGACGCAGCGCTAACGACGAGGAGCTTCGCTACGCCCTCGAAACCATCACCAAAATCGGTAAGATCTGCAAGCCCTACGGAATTCGTCCCTGCGTGCATCCGCACTATAATACCACCTGCATGATCCCCAGCGACATCGACTTTATCCTGCAAAACACCGACCCTGACGAGATCGGCTTCTGCCCGGACACCGCTCACATCACCGCTGGCGGCGGCAACCCTGTTGAGATTATCGAAAAGTACAAGGATCGCGTCGGCTTCACCCACCTCAAGGACATCAAGACCGACACCTCTCTCGAATCCGAGGGCATGGAGGAGGGCAAGGAGGTCTACTCCAACTTCCGCGAGCTTGGCGAGGGCAACGTCGACTTTAAGGGCGTGTTCAATGTTCTCAAGAGCGTCAACTACGACGGCTTCCTCTGTGCAGAGCTTGACCGCAGCCGTTTCAGCAACAAGATCAGCTCCGAGATGACCATGAAGTTCCTCAAGGAGAACTGGTAAACCGCAACGCAAAAACAGATAAACGGAGGTAATCCATAATGTATAGAATGGGTCAGGAAGAACTTGACGCCCTGAAACGCGTTATAGACAGTAAGCAGCTTTTCCGCTCCAACGACGGCGCGAAGGAAGTCGAGCACTTTGAGCGCGAGCTTGCTGCGGTCACCGGCGTGAAGAACGCGCTGGCGGTCTCCGGCGGCACCGGCGCTCTCATCGCCGCAATGGTCGGCGCGGGCATCGGCCCCGGAGACGAGGTCATCGTTCCGGGCTACACCTTTATGGCCACAGCGATGGCGGTTCTCGCCGTCGGCGCTATTCCTGTTCTCGCCGAGTGCGACGAGACCTGCACCATCGACGTCGCCGACGTTGAGAAGAAGATCAGCAAGTACACCAAGGCCGTCGCCCCGGTTCACATCTGCGGCTTCCCCTGTAACCTTGACGGTCTCAAGGCGCTCGCCGACAAGCACGGCATCATGATAATCGAGGACGCCTGTCAGGCGGACGGCGGCAGCTACAAGGGCAAGCGCCTTGGCAGCATCGGAGACGCCGGAGCGTTCAGCTACAACTATTTCAAGGTCATCTCCTTCGGTGAGGGCGGTGCGGTCGTCACCAACAGCGACAAGATCTACGAGCGCGCGCTCATCTATCACGACGGCGGCGCATGCTTCCGTCCCTATGCCGGCGACCTGCATGAGCCGGTGTTCTGCGGCACTCAGCTGCGCGTCGGCGAGCTCTTCGGCGCCTTCATGCGCGTACAGCTCCAGCGCATGGACGGCATCCTTGCCGATCTGCGCCGCATAAAGAAAACCCTCATGAACGCGCTTGAGGGCGTGGACGGTATCCAATTCGCTCCGTCGCACGATATCGAGGGCGACTGCGGCACCACCCTGCCCTTCCGCTTCTGCTGCGAGGACAAGGCGAGAGCGTTTGCCGAGGCTGTTCCCGGCGGTTGGCTGCCCATCGACAGCGGCAAGCACGTCTACTACAACTGGGATCCGGTCATTGAGCACCGCGGCGGTCACTGCGACGCCGTCAACCCGTACAAAATGGCCGAAAACGCAAAGCTCAACCTCACCAAATACGACAAAAACAGTCTGCCCAAGACCAACGACATCCTCTCCCGCACCGTCTATATCTCCCTCAATCCCGACTGGGACGAGGAGCAGATAAGCAAGCTCATCGAAGCCTGTAAGGCGGCTGCCCGCAAATAACGGTATCGATATCTCCCTCCCCCTTTAAGGCGGTGCGCTCCACGCGGGCGCACCGCCTTTTCTGCGCTGTCCGGCGCGTGGGCTTGACATCCGCCGCCGGACATGGTATCGTAAATATAAAGATATCCGCGGCGTTTTGCGGGAGCGTTCTTCCGCCGCGCCGCCTTAACGGAGGTCAGTCATGGCTAAAAAAATTCTCATCATCAGCACCAGCCTGCGCGAACACAGCAATTCCGAGACTCTCGCGGCGGCGTTTGCCGAGGGCGCCAGGGCCGCCGGAAACTCCGTCGAGCTCGTCTCCCTCCGCGGCAAAAGCATCGCCTTTTGCAGGGGCTGTCTGTCATGTCAGACGCTCGGGCGCTGTGCGATACGCGACGATGCCGTCGATATCGCCGAGCTCATGCGCGTTTCCGACGTCGTCGTCTTTGCAACGCCCATATATTATTACGAGATGAGCGGCCAGATGAAAACTCTGCTCGACCGCGCGAACCCACTGTTTTCCTCCGATTACGCCTTCCGCGAGATATATCTGCTTTCAACCGCCGCTGACGACGGCGACGGCGTGGCTTCCGGGGCGATAAACGGGCTGAACGGCTGGATTGTCTGCTACGAAAAATGCCGCCTCGCCGGGACGGTGTTTGCGGGCGGCGTGAACGACGCCGGAGACATCGCCGGTCACCCGGCGCTGGAAAAAGCACGAAAAACGGGAGAGAGCATAAGCTGAAAATAATCCTTGCAATGAGAAAAGCCCTAATCGGCTCCAATATTGTTCCGGCGCGGGCCGGGAAGCGGTCTTTTCCATATCAAGTCGCCGCCTTTGTTCACGACGCTGAGCAATCCCGCCGCAGCCGATATGAAGCCGCTCTCCGCGGGCTTTTTGCCGCAGGCCACATTCGTATACGGCCTTGACCTGATGATGGCAAGGCCAGCCGGAGCAAGCGCCGGAAAAACAACAGGGAGGTAGCAATGCCGCTTCAGATAATCAGAAACGATATAACCAGGATGCGTGTGGACGCCATTGTCAACGCCGCGAGCCCCTCGCTGCTCGGCGGGGGCGGCGTGGACGGCTGCATCCACCGCGCCGCCGGTCCGGAGCTGCTGGCGGAATGCCGGTCTCTTGGCGGCTGCGAGACGGGCGGCGCAAGGCTGACGCGTGGCTACCGTCTGCCCTGCAGCTACGTCATACACACTGTCGGCCCCGTCTGGCGCGGCGGCGCACACCGTGAACGGGAGCTGCTCACCGCCTGCTACAAAAATTCGCTCGCTCTCGCAAGGGAGCATCGCTGCGAGAGCGTTGCGTTCCCGCTGATATCCTCCGGCATTTTCGGCTATCCGAAGGATCAGGCGCTTCGCGTCGCGGTCGATACCATAAGCGAGTTTCTCGCCGACAACGACATGACCGTCTACATTGTAGTGTTCGACCGCGCGGCGTACCGGATTGGCAGCAGGCTCTATGCCGGGATCGCCGCGTATATCGACGAGCGCTACGTGGAAACGCACGCGGACTCCCGCGCCGAGAACGCGCGCCGGGCCAGGCTTTGCAAGGCGTCTGCGCCGGTCTGCGTATTTGAGGATTCCACAGCGGGGGCGCTTGCATTCAAGGCGGACACCCTTGACGAGGCCGTGAAAAATCTTGACGAGAGCTTTTCCGAGATGCTGCTGCGCAAGATTGACGAGCGCGGCATGACCGACGCGCAATGCTACAAAAAGGCGAACATCGACCGCAAGCTGTTCTCGAAGATACGCAGCGACAGCGGCTACAGGCCCTCCAAGCCGACGGTCATTGCCTTTGCACTGGCGCTGGAGCTGCCTCCGGACGAGCTTCGCGACATGCTGATGAAGGCGGGCTTTGCGCTCTCCCGCTCCAATAAGTTCGATATCATCGTGGAATATTTCGTGGAGCGCGGAAATTACAACGTGTTTGAGATAAACGAGGCGCTGTTCGCGTTCGACCAGAGCCTGATCGGGGCGTGAACGCAGAGGACGATAAAGCGGCTGCGGATCGCTCTATACCAGGATAATACCGCCCGCTACGGCGGCGACAAGGCG
Source organism: uncultured Oscillospiraceae bacterium (assembly GCA_947522735.1). Taxonomy (GTDB): domain Bacteria; phylum Bacillota; class Clostridia; order Oscillospirales; family Ruminococcaceae; genus SIG526. Next base: position 7,714 of record CANNTZ010000006.1, on the reverse strand, counting down.
GCGCTGATTTGTCGCTTCGCAAGCGACCACGCGTCCGACGTTATCCGATATAATCTTAATTGTAATAAACAATAAAGGTTATTGGAGGTAACGCAAATGAAAAAGAATCTTACCGAAATAGTATTCATCCTTGACCGCAGCGGCTCAATGAGCGGGCTTGAGACCGACACCATCGGCGGCTTCAACTCAATGCTCGAGCGACAGAGGGAAAACGACGGCGAGGCGCTCGTCTCCACCGTCATGTTCAACAACGCAAGCGAGGTGGTCCACGACCGCGTGAGCATCCGCGACGTCCGTCCGCTGACGAGGGCCGACTACGTTCCCGGCGGCTGTACGGCGCTGCTCGACGCCTTAGGCGACGCGATAAAGCACATCGGCAACGTCCACAAGTACGCGCGTGCCGAGGATCTGCCGGAGCACACGCTGTTCGTCATCACCACCGACGGCATGGAAAACGCAAGCCGCTTCTATTCCGCCGAACGCGTCCGGGAGCTCATCGAGCGGCAGAGGTCTAAATACGGCTGGGAATTCCTGTTTCTTGGAGCAAACATCGACGCCGTCGAGACCGCGAGACGCTTCGGCATCGACGAGGATCGCGCGGTCAACTATAACTGCGACAGCGCCGGAACCGCGCTGAACTATGAGGTCATCAGCGAGGCCGTCTCCTCAGTCCGGTGCAGCGCACCGCTTGGCCGCACGTGGAAACGCCGCATCGACGCGGATTACGCAAGCCGCAAGCAGGAAAAAAAGTGATAAAAAATCCGCAGTCCGGAGAAATTTCCCCCGACTGCGGATTTTTTAGCAATATTTTATTTTTTGAGCAGAGGGCGCAGCTTTGCAAGCGTATCGTTGAATTCCTCGATTGCGTCGAGTATCGGCTTCGGGGATTCCATATCGACGCCCGCAACGCGCAGCATGTCGATCGGATGCAGGCTGGAGCCGCCGGAGAGGAATTTGCGATAATCGGCGACAGCGGGCGCGCCGAGCGTCAGTATGCGCTTTGCAAGCGCCGTCGCAGCGGAGATACCGGTCGCATATTGATAGACGTAGAAGGCGCGGTAAAAGTGTGGGATGCGGGACCATTCGGAGCGCAGCTCATCGTCAATGACAAACCCTTCGCCGTAATAGATCCGGTTCAGCTCGCCGTGCAGCCCTTCGAGCGCGTCCGGTATAAGCGGCACTCCCGCCTCGACCAGCTCATGCGCCTGCTTTTCAAAATCGGCAAACATCGTCTGGCGGTAGAAGGTGGAGCGCAGATCGTTCAGACGCTTGTCCAGCAGCATCGCACGCTCGTCGTCGCTTTCGGCGCGGCGGTAGAGATAGTCGCTGAGCAGCTGCTCGTTGAGCGTAGAGGCGACCTCGGCGCAGAACAGGCTGTACTCATAATATTCAAACGGCTGATTGTGTGTGGAGAACCATGTGTGCATCGAATGTCCCAGCTCGTGCGCGAGGGTGAACACGTCGTCGAGAGTCCCGGTAAAATTGAGCAGGACATATGGCGACGAGGTGTACGAGCCGGTAGAATAGGCGCCGCTCTGCTTGTTGTCGGCAGGATAGACGTCGATCCAGCGCTCAGCAAAGGCGCGGCGCAGCAGGGCAGTATAGTCGTCGCCGAGCACGGCGGTCGCCTTGAGCACCAGCTCCTGCGCCTCCTCATAGGTATATTTGTGATCGACATCCCTGACTATCGGCGCGAACAGGTCGTAAAAATGCACGGCGTCAAGCCCGAGCACCTCTCGACGCAGCTCGACGTAATCATGAAGCGGCTCGGCGTTGCTGCGGACGGTGGCAACAAGGTTGTCGTAGACCTTCTCCGGAATGAAATTCTCGGAGAGCGACATTGCGCGCGCGTTGGCATAGCGGCGGCTCTTCGCGGTGAAAACGTCGTTTTTGACCGAGCCGTAGTAGCAGGAGGTCAGGGTGTTGCGATGCTTTTTGTATGTGCCCAGCAGCGCCTTGAAAAAGCGTTCGCGGAAAGCGCGGTCGTGGCTGGTGAGGGCCACGCCGTAGTTTGCGTCGATGGCGCGGAAGTCGTTTCCGTCCGGATCCTTGACCGTCGGAAACTCGATATCATTGACTGTCAGGTCGTCAAATATTTTGGAAAAGCAGGAGCCGACGTCGCTCATGCGGACGAGCAGCGTCTCCTGCTCGCCGGAGAGGATGTGTTCCTTTTTGGCGAAGAAATCCCGCGCCAGCGCGTCGTAGAGCTTCAGTCCGGGGTTTTCGCCGCAGTATACGAGATATTTCTCATAGCTCTCCCGCATCAGCTCCGGCGCAAGGAAGGAGAGCTTTTCGCCGGCGGCGGTGGCTGCACTGACAAAGCACTCGTTCAGCTCCTTTGCCGCCGAATCGGACATATCCTGATCCAGATTGGAATTGGAAAATACGGCGAGGTCGTAGAGCTTTTCGGAGATGCTGTAGTAGAGCCTGAGCGCGCTTTCGAGGCTCTCGGCGCTCTCGGCGAGCCTGCCCTCGCGCGCGGCGAGCTCGTCCACCTCTTTCATCGTTACGGCAAGCTTCTCACGCCAGTCGCCGTCGGTGGGGAACATTCTGCGCAGGTCCCATTTCATGGAATTGTCCATGCTCGTTTCATCCTTTCAGGTTATATTTGGGGGTATAATGCTATTATACTCCTAAACGTCGCCAAAGTAAATACGAGCCGCGCCCATTGTAAAGGCGCGGCGTAAATGCTTTGGAGCTAAAAGCGGCCGGCAGCCGCCGCGGTCAGCGCTCCTCGCGGAAGTAGGACAGTCCGAGATGCGCTGGGGGCTGGTTCTCGCGGCGCTTGCGCATGCTGACGATTACGAGCACCAGTATCGTCACCACGTAAGGCAGCATCTTGAATATCTCCTGCGAGCTTCTGCCAAGCCCGGAAATATAAAGGTATACGATATAAAGCCCGCCGAACAGGATGGAGCCGAGTATGCCGAGATTCGGGCGCCACAGCGCGAAGATGACCAGTGCTATAGCAAGCCAGCCGCGGTCGCCGAAGCCGCCGTTGGTCCACGCGCCGCCGATGTAGTCCATGACGAAGTAAAGTCCGCCAAGACCTGCAACCATGCCGCCGTAGCAGGTTGCGACATACTTATAAAGCGTCACGTTGACGCCGGCCGCGTCGGCGGTCGCCGGGTTCTCACCCACCGCGCGCAGGTTCAGCCCGACGCGGGTGCGGTTGATGACGAACGAGGTCACGAGCGCGATGATGAGGGAGAGATACGCGAGAAAGCCGAAGGAGAGGAAGGTATCGCCGAATATGCCAAGCTTGCTTGCAAACGGAAGCGACTTCTTGAAATAGGAGCCGGTGGTGATCAGCGAGATGGAGCCGCCCTCTCCAAAGAGAGTCGAGAGCGAGCCGCCGAAGAAGTTGCCCATGCCTATGCCGAAGGTGGTCAGCGCCAGGCCCGTCACGTTCTGGTTTGCACGCAGAGTGATGGTGAGGAAGCAGTAGATGAGCGAAAGGATGAGCGAGCCTATCAGCGAGGAGAGCAGAGGGATGAGAATATACAGCGCGGCGCAGGGCGACACTGCGTAGCGCTCATAGAAGAACGCGCCGATGATGCCGGAGATGCCGCCGATATACATGATGCCCGGTATGCCGAGGTTGAGATTGCCGGATTTTTCGGTTACGATCTCGCCCGTGGATCCGTAGAGCAGCGGGATCCCTTGGATTATCGCCTGTTTGATGAACATTGCGATTGTTGAAATCATCGATTAGCCCTCCCTTTTTGCCGCGCCGCGGAAGTTGATCTTATAGTTGATGAAAAATTCGCTGCCGATGATGAAGAAAAGGATGATGCCGGTCAATATGTCCGAAACGCTCTCGTTGAGGCGGAAAGCGGTCGCTATCTCGCTGGCGCCGCGGTCGAGGAAGACGAGCAGGAACGAGACAAGCACCATAAAGAGCGGATTGAACTTTGCGAGCCACGATACAAGTATCGCGGTGAAGCCCTGACCGCCGACGGTGTTGGTGGAGATGGTGTGGTCGGTGCCGGCAACGAGCATCAGCCCGGCGATGCCGCACAGCGCGCCCGAAACGACCATCGTTCGCAGGATGACCTTTTTGACGTTAATCCCGATATAGCGCGCCGTATTCTCGCTCTCGCCGACCACCGATATCTCGTAGCCCTGCTTGCTGTAGCGCAGATAGATAAAGACGATCACGGTGAGCACGGCGACTATCGCGACGTTGAGGAAGTATTTCTGTCCGAAAACGGTTGGGAACCAGCCCGCGCCGCTGGTGCCGTTGATGACGCCGACGGTGTTGGAGCCCTTCGGGTTCTCCCAGAAAGTGATGCAGTAGGAGGTGAGCTGAATTGCGACGTAGTTCATCATCAGCGTGAACAGCGATTCGTTGGTGCCCCAGCGCGCCTTGAAGAACGCCGGGATCATTGCCCATATCACGCCGCCGAGCACGCACGCGAGCAGCATCAGCAGAAGCAGAAGCACGTTTGGCAGCTTTCCGGCAAAGTTTATCATCATTCCGGCGGCAATGAGTCCTCCGATCAGCACCTGTCCCTCCGCGCCGAGGTTCCAGAAGCGCATTTTGAACGCCGGTGTGACCGCAAGCGCGATACACAGCAGCATCGCCGTCTTTTGCAGCGCCACCCAGAATTTTCTCGTGCTGCCGAACGTCCCCTGTATCATCGAGCCGTAGACCTGCGCGGGATTATATCCGGTGAGCAGAATTATCACGACGGAGCAGACCAGCAGCGCCGCTATTATCGATATCACGCGCACAAGCCAGGATTTCCACCAGACCATCGCGTCGCGCTTGGTTATATGCACGAGCGGCTCGCGCACCCTTTTTGCGTTAGTCATTCGTTTCCCCTCCCTCGGTCTTGACCATCAGCAGTCCAAGCTGCTCCTTGGTCGCGGTTCTGCCGTCCACAATCCCGGTTATCCTGCCGGAGCCGATGACCATGATACGGTCGCACAGCTCAAGCAGCACGTCGAGATCCTCGCCGACAAAAATGACGGCGACGCCCTTTTCCTTTTGCTGGTTGAGCAGTCTGTATATCGTATAGGAGGAGTTTATGTCCAGCCCTCGGACGGGATACGCCGCCATGAGCACCGTCGGTGAGGAGGCTATCTCGCGGCCGACCAGCACCTTCTGCACGTTGCCGCCGGAGAGACGGCGAACCGGCGTGTTGGCGCTCGGCGTGACGACCTCAAGCTGTGAGATGATGTCCTCCGCGAGATTTTTCGGCGTCTTGTGGTCGTAGAAGAAAGAGCGTCCGCGGCGATAGCTGCGCAGCATCATGTTATCGACGATGTCCATATTGCCGACAAGTCCCATGCCAAGCCTGTCCTCCGGGACAAAAGAGAGACGCACGCCCAGGTCGCGTATCTGCAACGGCGTCTTGTCTCGCAGCTCGTCGATGGCGCCGGTTTTTGGGTTGTGGTAGAGTATCTGTCCGTTTTCGAGGTGCTGAAGCCCGGCTATGGCCTCCAGCAGCTCGCGCTGGCCGCTGCCGGCGATGCCCGCAATGCCGAGTATCTCGCCTGCGCGCGCGGTAAAGGATACATTGTCGAGCAGCTTCACACCGTCGCGGCTCAGGCAGTTGATCGACTTCACCACCAGGCGATCCTTCGGGGCCTTGGGCTCTCCGCGGTCGATGTTCAGGTCGATCTTTTTCCCGACCATCATCTCGGTGAGCTGCGCTTCGTTGGTCTCGGCGGTGTTTACGGTTCCAGCGTTTTCGCCCTTGCGCAGGACAGTTACGCGGTCGGAGAGAGAAAGCACCTCGTGAAGCTTGTGGGTGATGATGATAATCGCCTTCCCGTCGTCGCGCATACGGCGGAGGACATCGAATAGCTTGCGCGTCTCCTGCGGGGTGAGCACAGCGGTCGGCTCGTCGAGGATGAGTATGTCTGCGCCGCGGTAGAGCACCTTGATAATCTCGACGGTCTGCTTCTCCGAGACGGACATCTCGTATATCTTCTTTAGCGGGTCGATATCGAAGCCGTATTTTTCGCTTATGGCGCGCACCTGCGCCACGGCCCTCTTGAGGTTGTAGCCGCCCTTTTCCTTGAGCCCAAGGATGATATTCTCGGTGGCGGTGAACACGTCCACAAGCTTGAAATGCTGATGGATCATGCCGATCTTATACTTGAACGCATCCTTCGGCGAGCGGATGACGACCTCCTCTCCGTTGATGTATATGTGGCCGTCGTCCGGAAAGTATATCCCGGAGATCATGTTCATCAGCGTTGTCTTGCCGCTTCCGTTCTCGCCGAGGATCGACAATATCTCCCCGCGGTTGACGGAGAGCCCCACGTTGTGGTTTGCGACGACGCTTCCGAAGCGCTTCGTGATGTTTTTCAGCTCGATTGCTGCGGTGCCCACAAGCTTTCCTCCCTGTAAATTCATATCCTTTATCACCAAAAAACAGATTTAAAACCTCAAAACGCTGCTGCCGGACAACGTTCGCGGCAGCAGCCTTTTCGGGTCTTAACGACAGCTTCAGACCGGACGCCGGGCGTCCGGTCTGAAAAAACTCTGCAATTACTTGCTTTCGGGGAATACTCCGGTTATTCCGTCGATCTGGAAGTAGATATACGGAGCGGATCTCTGGTTGGACTCCTTGAACTCGCCGTTAAAGACGGTCTCGGTGTCGGGAGTGAAAGCGTCGTCGTTGACGATGTCCGCAACGAAGGAGGTGAGCTCGGCGCCGTTAACGGTGAAGGTCTTGGTGTCGAAAACCTTGATCTCGCCGGACTCGAGCTTCTTGGCGGCCTCGTCGATGGCGGCCTGGGTGCCCTCGGCGGCAACGGACTCGTTGAGCTTGGTGAGCTGAACCGAGCCGGTGGCAATAGTGCCGCACCAGTCGGCGGGGATGGCCTTGCCCTCGGTCATGGAGTTGATGATGAGCTCAAAGTAGGGCTCCCAGGAGATCTTGGAGGAGATAAGCGCGGTGGTCGGTCCCATGGAGCTGGTGTCGATGTTGTAGGCGACGTTGGGTACGCCGGCCTCTTCGCAGGCCTTGGGAGCTCCCTCGGAGTCGGCGTGCTGGCTTATGAGCTTGCAGCCGGACTGAATCAGAGCGTTGGCGGCCTCTTTCTCAGCGGCGATGTCGAACCAGGAGTTTGTATACTTGACGTCCATGGTAACGCTCGGACAGACGGACTTGGCGCCGAGATAGAAGGAGGAGAGTCCGGAGATGACCTCGGAGTACGGGTAAGCGCCGACATAGCCCATCTTGGCCTGCTCAGCGGTAAACTCGCCGTTGGCGATCATCTCGTTGAGCTTCATGCCGGCAACGATGCCCGCAAGGTAACGGCCCTCATAGATGGAGGCGAAGGCGTTGTGATAGTTGGGGACGAGCTCGGTGAGCGCTCTGGTGCCGGTGGCGTGGCAGAACTGAACGTCCGGATACTCTCTGGCGGCCTGAATCATATAGGACTCAAAGCCGAAGCTGTCGCCGAAAACGAGCTGGCAGCCCGCGTCAGCAAGCTCGGCCGCAGCCTCATAGCATTCGCTGGACTCGGGGATATTGGTCTTGAAGAGCACCTGCTCGTCGGTCAGTCCGAGAGCGGCCTGGGCGGCTTTCGCGGCGTCCATGAAGTTCTTGTCGTAGGTGGAGTTCTCATCGTGCAGGAAGATGAAGCCGACCTTCAGGTCTTCCTTTGCAACAGCGGTGATCTCTGCGGGGGTTGTCTTCTCAACCTCGTCGAAAGAGAGGACCTTGTTGTCGCTGTTGTCGTTCCCGCCGTT
>CANNTZ010000005.1 GCA_947522735.1 uncultured Oscillospiraceae bacterium | reverse complement strand
TCGCCCCGGCGGATGCCCCCGGCTATCCCCCCGCGCGCGCCGAAAGCCAGGCCGAGAGCCGCCGCATGCTCCGCGAGATATCCTGTGCTGCTCATTTTAACATGGTCGATATCCTCCCGCGGCTCGACGCGTCTATAACCGACCCGGTCTATCAATGCCACGCGCTGCTCGCGCTCGTCAAGGCCGCCGAGCCGTCTCCCCTGAGGGCCCTTCTGCTGGGGGCAATGACGGAGCAGTAACTTATATACATGGAGAATTGTTGCAATGATAAATAAAAGAAAAATCGGCTTTTACGCCAACGGAGCCTTTCAGAGCCTCCCAATCGAGAATACCTGCGACATCCTCTTACGCATTGGTTACGATGCCGTGGAGCTGGACAGGTGGTGGATAGAGCGCAGTCGTGAGCGCCTTTCCGACGAGGTGCGCAGCATCGAGCGCTCCGGACTGAGCCTCTCCGAGGTCGTGCTCCAGCTCGACTATATCGACCTCGATCCCGACGCGCGCGAGTGTAGCATACGCCAGACCGAGGACTATATCCTGCGCTGCTCCGCCGCCGGAGCGACTACCTTCAACCTCTTCACCGGCCCGCGCCCGTGGATAGCAGGCCGCATCACAGTCGGCGAGGATATCTCGATGACAGACGCGTGGAGCATGCTTTTTGAGGCTTTCGACAGGCTTGTGCCGCTTGCTGAAGGGTCTGGCGCCATGCTGGCTGTCGAGAACGTATGGGGAATGCTCTGCCACGATTTTTTCACCATGGAGCACCTTGTAAATCACTATGCCTCGCCGAATTTAGGCGTCAACTTCGATCCCTCGCACGACCAGCTCGCAGGCAACTGCGATATGGAGTTTCTGCTGCGCCAGTGGGGCCGCGACCGGATAAAGCACGTTCATCTAAAGGATGCAGCCGGCTCTCAGAAGCGCGGACGGGTGCTGTTTCCTCCTCTTGGCGAGGGGCTTGTGGATTGGGCCGGCTTTGCGCGTGGGCTTGACGCCATAGGCTACGACGGCGTGCTCTCCGTCGAATATGAAGCGGACGCGCACCTGAGCCGCAGGCTTGGCGGAGACTGGATAAAAGCCGCCGAGGAATCCTACAGCGCCTTGCACGGGCTGCTTTAAGGAGGAGAATTTATATGGATAAATCGCTCAAGCTTATCCTGGTCGGCTGCGGCACCATCTCGCTCGAATGGCTCGACGCCCTCAAGGGGCGCAGCGACGCCGTCGTTTCTGCGATGGTGGACATAAACCCCGACGCCGCGCGTGCACGCCGGGAGCAGTTCGGCCTCGACTGTCCCATCTACACAAGCGTCGACGCGGCGCTCGCCGAGATAAGGCCGGATGTGCTGATCGACCTCGCAAACGCCCCCGCGCACTATGAAATAACCATGAAAGCGCTTGAGGCAGACTGCAACGTGTTTGGCGAAAAGCCGATGTGCATGTCCCGCGAGGAGGGTGCGGCGCTGCTTGCGGAGGTCAAAAGGACCGGGCTTACCTTCAACGTCATGCAAAACCGCCGGTATCTTCCCGGTATACGCGCCCTGCGTGCCGCCGTGCAAAACGGGACGCTCGGCAAAATCTGGAATGTCTGCTGCGAGATTTATGTCAACGCCGATCTCAGCGGCGGGCGCAACTCCCTGCCCTATCCGATGCTTCAGGATCAGGCCATCCACTCCTTTGATTCGGCGCGATTCATACTCGGTGCGGACGCTGTCAGCGTCTACTGTCATTCATATAACCCCGTCGGTTCCCCTTACAACGGCGACGGCTCAGGCGTGTGTATCTTTGAGATGTCCGACGGCTCGGTGCTCACCTATAACGCCGTGATGGGTACAAGCTCGATGAAAACCGCCTGGCACTCCCAGTGGCGCGTCATCGGCTCAAAGGGCACGGCGGTGTGGAACGGCTTTGACGAGCTGCCAAAGGCCGAGCTGCTGCGCTCCGACGGCTCCGCCGAACGCGTCAGCCTGCCGCTCCCCCCGGACTGGGACGGCATATCATGGTTCCCCGGCGGCGTGAACGAGATGATTACCGCGCTCAAGGCCGGGCGCGTATCGGAGTGCGACTGCACCTCCAACTACGGCAGCGTCGCGATGACCTTCTCCGCAATAGAAAGCGCGCGCTGCGGCAAAAGGGTCTTTGTGAGATAATATTCAAAGCCGTTGCATAGCCGCGGCCGCGGCCTTCGATTGAGAGGTAATTTATGGGCACTGCAAAACTTTCCGATTGCTTCGGCGTTCTCGACACCTGCGTGACCTTTGAATGCGGTTATACCGAGGAGGAATTTCGCGCAATGCGCAGGCGCGGCTATACCGGCGTGATCCTCGGATATCTTGACGCAAACTGGGACAGCGATTTCAGCCGTCTTGACAACTACGCCCGCACCTCCGTTTTTCCGGATATGATCCCTGCGGATTACATTGAACGCAACCGCGCGGAGCTTTCCCGGCGTCTCGCGTGTGCCAGGCGCGCCGGGCTGAAGGTGTGGATGTCGGTTCGCGGGCCGCTCACCGGCAGCGACCTGCACGACCTTGCGCCCGGTGCGGAGGAAAAATATCGCGGCCTCTTCGGGCCGGGCGGCGACAAGTGGGGAGGCTCCGGCAAGCGCCCGATGTGCCTGTCCTTCCCCGAGGTCCGCAAACGCTATCGCGAGCTGATGCTCGACGCCGTCAGCTCTTTCCCCGGAATCGCCGGATTCACCTTTTTCGGCGGCGATTCCTATTCGCTCGTCTGCGACGAAACCTGCCAGAGATGCAACCATAATCCATGCTGGAAAAACTGGTCCGATTGGGTAGCCGAGCTGAAGGAGGCCGCCCATTCCGTCCGGACTGACGTTGAATTTACAATAATGAACTGGCCGTGGTGGGACGACATGTTCGATATGGCCGAGGATGCACCGAGAGATATCGGATTTGTCCTCACCTCAAGCTGGGGCGCGTCATACAGCGGCAGTGAGCTGTGGCCTGCGGCGGTCGAGCCGTGGGAATGTCAGGAATTTCAGGAGGATACGATGCGCGTCCCCTCCAACCACGAGCATCAGACGGTCTACGAGCTGACTCAGCCGTGGATAAACGCCCCGGTATCCGAAAAATTCCGGCGCCTTGCCAAAAAATGCTGCGAAAACAGCAGACGCTTTTATGCGTGGAGCGACCTCACGACCTCCGAGGCGGTGCTCCCCTACTTCACCCCCTTTCCGGCGACCTCTCTTTCCCGCCTGCGCAGCTATGCCGACGCCGGTGCGGACGGCGTAGTTGATTTCTGGGGCATTCCGGCACGCAGCATCAGTGGAGAGCTTCCCGATGCAAACGCAACGCTGCTCAGCGTCTATCTTGACGCCCCGGAGCTTCCCGGCGACCAGCCGCTCGAAAGGACGGCGAAGCTGCTATATGGCGATAACGGCATAGACGAAGCGGTGCGGGCGTGGAGGCTGATCGACGAGGGGCTTTCCCGCTGGCCGATCGTCGGCTATTCGCAGCGGATGCACTGGACCTGCCGCCGCCTTTGGGAGACCGGCGCAAAGCTGTTTTACGTCTTTGACCTGACCTCGCCCTATATCGCACCCGGCGACCTCCCCGACTCCTCATGGCCGCAGCTTCTGCGCGAGCCCGCTGTTTGGGCCGAGCTCAAGCGCTATCTTGCACGCGTCCTCGACTGCTATGACCGGGCGCTCGCCTGCTATGAGCGGCTTTGTCTCAGGCTGTCCGGCGCGCAGCACGCCGCCGCCGCTTTTCATCGCGACTGCGCCACGCTTACCGCCTGCTATTTCCGCATTTCCTACGAGAGCTGCGACTATCACATCGCCGGGCTTGCCGGACGCAGGCTCGACAGTGAATATATCCGCCGTGCGGCCATAACGCGCAGGCTCTGCCGCACGCTTTACACCAGGCTGAACGTCGCGCCCTACGAAAATGACATGAGCGAGGTTCTCTCCCGCATGAGCGAGGCATAAATTGATGCAACAATAATACATATTCCCATGTTCAGCCCGTGCGCGTCCTTTTGATATGCGTCGCCGATTTTCACGCCGGTTCTCCTTTGTCATTGCCGTCATCAGCCTGATGCGTTTTTCCTATCGCCCTCTGAGACGTCATAGCCGTGATCCACAGGAAAAATGCTCGTATCACGGTAAAGCTCCCGCAAACGGCGAATTGTCCGATTGTGTGCAATATGCCCGTGCGGACGGCTCTCCCCGCGTTTTGACGCCTTGACCGACCTGCTCTTACCCGTGAGCTGCCGATGATCGATGCGGCCAATGATCCGCCGCTGTTATACCGGGCTTTGCCCCTGCCGGATATCGACAGGGGCTTTGGCTTGTTTATCCTTATTTCGTTATACCGGCTCTCCCGTCCGCAGCCCCTGCACTGCCTACCCTTGTTCCACTAAATCGGCAAAACGTGATTTCGGTATGGTTCTCACCATACCAATTTTTACCATAATCACGTTCATAAAAAATACACAAATGATTTTTTTCAAAACTTATTGACTTACTCTAAATTATCTGTTAATATTAATGTATTCCAAATATTATGCACAACTATCGCCAGTTTGTAGATATTATAAGCGCCCCATCGCGACGATATTGCCATATATACAAGTATTTACCTTTAAAATATACACAAAAAAGGAAGTAATCGTCTTAAATATCCTTTATTTTCCATCGAAAAGAGGTTGACAAAATGCTTTTTTATATAAATTATACAGACATAAAGAAGCCCATACAGACCAAAGGAAAGAACCCGTCTGTCTTTTTCTGTTGCCAATATCATCATGGATAACCTCCGCGATCCGCCCGGAGCTTTTTGGGTGGACCGCGTCTTTGCTCTCTTATGCCTGTGTGCGCTGCACGATGAGCCGGTCGTTTTTCCCCTGCGTCCATGAACGCAGAGGCAGTGCCGGGAGAGCGACGGCGAGGATGAACGGTATATGGATTTTATGGACCTGCTCCATTTAATCAATAAAATTTTAGGAGGATTAAAAGATGAGAAAACTGATTGCGCTGCTTTTGACTGTAGTGATGCTTGTCGGCCTTGTTGCATGCACGCCTGCCGACAAATCATCAAGCTCCTCAATGGAATCTTCCATGGCAGAGAGCTCCAGTGAAGCCTCTGTCGACAGCACGCCCGACAGCAACCCCGAAATGAAAACAGAATATAAAATCGGCGTTTCCATTATGGAGCTGACCGCGTACACCTGGTTCCAGGGCGTTATCGACGGCTGCAACAACTGGATGGCCGACCACGGCGCAGAATATGGCGTGAATTTCACCTTCGATTTTGAAGATTCCCGCTCCGACGTGCAGACGATGCTGACCAACGTTGAGAATATGATCTCCGCCGGCTCCGATGGCATTATTCTCTTCCCGGCCGACGCCTCCTCCGCAATCCCCACCATGAAGGAAAACGTCGCAAAAGGCATCCCGTTCGTCATCGGCGACTATGCGCAGGAATATTCCAATGAGGCCGACAAGGTGTGGGCCACCTTCGTTGGTCACGACATGAAGGCTCTCGGCGTCAAGGCCGGCCAGGTCGCTGTCGAATACCTCCAGACCCTTGGCAAGGACGATCCTGTTTGCCTGTATGTCAGCGTTCCCACCTCCGGTCAGGTTTCCAAGGATCGTTATGACGGCTTTTCCGAAACCGTCCTTGCCGCATTCCCGAACGCAAGGATCATCGATGAGGGCGACACGGGCGGACACAACCGAGACTCCGCGCAGACCCTTGTTGAAAACGTTCTGCAACGCGAGAGCGTCATCGACGTTGTCTGCGGACACAATGACGCGGAGGTTGTCGGCGCCTACAACGCAGCCGTCGCACAGGGACGCACCGAGATAAAGTTCATCGGCATCGCCGGTGATATCGACGTCCTGACCTGGATACAGAACGGCAACGAGGCGTGGCTGGGCGAGGTTCTGCAAAACCCGGTCGTCCTGGGCTATCAGGCCACCGACGCCATGTATCATGCGCTAATCCTTGGCGAAACCCTTCCCGACAAATATGATCTCCCCGAACCGGAAGCGATTACGCCCGCAAACATTGCCGATTACGATTGGCAGAACTGGGGCTGGCTGGGCTGATGCCAAATCAGCTCTCCTAAGGGCGACCGAAACAAATTGCAACGCACGAAAAGATGGTTGGGGGGCTCGCTTCCCAACCAGCTTTTCAAATATTGGAGGGACAACATGATTCTATTACTGCCAGAGGCAAAGCACATCGTGGAAAAGCAGGGATGGACAAGCCTATTCCGTGCCATGCGCTTTGCAGAGGATGCGGCTGGACTTGAGGCGCTTGAGCTGGCGCGCCTGCGCTTCTGGAACAGACAGGATATCGCGCTTGGCACGGAGGCGGCGGCAGACGCACTGCCCGTGCGCGTGCTGCGCGGACTTCCGGAAAAGCAGGTGGATAACCCCGCGCTTTATGCAAAGCAGGGTTACTGTCTGGACATTGCCCAGGCGGAGCTGACGGTTTATTACGAGCACCGGGCAGGTCTTGTCAACGCGCTGACCTCCGTCAAACAGCTCCTGGCCGCGCGTGAGGGCGGATATGCGCTGCCATTGTGCGAAATCACAGATTATCCCTCACTGGAGACCCGCGCCATCGCTCAAACCTTCTCCTGGTACGCAGGCTATGGCCGTCTTGGCTTTGACAGCCAGCTCTGGGGCTATGAGGAATGGGTCGAATATCTTAATATCTGCATAGACAATAAGATCAACCAGTTTAATCTTGTAATGTACGGCTATTGGCCGTTTGATATGCCGGGCTATCCCGAGACGTCGCTGCGCGACGTTCCTATGAAAATCTGGAACGCCGAAAACCGCCGCTGGCTGACCGTCCGTTATACTCATCCCAATCTTGAAGAGCCGTTCCTCGACAGATTTATTGCGCTTGCACACAGGCTGGAGGTCAGGATATTCGCATATGTCGGCCTTAATTCCTATAACGGCGCCTACACCATCAAGCACCCCGAGGCCAGAATGAAGCCTCCGGCGAGGCAGGGCTTCCTGAACGATTTTGACTCGCTCTGCCTCAGCTATCCCGGCACGCGTGAATACATCCTCGAAGCCATGCGGCAGATTGCCCGTCTTGGCTTTGACGGCTATACGCTTGAGGAGAGCGAGGAGGGCTTCTGGTTCTGTGAATGCGACGAATGCAAGCGCAGGTACCACGCGGCTACCGACACGCCGGGCGAAGCCAAGCATATGGCCAATATGGAGCTGCTCAACCAGATCTTCGAGGCCGTGCACGAGATCAATCCCGAGGCCGTCATCGGCATTCGCGCTTTCCGCCAGCCGCCGCTGGAGAAGGATCCC
Organism: uncultured Oscillospiraceae bacterium; assembly: GCA_947522735.1. Classification (GTDB taxonomy): domain Bacteria; phylum Bacillota; class Clostridia; order Oscillospirales; family Ruminococcaceae; genus SIG526. Next base: position 70,995 of record CANNTZ010000005.1, on the reverse strand, counting down.
GAGTTCCTGAGGCACTGCGTAAACTCCATGCCAAAGGACATCAAGCTTTTCTGGGCGCCCGGCCTATATGTTCCGGAAGGGGAATTTGACAAGTGGTGCGACGCCTTCGGGAAGGACAATATATGGGGACGCGATACGGAATCCAACTCCATCACCTCCACCATGGGCCGCCTGTACCGAACCTTTAAGAGCAACCTGCTCCGCTATGAGGACGAGGCCAATGAGCAGGTCATTGAAACCGACATTCGCCAGCATAAGGGCAGCGTCGCCCGCGGCGTGCACGGCATTAACGGCTTCATGTTTGAATGGTATGGTCTACCGATGCACCTGTTTGCGCACGGCAACTACGGCTGGGGCTCGCAGATGGAGGAGGAGGAGTTCTACAGAGAGGCGTGCAGATTGAATTTTGGGGATTTGGCAGACGACGTGCTGTATGTCATGAAGAACATGCTCACCATCCACGAAAGCCAGATACCGCTTTATACCACGCCGTTCCCGTTCCAGAAAAACAAAGTCTGCGAGGAGGACGTTCCCACCATTCTTGCCGCCAAAAGACGTCACCCGGAGCTGATGGCAATCATCGAGCATCTCCGGCTCAGAGCCTGTAACGACAAGCAGCTTCGCCCATGGCTGCCGCACTTTGATCGCTGGAGCAACGCCGAGCGCAGGAATCTTGTCATCTACGATATGGCGCTGGCCTCGCTGCGCTATGAGCGCGAGACGGATCCTATAAGGAAAGACGCCATTCTCGATGAAATCCTCGATTTGAACGAGCGTGACTTTGATATTGTCAAGGAGATGTTCTTTGATATCAATCCCGTCCGTCAAACCGGCGTCGGAAGCTGCATGTTCCCGTATCACGAAATGAAGCGGCTCATCCACAATATCAGAGAGCCCCAACACCCTGACGAAAATATTATCTGCTCCGGTGTGGAAGCTCTCGGCTGGCTGTGGCTGTAAAAGCCGTAAAAAAGGAGGCTAAGGCCATTAACACGAACGTAAACAGCGCGTCCAAGGCCGTCACTCCGCTGGTTGAGGTGAAGGGCTGCACGATGGAGTTCCCCGGCGTCAAGGCGCTTTCCGATGTTAACGTCACGCTGATGCCCGGCGAATGCCATGTGCTGGTTGGAGAAAACGGCGCCGGAAAATCCACTCTCTCCAAATGCATCACCGGCGAAAACCGGATGACGAAGGGCGAGCTTTATATCAAGGGCGAAAAGATTGATCTTGGAAATTACAGCATCCGGGAATCGCAGCGCCGCGGCATCGCGATCGTTCATCAGGAGTTCACGCTGATGGACGATATGACAGGTATCGAAAACCTGTTCATTGGCCGCTATGAAAAAAAAGCGGGCATGTTTGTAGACTGGAAGGCGCTTGACCGGCGCGCCGCGCAGACCATGGGGTTTTTGCAGTGCGACGTCAACCTGAACGTGCCGGTCAAGCGCCTGCGCACGGCGGAAAAGCAGCTAATCCAGTTGGCAAAGGCTCTTATGGATGATCCGCAGATCATTATCTTTGACGAGCTGACCTCCGTTCTTCAGGAAAAGGATATCCAGAATATCTTCCGCATCATCAAGCTCCTGACGAGCCGCGGGATCGGAATCATCTATATCTCGCACCGTCTGGACGAGGTTTTTCAATGCTGCGATTCGTATACCGTGCTGTGCGACGGGAAGCTTAACGGCTCCGGTAAGGTCGCGGATATCAACAAGGATCAGCTCATAAAGCTGATTATTGGCCGTGAGCTCACCAACGTCTATCCTCCGATCAACGAGAAGCTGGGCGACATCGTGCTGGAGGTGAAGAGGCTGACCGCGCCCAAGGCTTTTCGCGACGTGAACCTTAATGTCCGCGCGGGCGAGGTGGTCGGCCTTGCCGGACTTCTCGGCGCAGGAAAAACAGAGCTTGTTCAGGCAATCTTCGGCAACCACAAGATCACCGGAGGAGAGATCTACTACAAGGGCAGGCGTGTGCTTTACAAAGTGCCCTTCCAGTCCATCCGGGACGGCTTCGGTCTGGTTCCCGACGAGCGTCGGAGTCTCGGGCTCGACATGGTCTTTGACATCAAGGACAATACGATCCTGCCATCTATGAAGCTGTTCCGCAGATGGGGGATTTTTCAGGATCATGAAGCGGAAAGACGCGCCGCTTACGGTATCAACAGCAAGCTGAATCTCAAATATTATTCCCTGTATCAGAACGTCAGAAAGCTCTCCGGCGGCAATCAGCAGAAGATCGTCATCGCAAAATGGATGCTGCGCGACACGGAGGTATTCCTGCTTGACGAGCCGACGCGCGGCATTGATATCGGCGCGAAGTTCGAGATCTACACGCTAATCCACGAGCTGGCGCAGCAAGGCAAGGCGGTTCTCATTGTTTCCCCGGAAATGGAGGAGCTGATCGGCCTTTGCAACCGCATCTACATAATGTATGAGGGCCGGATCATGGACATGGTGGAGGGCGAAAGAAAGACACAGGAAGTCATTATCAACAGTTTGTTAGGAGTAAAGAAATGAAAAACGGATCAGTCTCAAATGATTATATCTTGAAGGCCAGGAAATATTCCGGAGGCTTCAAGTCTTTTCTGAGCGATTGGATGATTCTGTTCCTGTTCGTCGTACTTGTTGCGCTCTGCTGTCTGAAGCCGGCGTTCCGTACCACGAACAACATCATGAACGTTCTGCGGCAGGCCTCGTTTGTTGCCATCATCGCCATGGGTGAATTTTTCGTCATCCTGATCGGTGAGATGGACATGTCCATCTCCTCCATCATCGGCATGGTTTCCATCTTCTTCGCAGGCTTATGCGTCAAGAACAACCTGCCGATGGGCGTTGCCTTCCTGATTGTCCTGATGATGTCCGTCGTGATCGGCATCATCAACGGCGCAATGGTAGTCTACGGCAAAATGCCGTCGTTCATTGCAACGCTTGTCACGATGAACATGCTCCGTGGCATCAACTACATTTATTCCGGCGGGCTTCCCATCTCGGGGCTTCCCGATAACTTTGGTCAGCTTGCGCTTGGCAAGCTCGGCGTTGTCCCGTTCGCCGTTATTCTGATGTTCGGGGTTGGCATCATTTTGTATGTCTTTACCGCGCACACGGAGCTTGGCCGCAGCTTCTTTGCCGTCGGCGGAAATAAGATAGCGTCCAAGCTCTCCGGCCTGAACGTTAATTTCATTTCGATACTTGCGTTTGTGCTCTCCGGCGTCCTCTCCACAGTCGGCGCTCTGGGCCTGACCAGCAAGACGCAGTCCGGCAACGTTACGCTGGGCGATAACCTGCTGTTCGACGTCATGACGATCTGCGTTCTGGGCGGCACCTCGCTGACCGGAGGCCGTGGGCGTGTGTTCGGCATCATCATCGGCGCGCTGTTCCTGCAAACCATCATGAACATCATGGTTCTGCTTGGCGTCAACACCTACTGGCAATGGCTCGTCAAGGGCTTCATTCTGGTCGTTGTCGTTCTGATCGATTCCAATTCCAAGAAAGACTAAGCTTGAGAGGTATGGCAAACAAGACCTCTCGGCATAAATTAAGCTCCCGAGCTTTTTGCCTGCCCTCTCCGCGTGCCTGCGGGCCATTTTTCACAGAAAGGAACCGCTCTCGCGACGCTCTTTGCGCCGCGGCTGCGGTTCCCTTCTGTTTCCCAAGGCAGGCTTGGCTCCGGGACGCCTGACGCCGCCGTTTCCAAAGCGCGCACCTTAAAGCCTCTTTTAAAAAGCAAATAATCCGAGCCCATCTCCGATTAAGAAGATTTGGTTCGGATTATATTGGTTTGGTGCGGGCAAAGGGACTCGAACCCTTACCCGAAGACTGGCTCCTAAGACCAGCGCGTCTGCCAATTCCGCCATGCCCGCACACCGGTTATTATTATAACTCAAACGACGGGCGTTTGTCAATCTCTGCATTGAAGAAACTTTGACGCCTGACGTCGGAGCCGGCTCACGTTATTGCCGGCGCATCTGGCGCAGAAACAGCAGCACCGCCAGAGCCAAGGCCGCCGCCATATATCCGAGCACCCACCAGAGGTGCGGCAATATCCCGCCGAAATCGCCGCTGAATACGGCCCGTCCAAGCTCCACGGCGTGGACGAACGGCAACGCATTGGCGATATCCTTGAATACGCCTCCGACGAGGTCGAGATCGAACCAGACGCCGGAGAGCCATGCGGTCAGGTTGGTGAGCAGCGCGCCGCATATGCCGCCGACCTGCTTGACGCTGAGCACACTGCCACAGAGCAGTCCGAGCGCGATGAAGAACAGCGCTGCCGGAAGATTGAACAGCACCGCGTACAGTGCCGTCACGGTGAGCCGCAGCCCGAGCAGAGCCGCTACGGCATAGCATATCCCGCTCTGTGCAAGCGCTATAGGCAGTATCGGCAGCATGTAGCCGAAGATGAAATCCGCCGCGGTGAGCGGAGTGGTGTAGAGGCGCTGTAGCAGCGCAGTCTCGCGATCCCGCGCGACAAGCGTTGCCGCAAACAGCGTCATGAATGCCAGCCCAAACACCGTTATCCCCGGCGTCAGGCGGTCAAGCTCAAACAGAGCGACAGGGATGTTCGCCTGTATTGCGGTCAGCAGCAGTATGAGTATCAGCGGAAAGCCAAGCCCAAAGCCAAGAGTCAGCGGGTCGCGCAATATCTCCTTCGCCGTCCTTCTGGAAAATGTCAGCAGCCTCATCTTGCCTCTCCCCTCACCAGCGCCACAAAGGCTTTTTCAAGGCTGTCCCCGCCGGTTACAGCCATGAGCTCCGCGGCGGTCCCGACCGCCAGCAGGTGCCCGTCGCGCATGACGCCTATGCGATCCGCAAGCGCCTGCGCCTCCTCCATGTAGTGCGTCGTCAAAATTATCGTCTGTCTACCCTTCATCGCGCGTACAACGTCCCACAGCTCGCTGCGCGCCAGCACGTCCAGCCCCAGCGTCGGCTCGTCGAGAAAGAGTATCTCCGGCTCGCTTATCAGCGCCATCGCTATGCTCAACCGCCGCTGCCAGCCTCCGGACAGCCTGCCCGCGCGGCGTCTCAGCACCCGGTCAAGCTCCAGGCGCTCCGTGAGCTCCTGTACCCTTTTTTCGCGCCTCTCTTTTGAAAAGCCGTGAACTCCGCACATCAGCTCAAGGTTTTCCTTAACCGTCAGCCCCGGAGCTATCGCCGTCTCTTGCGGCGAAACGCCGATTATCTCCTTGACCGCCGACGGCTCCGAGACGACGCTTTTGCCATTGAGAAACGCGTCGCCTTCCGTTGGACGCGTCAGGCAGGACAGCATCTTCACCGTCGTCGTCTTGCCCGCGCCGTTGACGCCGAGCAGCGCGAACAGCTCGCCTCGCTCCACCGTCAGCTCAAGTCCGTTCACCGCCGTCAGTCCTTTATATTTTTTCGTCAGCTTTACCGTCTTTATCGCTTCCATCAGCCTTCTCCTCTCCGCAATAGCGGTATCTCAGCCCGACATATGCGTCCGTCAGCGCACGGCTCGCATATTCCACATCCCAATCGATATACGCCGTCGCTATCATCGTCGCAATGCCGTGGACGTAGATCCACATCTCCATATGAAACGCATAGGCCTCGTCCTCGCTCAGCCCCGTACTTCGTTGTATCACACCGAGCAGCGGGCGCAGGCTCTCCCGTGAGCCGCTGTCGGATTCGCCGGTGCGGTCGCGCATGAACAGCAGCCTGAACAGCTCCCGCTCCTCCCGCGCAAAGGAGATATATCCCATACCGCTCGCCTTATAGGGCGGGTATTTCCCCGACGACATCGCGTCGCGCAGATAGTCCTGAAAACGCTGCGCCGCCGCCTCTATGACCGCACGCTGCACCTCCTCCATTCCGCTGAAAAGCCCGAATACGGGCTTGGTGGAGGTGCCCAGCCGTTCCGCAAGCGAGCGCGCCGTCAGCGCGGCCATCCCTCTCTCCCGCGTCAGCTCAAGCGCCGCCTCTACTATCTCTTCCCTTGTGAACATGAATTTTCTCGGCATATTTTCACCTTTATAAAGCAACCCATGTAGCGCTACATCTGTTTCTTTATTTATTATACAACGGCGCGCTCGATCTGTCAACGGGTTTCTTTATATTCGGGGTTGTTTTTTTTCGCTCTTTCTGCTATGCTTTATACATTATACATTGATCTTGCATGGAGGACGAAACAAAATGATAGGATTACAGGGAAAGCAGCTTGTCTCCGAAAGGCTGACCTACCGCCTGCTTGCGGACGGCGACAAGCCCGCCCTTGCCGCGCTGCTCGCCGATCCGGCCGTGACGGAGCCTGCGGGCTTTTTTCCGGCTAAAACAGAGGAGGCCTTCGACAAGTTTTTCGACACGCTAACGCAATATGGCACCGGCGTTGCAGTTTTTCTTGACGGCACGCTCATCGGCTATATCCATGTCAACAGATACCGCATCAACGACCCGGAATTTTCCGACAAGCCGTGTGTCGGCGTCGGCTTCATTATCGGAAAGAAATATTGGAAAAACGGCTACGGCTCAGAAACGCTCACGACTTTGACCGGCTATCTGCTGAAAAGCTTTTACGCCTGCTTTGCAGACTGCTTTGTCGAAAACGACGCCTCCCGTCGGACGATTGAGCGGTGCGGATATAGCTATTTGGGAGAATATACGATGTATTTCAATGACCTTGGAAAAGAAAAGACCTGCCGCAGCTACGTCTGCCGGTAGCACAGCATGGCTTTCCGCCAACCGGAGGGAGCGCTTTAAGATGAAAAGATCTGTCATGGGGATTCTCGCGCATGTCGATGCGGGCAAAACGACGCTTGCGGAGGCGATATTGTACAAAACCGGGCGGCTGCGGCGATTGGGACGGGTCGATAACGGCGACACGGCGCTCGACACTCACGCGCTCGAACGCTCGCGCGGGATCACGATATTTGCCGGACAGTCGGTGTTCACCCTCGGCGACCGGGAGATAACGCTGCTGGACACGCCTGGGCACGTCGATTTTTCGGCGGAGACGGAGCGCATTTTGCAGGTGCTCGATTATGCCGTGCTCGTTATAAGCGGCGCGTCCGGCGTTCAGGCGCACACCCGCACGCTGTGGCGGCTGCTGGAGAGCTACGGCGTTCCGGCGGTGATATTCGTCACAAAGATGGACTATGCGAGGCGCGAAAAGGACGACATCATGGAGGAGCTACGGCGCGAGCTCTCGGAAGACTGCATCGATTTTGGCGGAGACACCGCCGCGCGCGACGAACAGCTCGCGCTATGCGGAGAGGATGCGATGAACGAATACCTCGAAAACGGCGCGCTCGGCAGGGACACGGTGCGTGCGCTTGCGGGAGGCAGGCGGGCTTTTCCCTGCTTCTTCGGCTCCGGGCTAAAGCTTGACGGCGTGGATGAATTTTTGGACGCCATGCAACTGCTCTTGCCCGAAAAGAACTATCCCGACGTATTCGGCGCAAAGGTGTTCAAGATAACCCACGAGCAAAACGGCGCAAGGATAACCCATCTGAAGGTGACGGGCGGTACGCTCCGGGTTCGCGACACGGTTGAATACGGCGGAAAAAGCGAGAAGATAAGCGCTGTGCGCGTCTATTCCGGAGCAAGGTTCACGCCTGTGGACGAGATGGAGGCGGGTGGCGTATGCGCGGTGCTGGGACTTTCCGGCACGCAGAGCGGCCAGGGGCTGGGGCGCGAGGAGAGCTCCGGCGAGCCTGCGCTGGAGCCGGTCATGAGCTATCGAATCGTGCTGCCGGACGGCGTTGACGCAAAGATGTTCCTGCCGCGGCTACGGCTGCTTGAGGAGGAGGATCCGCTGCTGCGCGTGGGCTGGGACGGGCATTTGCAGGAGATTAGCGTCAGCCTTATGGGCGAGGTGCAGGCGGAAATACTGAAAAGCCTTATCTGCGAGCGGTTCGGCGTGGACGCCGGGATAGACCATGGGCGCGTGCTCTATAAGGAGACGGTCGCGAACACCGTCGAGGGCGTGGGGCATTATGAGCCGCTGCGGCATTACGCGGAGGTCCACGTCATAATCTCGCCGCTTCCGCGCGGGAGCGGCATACAATATTCCAACAATTGCAGCGAGGACGCGCTCGACCGTAGCTGGCAGAGACTAATCCTGCTGCATCTCGCCGAAAAGCAGCACCTTGGCGTGTTGACCGGCTCTCCCCTCACCGACGTGAAGCTCACCCTTGCCGCCGGGCGCGCCCACCTGAAGCACACCGAGGGCGGCGACTTCCGCCAGGCCACCTATCGCGCGGTGCGACAGGGGCTGATGCAGGCGAAAAGCATACTTTTGGAGCCATATTACCGCTTCCGGCTCGAGGTGCCGCCCGAGCAGATTGGCCGCGCCGTCAGCGATATCAAGCTGCGCGCCGGGCACTTTGAGAATCCCAAGGAACACGGCTGCATGACGCTGCTGCGCGGAGAAGCGCCGGTAATAACGATGAACTCCTATGCCGCCGAGGTCGCGGCGTACACCTCCGGACGCGGACAGCTACAGCTTGAGCTGTGCGGCTATCAGCCCTGCCACAATCAGGACGAGGTGGTCGCGCGGCTTGCATATGAGCCGGAGAGCGACCTTGAAAACAGCCCGGATTCGATATTCTGCGCGCACGGAGGCGGCTTCAACGTCAAATGGAGCCGCGTGAGCGAATATATGCACCTCGAAAGCTGTCTGGACAAGGAGAAAACGCCCTATGCCGCCGCGCTTGCCAGACGCAGCTTTCGACTGGACGACCGGGAGCTTGAGGCGATAATGGAGCGCGAATTCGGGCCGGCAAGGCTGACGCAGACGCTGTACCGCGCCGCCGCAAAGCAGCCGGATGAGCCGGAAACAGCCTTTATCACGCCCAAAAAGCGCTATCTCATCGTGGATGGCTACAACTGCATCTTTGCATGGGATGGGCTGAGCGCACTCGCACGCGATGACATCGGGCTCGCACGCAGCCGTTTGGCGGACATTCTCTGCAACTATGCCGCCTTCACCGGCAACGAGGTCGTGCTTGTTTTTGACGCCTATATGGTAGAAAACGGCGCGGGAGAGACCGGCAACTATCACAACATCCACGTCGTCTATACGAAGGAACGCGAGACCGCCGACGCCTACATCGAGCGCTTCGCCGCCGAGACCGGTAAAAACGAGAACGTCCGCGTCGTCACCTCCGACAGCCTCATCAGGCTCTCCGCGCTGCGCTCCGGCGTGCTGCGTCTTTCCGCGGCGGAGTTTGAACGCGAGGTTGCGGGCGTGCAGGGAGAAATCGACGAGGCTCTGCTGGAAATGCGTAAAAAGCGCGGCAAGCGTGGAAACATCGTCATTGACAAAAGCGCCTTTTCCGATTGTGAATGAGGCTTGACAAAAAATGTCGGTTTTTTCGCCGATTCTACCTTGACCGGCTTGAACTGCGGCGAAGGAGCTGCTATAATAATAGCCGGAGTTGACATTTCACGCTTCAGAAACGGGGTAACAGTCATGAAAACTATCAAAGACAAACAACTGCTCGTCGGCGCCGATTTTGCAGGCTTTCCGCTAAAGGAGGCCGTGGTCGCGCACCTTCGGAAGAAGGGCTGGATCATCACCGACGTCGGCGTCCGCACCGATTCCGACCCTGACGACACCGACCTGATGTTCCACCGCATCGGCCTGCGCGTGGGCTCGATGATCTCCGAGGGCGAATTCGAGCGCGCGCTCGTCTTCTGCGGCACAGGCATGGGCATCCATATAGCCGCAAGCAAGTGCCCGCACGTACACGCCGGCGTCGTCGAGAGCGTTCCCGCGGCGCTGCGCGCTATCACCGGCAACGGCGTAAACGTGCTCGCGATGGGCGCTTTCTATGTTGCTCCGCAGATGGGCTGCGACATTGCCGACGCCTATCTCAACGCCGGTCTCGGCAGCGGATACGAGTGGTGGCACAACTTCTATGAGTTTCACAAGCTCGCCATCGACGAGCTGGAGGCGTTCGACTACGAGGAATACAAGGCGAACGGCTTCAAGGTCAGGCACCTCGGCGACTATCCCCTCACTCTCGAAACCAAGCCGGACGACGTGAAATGATATATGGCAGCGTATAAGAAAAACGGCGATCCCGGCCAAACGCTCTTAGCAACGGAGGCCGTTTGGTTTGTGTGTTCAAAAATTTGTAGGATCGGAGTGCAAAAATGAAAATAGCCGAGCTTTTTGCAGCAAAAACACGGGATAACTGGAACGCGCCCGGCGTTACCATTGCTTTTCTCGGAGACAGCGTGACTCAGGGTTGCTTTGAGATATACAAGACCTCGCCGGATACCCTCGAAACCGTATTTGACAAAAACAACGCCTATCACGCGCACCTCGCGCGTATGCTGGCGGAGCTGTTCCCAAGCGTGCCGGTCAACATCGTCAACGCCGGCGTCAGCGGCTCCAACGCTCAGCACGGACTGGAGCGCCTTGAGCGCGACGTTATAGCTCACCGCCCCGACCTTGCGGTCGTCTGCTTCGGACTGAACGACTGTGGCGGCGGGACGGAAAAGCTCGATGATTACATTGCGGCGCTGGACGGCATATTTTCGCGGCTCGCCGAAGAAAACACCGAGACCATATTCATGACGCCGAACATGATGTGCACGTCGGTGAGCTGCCACCTGACCGACGAGATGCTCCGCAGCATTGCGGACGGCTGTGCAAAGCTCCAGAACGAGGGCGTGCTCGACGCCTATGTCGCCGCCGCAAACAAGCTGTGCGCCAAGCGCCGCGTCGCCGTCTGTGACTGCTACGCAAAATGGAAGGCGCTCGAAAAGAGCGGCGCCAACATCACGGAGCTGCTTGCAAACAAGATAAACCACCCGACCCGCAGCATGAACCGGCTGTTCGCCTATTCCCTGCTCGAAACGATGCTTGGAGAATGACCCCCTCCAAGGCTGGCGCGCATACGCTTTGACCGGCATATGCGCGCCGTTTTTGCGCCTGAAATTATATTCACGGCGCTAATATGCACAAAATTCAACGGGCTGCGTTTTTCTCCGATCACCGGAAACTCCCCGGCGCATATATGTATATTCTGCTCAAGACCGTCGATGAAGGTCGGGGGCTTTTTAAGGCTTTTCCTTTCATTGTCAAATATTGCCGGCGGCGTAGTCACTCTCCCGGCACAGCTCTCCGACATTAATTTTACATGTTCTGTATTTTTACAAACAATACATTATATTTACCTGTTTTTTACCTTCTCTTGACAGATGCGCCTGGTTTTAATAATATAATTATACAAGAATTAATGTAAGGGAGATTGATTATGATACATCGTAAGATATATCCACGCCCATACAGCATGACCCTGCGGGAGAATTTTCTGATCCTCCGGGATTCCTTTGCGCTGCGCGTGGGCAGCGGCCTGCCGGAGGACGTCGCGGAGCTTTTCTGCGAGCTGACCGGGAAATTCACAGCCGGAACGGTGAAGCTTGAGCTTGCCTATGACCCACTGCTTCCCGCTTTTTGCGCCGCATCTGGCGAGGCCGCCGCAGCCGTGCCGGAGAGCGGGTGGAGCTACACGCTGTCGCTTGACGAGCGCGGCGCCGCACTGAACGCAAACGACCTGAACGGGCTGCGCTATGCGTTCTATACCTTTTTGCAGCTGCTTCAGCGCCGCGGCGAGGAGAGCATCACCGGCTACGCCGCGCCCTTCTGCGATATCAAGGACAAGCCCGCGCTTAAATTCCGCGGCTTCCATATCTGTATATTCCCGGATATCCCGCTCGAAACGGTCAAAAAGCTGTTTGAGATTGCGGCGTTCACAAAGTACAACTATGCCGTCGTCGAGCAGTTCGGCGGCTTCAAGCTGGACACCGTACACACCTGGAACGACGTTGGCTGCGAAAAATCCGAGATGGCCGCCCTCGCCCGGCGCGCACGCACGATGGGGCTTGAGATTATTCCGATGTGCAACAGTCTGGGCCACGCGATAATGGGCACAGACGTCCTTGGAAAAAACATGCTGCTCGAGGCCAATCCTCAGCTCGAACCATATCTCGAGCCCGACGGCTACGACTGGTGCATCTCCAATCCCGCCGTGCCCAAGCTGATACGCGCGATGCGCCATGAGCTTTACGAGCTGTTCGGCCCCGGCGAATACGTCCATGTGGGCTGCGACGAGGCGTTCTTCATCGGAAGCTGCGACCGCTGCGCCTCCCGTCCGCTTATCCCGATGCTCTCCGCCTATCTCAACGAGCTGTGCGCCGAGGTCGTCTCCGAGGGCAGACGGCCCATCATGTGGTCGGACATGCTGCTCAACCAAAAGGACTGGACCGGCGGCGACACGATATATGCCAGCGCAACCGACGACGAACTCCCAACCGACAGGCTGCTGCCGGAGCTCGACCGCCGCTTCGTCATCGCCGATTGGCAATACGACGCTGTCACCTTCCCCGAACCAACCTCCGCATACTTCAAGGAGCAAGGCTTCTCAACGCTGCTCTGCTCCTTCAAGTCCGAGCAAAATATCGTCAACATCGCGCGTTCGGCGCGCGCGGGCGGCATCGACGGCGTCATGCTGACGCTGTGGACGCTTGTCGAAAACATCTTCCCCTATGTCGGCCCGGCCTCAATGCTGATCTGGGGCGAGGACGACAAAATGCCGTTCCAGCCCACCATAATCACCACCGACCTGCTGCGCAAGCTCTGCCCGTCCGGCGGAGACTACTACAAAGCCGGCTGGATGCACTCCAACATGGATCGCAGGCTTTGGTAAAAGCATTATCGATAGACAGGAGAGTTATATCATGACAAGGCCGGATATCAAAAAAATGACACTCAGAGAAAAGATCGGTCAAACGGCGATACCTGCTCCCCCGGCGCTAAGCAACGGGATGAAGCGCTGCGGAGGATACGCAAATTATCTGAAAGAATATCCTTTTGGCGGCATATTTATAGAATATTTCTATAAGGAGAGCGGTGAGCGCTTCTCCAAGGGAGCGGAATTTGCCCGGTTTGTGCCGGAGCTTCAGGCGACGCAGGATATTCCTCTGTTCGTCTGCTGCGACGCCGAGTTCGGCGTCAGGGGCGAAATCTTCGAGGACGGGCACATCATTCCGGGGCAGATAGCCGTCGCCGCCGCAAACGATGATGCGCTCGCCTACAAGCGCGCCTATTACTGGGGCCGCGAGATGCGCTCGCTTGGCATGAACTGGGTCTACGGCCCGGTCGGCGACCTTTCGGCAAGCTTTTTCGCAACCCATGCGCCGCGCAGCTTCTCCGACGACCCCGAAAAGACCGGCCGCATGATAAGCGCCACCGTCCGCGGACTTCAGGACGCCGGGATTGCCGCCTGCACCAAGCACTTTCCCGGCACCGGCCACGAGTTCCGTGACTCCCACTTCTCCTTCTGCGCGATAAAGGACACCCTCGAACAGTGGTCGAACGGCCAGAAGCGCGTCTGGCAGGCGGCTGAGGACGCCGGAACCAAAACCTTCATGACCGGCCACCTCCCACTGCCCTGCGTCGATCCCGTTCCTGTCAAGGGACGTTTTCTGCGCCCCGGCTCCGCCTCAAAGAAGGTCATCGACATTCTGCGCGACGATATCGGCCACAAGGGCGTCGTTATCTGCGACGCCGTGAGCATGAAAAGCCTTGCCGCCTCGTTCGAGCACGACGATATCTACATCGAGTGCTTCAACGCGGGCAACGACATTATCCTGTTCTGCCACGACGACTATTTCGACATTATGGAGCGCGCGATAAGCAGCGGGCGCGTCACAATGGAGCGGCTCGATGAGGCGGTGGAGCGCGTGCTCACCCTCAAGGAGGAGCTGGGACTTTACGACGGCAATTTTGTCGGCAGTCCGCTCGGAGAGGACGAGCTGCACGAGTTTGAGTCGGTCGGCTTCGAGACGGCGGCACGGGCGCTGACGCTCGTCAACAACGAGGGCGGCATGATCCCGTTCGACCGAAATAAAATCAAAAACGCCGCGGTCATCGCGATAACCGAGTACGACCCGTTCGTCGGATACCTTGACGAGCTGAAAAGGGCGTTCGGAGAATACGGTGTTAGCTGCACCGTTTACGACGGCCTCGGCGGCAAAAAGGGGCTGGAGACGCTCTGCGAGGAAAACGACCTGATCGTCTATGCCTGCTATATCAACCAGCAGCGCCCCTTCGGCTTTCCCGGCTTTTCCTCGCCAAAGCCGATGGGCACGCTGTTCAGCGCCTTCTCCTGCGGAAACGAGAAATCCGTCGCCATCTCCTTTGGCTCATCGTCGGTCTATTACAACTATTTTGAATACGTCAACGCCTACATCGACGCCTACTCCGACTCTCCCGAGACGATGCACGCCGTCGTCAAGGCGCTTTTCGGCGATATTCCATTCCTCGGCACCTCCCCGATGCGGCTGTATCCGGAGCTTGTCTGAGTTGATTTTTGTGTCGGCTTGTGCTATAATGGCTTCAACCGGATAAATCGGATAAAAAGGAGACATAGCCGTGATATACAAGCCACACAGAATCACCCTGAAGGACGGACGCGATGCGCTGCTGCGAAGCCCGGAGGCCGAAGACGCCGCTCGAATGCTCGATTATCTGCGCACGACCTCCGGAGAGACCGAGTTTTTGCTGCGCTATCCCGACGAATGTCCCTATTCTCTGGAGCAGGAGGCGGATTTTTTGCAGTCCGTCTCCGCCTCTCCAAGCGAGCTTATGCTGCTGTGCGAGCTTGAGGGCGATATCACCGGAAACTGCCAGATATCCTTTATGGATCGCCGGTTTAAGACCGCGCACCGCGCAAGCCTTGCAATTGCGATAAAGCAAAGGTACTGGCGGCTCGGCATCGGTTCGGCGATGTTTGAGGAGCTGATAGCTGTGGCACGGGCGCACGCCGGAACGGAAATCCTCGAGCTTGAGGTCATCGACGGCAACGAGCGCGCAATGGCACTCTATAAAAAGTTCGGCTTCGAGACCGTCGCCACACGCCCGGATGCGATACGTCTGAAAGATGGGCGCTATCTCGACGAGAAAATCATGATAAAGCGCCTTGCCAGATGATTTGTATTTAAAAACAGTTTGTACGGTATATTGCGAGCAAAATATATGTATGTATCCAAAAAGCGCCGTTTTCAAAAATTCCTCTTGACAACGGCGCTTTATTGAGTTAGAATTACACCAATAAAAAAACAAAATAATTCACCGTAAAATGACCGTGATGAGAAGAGTATACCGGCTGTGAAATTGCAGAGAGCCGTCCGTTTGGTGCGAGGGCGGTATGGAGCGCCGGGGGAAGAACAGCTCGGAGTCGCCGACCGAAAGCCGTTTGGCAAGTAGATTCGGACGTGTGCGGCACGTTACAGCCGCAGGCGATAATGACGTCGCCGGATGAGATGGCCGTTTTGATGCGGTCAATTTGGGTGGTACCGCGTAAGATGAGGTCTTTCGTCCCATGTTGTGGGATGAAGGGCTCTTTTGTTTTTCCGCAATATCAGTCGTCGGATGCGATGAATTATTCAAAATCAGGGAGGATCAACCATGTACAGAACGACCTTCTGCGGCGCGCTCACTGAGGAGAGCGTCGGAAAAACCGAGCGCGTCTGCGGCTGGATAGCGCACAAGCGCGATATGGGCGGAATAATCTTCATCGACCTGCGCGACCGTGAGGGCACGCTTCAGGCAGTGTTTAACGCCGAAATGCTGCCGGAAAACCAGTTTGCGGCTATAGAAGCGGCACGGCTCGAATCTGTGATAATGGCGGACGGAGTGATACGCATCCGCGACGAGGAAACCTATAACCCCCGGCTAAAGACCGGCACGATAGAGCTTGCCGCAACCGCCGTCGAGATCATATCCGCCGCCGAGCCCCTGCCCTTTTCTCTCGACGAGGCGTCGTCGGTGCGCGAGGAGACACGCCTTGCCTGTCGCTTTCTCGATCTCCGCCGCCCTGCGATGCAGGAGGCACTGCGCTTCCGCCACGAGGTTGTGCGCGCGGCAAGGAGCTTTCTTGACGGCGCGGGCTTCGTCGAGGTCGAGACTCCGATGCTGACCAGGAGCACCCCGGAGGGCGCGCGCGACTACCTCGTCCCCAGCCGTGTCCATCCCGGCGAATTTTATGCCCTCCCGCAGTCGCCGCAGATATTCAAGCAGCTACTTATGGTGGGCGGCACGGATCGCTACTATCAGGTGGCGCGCTGTTTCCGCGACGAGGATCTGCGCGCCGACCGCCAGCCTGAGTTCACGCAGCTCGATATGGAGCTTTCCTTCGCGACGCAGGAGGAGATCCTCGTCCATCTCGAAAAGCTGTTCAAGCACATCATGCGCGCCGTCAAGGGCGTGGAGCTTGCGGAGCCCTTCCCGCGCATGACATGGAAAACGGCGATGGACGTCTACGGCAGCGACAAGCCTGACGTCCGCTTTGGGTTGCCCATCGTCGATCTGACCGATATCGCGCGCGATTGCGGCTTCTCGGTTTTTCGCGCGGCGGCGCGAAAGGGCGGCGTCGTGCGCGCAATCAACGTGAAGAAAGTCGAGCTCTCCCACACCGATATAGAGCAGCTCACAGAACGCGCGCTGCAATACGGCGCAAAGGGCATGGCATGGATTATGCTTCGCCCGGACGGAAGCGTAAACTCTATACTCCAGAAGTTTTTATCCGCAGAGGATTGGGACGCAATGCTCGAGCGCACCGGTGCGCAGCCGGGCGACTTCATCCTCTTTTGCGCCGACGCGCTTCCCGTAGTGCGCCGTACACTTGGTGGGCTGCGGCTCGACCTCGGCGACATGCTGGGGCTGCGCGACAAGACAAGGTACGCCTTTCTCATCGTCACCGACTTTCCGCAGTTTGAATATTCGGAGGAGGAAAAGCGCTACGTTGCAATGCACCACCCCTTCACGATGCCCTACCCCGAGGACGTGCAGTATCTGCTGACCGATCCGGAGCGCGTGCGCGCACAGGCGTACGACTTTGTGCTCAACGGCGTCGAGCTTGGCAGCGGAAGTATAAGAATACATGACCGCGAGATTCAGCGGCTGATGTTTGAGGCGCTCGGCTTCAAGGACGAGGAGATAAGACGGCGTTTCGGCTTCATGCTGCGCGCATTCAGCTACGGAACTCCTCCGCACGGCGGCTTTGCGTTCGGGCTTGACCGTCTGGTCATGCTGCTGCTGGGCGCAGATTCGCTACGCAGCGTCATCGCCTTCCCAAAAACCAAGGATGCGCGCTGTCCGCTGACCGGCGCCCCCGATTTCGTCGACGAATCGCAGCTACGCGAGCTGAGCCTGCTTTCCTCCGGCGCGGAAGCCCCTGCCGCCGAAACGGCAAAGCCAAGGAAGAAGCGCCGGGTCGATTTCAACATAAGCTCGGTTGCAAGGCTGGCCGGGCTCTCCCTTGCGCCGGACGAGACCGAGAGCATGAAGCGGGAGCTTGGCTCGATCATCGCCTTTGCGGATACGCTTGGTGACGCCGATGTGGACAGCGAGCGCGAGACCGCGCATATTATCCCGATCAGCAACGTCTTTCGCGACGATACCGCGGTCAGGCTTGACACCAAAAAGCTACTCAGGGATTTGAAGCTCGTCAACGTTGACGGCGCGGATTATTTTCAGGCGCCGCACGGTGCGATAGATTGATTGTAACGGAGGTTTAACGATATGCCGGACAAAACCCTGACCCACCTCACGCTCAGCGAGACGGCGGCGCTGCTTGGCGCGCGCGAAATATCCTCGCTTGAGCTGACCGACGCCTATCTCGAACGCATAGCAAAAGCAGACGGCACTATAGGCGCATATATCTCGCTCACTGCCGAAAAGGCGCGCGCCTGCGCCGAAAATGCGGACAAGCTGCGCGCCTCCGGAGAGCGCCTTTCCCCCCTTGCAGGCATTCCATGCGCGATAAAAGACAATATCTGCACCGATTTTGGCACGACCACCTGTGCCTCAAGGATGCTTTCCGGATTCCGCTCGCCCTATTCTGCGGCAGTCATAGAGCGCCTTGAACGCAGCGGCTGCGTATTTCTCGGCAAGACGAACCTTGATGAATTTGCGATGGGCTCCACCACTGAAAACTCCGCGTTCCGTTCCACGCGCAACCCCCGCGACGTCTCCCGCGTCCCCGGCGGTAGCTCCGGCGGCTCTGCGGCGGCGGTCGCTGCGGACGAGGCCGTCTTTGCGCTCGGCTCCGATACCGGCGGCTCTATCCGCCAGCCTGCCTCTTTCTGCGGCGTCGTCGGATTCAAGCCGACCTATGGCCGCGTCTCACGCTACGGCCTTGTCGCTTTCGCGTCCTCTCTCGACCAGATAGGACCGCTCTCCAAAAGCGTCGCCGACAGTGCGATGATACTCGAGAGCATTTGCGGCGCAGACAGACGTGACACCACCTGCCTCGACCGTTCCGCTGAAGGCTTTACCTCATCCCTCTCGCGCGGCGTCAAGGGTATGCACGCGGCGCTTCCGGTTCAAATGCTCGGCAGCGGCGTTGCGGATGAGGTGCGCGACGCCGTGATAAGCGCGGCAAGAACCCTCGAAAAGCTGGGCGCGACCGTCGATGAGGTCTCTATGCCGTCGCTCGACCTCGCCCTCGCCGCCTACTACATCATCTCCAGCGCGGAGGCGTCGTCAAACCTTGGCCGCTTTGACGGCGTGCGCTACGGCTACCGTGCCGAGGGCTGCGAAAACCTTGACGAGCTGTACCTGCGCTCCCGCAGTGAGGGCTTCGGCTCAGAGGTCAAGCGCCGCATAATGCTCGGCACGTTCGCGCTCAGCGCCGGATATTACGACGAATACTACAAAAAAGCACTGAAGATCCGTACCCGCATAAAATCGGAGTACGACCGCGTCTTTGAAAAATATGACGTTATCCTCTCTCCCGTTGCGCCTGCCGCCGCCTATAAGCTCGGCGAGAAAACCGGCGATCCGCTCGAAATGTATATGGGCGATATCTGCACCGTGCCCGTCAATATCGCCGGGCTGCCCGCAATATCCCTGCCCTGCGGCGAGACCTCCGCCGGACTTCCCATCGGGCTGCAAATCATCGGACGCGCGTTCGGCGAGAGCGATATCCTCGGCTTTGCCGCAGCGCTTGAGCATGAAATCGGCATATATCACAGCCAAAAGGAGGCGTACCGGCATGACTGATTATGAGGTTGTCATCGGACTCGAAATACACGTTGAGCTGAAAACAAAGAGCAAGATATTCTGCTCCTGTCCGACCGATTTCGGCGCAGCGCCGAATACGCAGGTCTGTCCGGTCTGTCTCGGACTGCCTGGGACGCTGCCGGTGCTCAACCGCCAGGTTGTTGAGTACGCCGTGACCGCCGGACTTGCGCTGGATTGCGAGATCTCGCGTTATTCCAAGTCCGACCGCAAAAACTATATGTACCCCGACCTGCCCAAGGCGTACCAGATATCCCAATACGACCTTCCGCTGTGCGAGCACGGACACCTGACCATCAACGCCGGGGACGGCGAAAAGACGATCGGCATCACCCGCATCCATATTGAGGAGGACGCCGGAAAGCTAATCCACGACCCGGAGCTTGGCACACTCATCGATTGCAACCGCTGCGGCGTGCCGCTCATAGAAATCGTCACCGAACCGGATATCCGCAGCGCCGCCGAGGCCGTCGCCTTTCTCGAAAAGCTGCGCGCCACCATCTGCTACACCGGCGTTTCCGACTGCAAGATGAATGAAGGCTCGCTGCGCTGCGACGTCAACCTCTCGGTGCGTCCGCGCGGCGAGACAAAGCTTGGCACCCGCACCGAGACCAAAAACCTCAACTCCTTCCAAAGCGTCAGACGCGCCGCAGAATATGAGACGCAGCGCCAGATAGCGGCCATTGAAGCGGGCGAGTGTATTGTGCAGGAGACGCGCCGCTTCGACCAGAACGATGGCCGCACCTATTCAATGCGCCGCAAGGAGGATGCGAACGACTACCGCTACTTCCCCGATCCCGACCTTGCGCCCATCATCCTCGACCGCGAGCAGATAGACGCGCTGCGCGCCGCTCTGCCCGTGCTGCCGGAGCAGCGCCGCCGGATGTATATCGAGCGCTTCGGTCTGACCGCGTTTGACGCGCAGCTGCTGACCGGAAGGCCGGAGCTTGCCGACTGGTTCGAGGTCGCCGCCGCACAGACGCGCTATCCTAAGCTGCTGGCGAACCTGTTGATAACCGAGGGATTCCGTCTGCTCGAGACGGATTCGGATATTCCCGTATCGCAGCCGCACCTTGCAGAGCTTGCAGACATGCTTGGCGACGGCAAGCTAAACAGCAGCGCGGCCAAACGCGTTTTCGCCGAGCTCTGGGCGCACGATGAGGACCCGGAGCCGGTTGTGGAGCGGCTGGGGCTTTCTATGGTCAGCGACGAAGCGGCGCTCGCGGAGCAGGTGGCGGCGGTCATTGCAGCCTGTCCGGCGGCTGTCGCAGATTACCGCCGTGGAAAAACCAAGGCGTTCGGCGCAATAATGGGTCAGGCAATGCGCGCCACAGGCGGCCGCGCCGACACCGACATACTGAAAAGGCTGATACTCAAGGCCCTCGAATACTGAATAAAAATACAAAACGATCCCCCGAAAATTCCGGCAACAGGGCTCTCGGGGGATCGTTTTTGTTTTGTCACTGACGCTTGTTTTCCTTGGCCGTGAAGCCGCGTTTTTTGGCGTATAGCCTGCTGAAATAGTTTTGGTCGTCGTATCCGACCATCGCCGCCGCCTCCTTGACGCTTATGTCTGTACGGCTCAACAGATCCTCGGCGGTGCGCAGGCGCAGCTCGATGATATACTTCTTTGGCGACATCCCGAAGCATTCGCGAAAAACGGAGTTATAGCGCCCGCAGCTCATGTTTTCCAGCTCCGCTAACTGCCGGATCGATATATCCTCGGCATAGTGCGTCGAGATGTATTCTATCGAGCGCCTCAGGCGTCGGCTGTGCTTTTCTCCGGAGGTATACCGGGTCAGCGCGGCAAAAAGCTGCACCAGCCGCCCGGCTGCGTCAAGGTCGCGCTCCTGCCCATCCAAAATGAAGGCGTCAAACAGTTTTGAGAACAGCGCCGTCACGCTGTCCACCGATTTGGCTCCGGCGCGGTATATCTTGCCGCATTCAAAGCCGCTTAGCCGCAGCAGCTCCTCCACGCCGTAGCCCGTGAAGTGCGTCCAAATATAAACCATATCCTCTTCGCCGTCGTCTTTTCCGTAGTAGTACGGCGTGTGCGGCGAATACAGGAAAAAATCCCCGGCGCGCATTATCCCGTCTTCGCCGGCAAGCTCAAGCCTGAGCTCGCCGTAATTCATGTAAATCAGGTAGTAGTCGTTGCGCCCGGCCGTGCTGCGGGTGTGGAACGGCACCGAAAAATGCGCCGTCCCGGTGCAGTTTACGACCAACCAGCGGTCGTCTACGCGAAAATTGCTCTGCTCTCTGTTATCGCGATAACATCCTCTTGATTTTAGCAAGCTTAATCCCCCGTCTGTTTTGTCCAGTTTTTTATACGCAATGTCTATATACTTTTCTCAGCATATATTATACAATAAAAACAAGAAAAAGGAAAGGAGTTTTTACTTGAAAAGATCGATAAATGCGTGGTCGGTTCCTGCCGAAACCGGTTTTCGCGATATGTTCCGCGCCCTCTCCGCGGCAGGCTTTGATGGGATTGAGCTGAATATCGATGGCGAAAATGGCGGCGCACACTCTCTTTCGCTCGAAATGAAACCGGACGAGCTCGCGGAAATAAAGGCATTGTCAGAAGAATATTCGCTTCCCGTGCACAGCGTATCCACCTCGCTTTACGGAGCCTCGCTCGGCTCGCAGAACGCGAGAGAGAACGACTTTGGCAAGCGTCTGCTGCTGACGCAGATGGACTTTGCACAGCGCCTTGGCGCACAGGCGATCCTTGCGGTTCCCGGCGGGATAACTCCGGACAACTCGGTCAAGGCCGCCCGTGAACGTGCGATGGAGACGATTTTGTCCATAAAATCAGAAATCGAGGAGCGCCCGGTCGCCGTTGGCCTCGAAAACGTATGGAACTATTTCTTTGCAGGGCCGCTCGATATGGTGCAGTTCATCGACGGGCTTGCGATAAAAAATGTCGGCGCATATTTTGACGCGGGCAACGTGGCGATTTTCTCCGAGCCGTGGCACTGGATAGAGCTGCTCGGCGGACGGATTATCCGGCTGCATGTCAAGGATTTCCTGCGCACCGGCTGGAACGCGGGCGTTTTCGTCAACCTGCTCGAGGGCTCAATCGACTGGAAGCGCACTCTGGACGCGCTTCGTGCGGCGGGCTATGACGGATATGTCACGGCGGAGCTTTGCGCGACGCCCCTCGCACCGGACTTCCTCTACCGCATCACCGCCGACGCGCTGAATACGATGCTCGCGCTGTAAGCGTTGACCTTGCAGCATGAATAAAAATTCAGAAAGGATTTTAAACATGAAAAAACTTGCAATAATAGGCTGCGGCGGCATAGGCGAATACCACCTTGAGCATTTTCTGGCTTACGATGATATAGAGCTTGCAGGCTTCTGCGATATCATCCCGGAGCGCGCGGAAGGCTTTGTCAAAAAGGCCGGAAAAGGCAGGACGTTCGCCGATTTTCGTGAAATGTACGACAAGGTCGCTCCGGATATGGTATTCATCTGTGTGCCGCCATACGCGCACGGCGATATCGAGTTCGAGACGATCAGACGCGGCATCCCATTTTTCGTCGAAAAGCCGCTCACGCTGGATGTCGGGCTTGCCCGCAGGATAAACGCGCTCGTCACGCAAAAGGGCCTTATCACCGCCTGCGGCTTCCAGTGCCGCTACAGCAGCATCGTGGACGTCACCCGCCGCTTTGCGGTGGAGAACGATATCGCCTTCGTCTGCTGCAACCGTATGGGCGGCATCCCCGGCGTCGAATGGTGGAGCGACAAAGCGCGCTCCGGCGGCCAGATTGTGGAGCAGACCATCCACAACTTCGACATGATCCGCTATATCCTCGGGGATCCGGTGGAGGTCTACACAGTCGGAACAACGGGCTTCGTTGACGGCGGCGAGCATTACAAAACCGACGACCTGACCGTGACCTCCGTGCGCTTTGCCTCCGGCGCGCTCGGCGCGCTTTCCACGGGCTGCTACGCGACAGGCGGCTCCTGCTGTGACAATAAGATCATCTTTTCCGCCAAGGATGCGCGCCTTGAGCACTATATCATTGAAAAAGCCGTCATATACGGCGCAAGCGTATCTCCGGACGACAGCGCCTCCATTGTAAAAGGCGACGGCAAAATGTGCTCCACCGCAGATGGCGCCGTCATCCGAGACGACGGGCAGGCCGGCATCCGCTGCGACCGCACCTTTGTGGACGCCGTTCTGACCGGCGACGCGTCAAGGATACGCTCCCCCTATTCAGACGCGCTTCGCTCGCTCGAATTTACGCTTGCCTGCAACCTCTCGCAGGAGACGGGCGCGCCGGTCAGGCTTTGACCGCATAACAAAACAAGCTCCCGAAGCAACGCCGCTTCGGGAGCTTTGCCATGTATAGATATTATTTTATCCTGCGGCCTACCTCACGGAGAATGTCCACGGACGGCGCGGGGATGCGCCCGAGATAATCCGGGCCGACGTTGAGCAGGTAGTTTATTCCGCGCTCGTTGAGGTGCTTCTTTAGGCGGAGCACCTCGTCCGGCGTCTTCCAATTCTGGTCGTAGGACTTGTAGCCCCAGGTGTCGTTGAGCGTCGCAGGGCACTCGACCAGCTCGTCGCCGAAATATTCGTCCGTGATCTCGTTGTCGTCAAGCGAGCGGTAATCGCAGGCGCCGTTGCCGATACGGGAATTAATCAGACATTCCGGCTGATATTTTTTGACCATATTGTATAATTCAATACTTTGCTCTTTATTGATAGTGCACGGAACATCAAACCATATCAGGCACAAATCACCGTATCCCGTCAGTATCTCCTTTACCTGCGGCTTTATCTTGCTCTCAAAGCAGCGGCTGTAATCCTTGTGCTCGTTGTCCGGAAAGTCCCAGTCGTTAGTAAGGCTGCCCTTGTCGCCGCACCATGTGTAACCACGGGTGTAGCCGCCGCCGTCCGGCTGCTCCCAGTCGAGATCCTGCGAATAATAAAGTCCGAGCTTCAGCCCCTTTTTCGCGCAGGAATTTGCAAGCTCATATATCACGTCGCGCCCGAACGGCGTCGCCTTCACGATATTATAGTCGCTCGCCCTGGAATCGAACAGCGCAAAGCCGTCGTGGTGCTTGGAGGTAACGACGAGATATTTCATGCCGCTCTCCATCGCAAGCTCCACCCATTCGTCCGCGTTGAAAAGTATAGGATCAAACGCCTTTGCCAGTGCATGATACTCGGCGTTGGGTATGCGCATATATGCCTGTATCCACTCGCCGATCTCCGCCATTCGACGGCCCTTCCACTCCCCCGCCGTAAGCGAATAAAGCCCCCAGTGCACCATCATGCCGTATTTTGCCTGCTTGAACCACTCTCTGTTTGTCATGGCCGTATCCTCCATTTTTGTCTTCTATCGGTATCTACGATATGATTATAGCATAATATAGAGGCGATTCAATGTTCAAAATCGACTTGCCGTTGATAGAAATCAACTTCCTCAGAAGCTGCGTATAGCCGCAACGATGGAATCTGCGACCGCATAGGCGGTCTTATAGAGGCTCAGCGGCTCGCAGGTGCGCTCATATTCGACGGGATTGACCATGAACGACAGCTCAACAAGCACCGACGGCTGTCCGCTCATGCGCGTGACATAGAAGTAGCCCTCCCGCGCGCCGTTGTTTTCGCGGTGCAGCGTGCCGGAGATGTAATCGGCGAGATATTCCGCAAGCGGCTGTGAGCCGTCAAAGTGATAATAGACCGCCGTGCCGGAGACGGTGTTGGAATCGACCGTCTCGCCTGAGCTGTTGTGGTGCAGCGAGATGAAGAAATCCGGCTTAACGTCCATGCCGAAAGCGAGACGCTGCTCAAGCGAGAGCTTCTCGTCCTCGGGCTGGTCGAGCGTCAGCACTATTGCGCCAAGCTGTTCGAGGCGCGTCCTGGTGAAGAGAACCGACGCGCGATTGAGCTGCGCCTCTGTCGGCCCGTCTACGCCGCCGAAGCCGAGCGCACCGGGATCCGGCCCCCCGTGTCCGGCGTCCAGCGCGATAACAATACCCTCCAAGGGCTTTACGCGATTGGTGGAGAGCTGCGGCGCCTTGGAGAGGTGGATAAGTGTGGTGCCTACATTCAGCTTGTCCGCATCGGTTTCAAGCTCATTCCCGTTCGTCAGGTCAAACTCCACGCTGTAGCCCCAGAGTTTTGCGTCCTCACGGAGCTTCAGCGCTATCACCGTGCTGTTGTCGTATTCGTTATAGGAGACGGCCGCCGAAGAGATAAGCTTGCTGGACGACATGTCCAGAGTCTCAAGCCCGTGGGTGTTGAACAGCGTGACGGTCAGCAGGCCGCCGCTGAGCTCGGCGTGATAGGGCGCGCCCGCGGTGCCTGTGAGCCTGATCTGCTCGGAGCGGTCGCCGTATTCGACGGTGTAGCCGGATATTATATTCTCGGGCGATGCGCCGCTTTCCACAACCTCGGCGCTCTTGACCGGCAGATAGCCGCCGCTTTGCAGCTCGTAATAGCCGTCCTCGGTGCACTCCACGACATATTCGAGCGTCCCGCGGCGCAGGGTGGTCAAAAACTCGTTGGTGACCTCGCGGTCGTTGTATACGTTGCCGTTATAGTCGGTCGTGCGGATGATAAAATCCGCTCTGGAGCCGACGACAATCAGCTCTCCCGGAGACTCCACCCTGGTTTTCGCGCCGTTGAAATCGAGAGTGTAGACGATCGGTCCGGCATTCGTAGTTTTTTTCGCTGGATAGGCGTCCTCGGGAACGGTATATTCGGCGGAGAACACCGCCGGCACGCCGCCCTCGGCGGTCTCCGCAACCTGCTTGAGCACAATCGTATCGCCGCCTATCTTGGCGGTGACGTATCCCTTTGAGGGTGCGATGCAGGTGAGCTTGACGGTGTCGCCCGCGCGCACACCGCGCATGACCTGCGGAAAAACGGAGCCCTTTTTTATGCTTGTGATGCGCGCGGCGCTCTGATTGGGATCCGGGCGCTCGATCTCTATGCTGACGCTCTGGCCGTTCTGGGTGAAGGTGTAGACGTTCGAGCCGATCTCAACGTCCACAAGCACGCCGAACGTACCCTTGGTTCCGAGGCGTTCGACCGCCTCGCCCTTGTGATACAGCGGGAACGCCGGATCCGACGTGCCCATGATGAAATATTTCTTGCCGCTCCAATTCAGCTTGTCCGCGGGACGGGTTATCGCCAACTTTTTGGAGATGGCAAGCTCGCCGGACAGCTCCGGATACGACGCGCCGGAATAGATGGCAAGCTTGCGCGCCAACAGCTCTCCGTCCGAGGCAAGCGCGGTATAGCCGGAGAACACGGCGTCGCCCACACCGCTGAGCTGCGCGGCGTAAAGCTCAAAGAACAGCTCGTCGTCCGCGTAGGGTGCGCCGGACGTGGTCGAGGGCGTGCGGATAGAATCCGCACAAAGGCGCATTGAAAACGTCGCGTGCGTCACATCGGCGACGGTTTTCCAATAGATAAGGTTGTCGGTAAAGTGCTCGCCGTCCTCCGTGGCGCTGACGGGGCTTGAAAGCATCAGGCAGTCGGCGTATCCGGCGGTCATCCAGTTTTCGACGTCGATGCTCGCCGCGTCGTCGGCATAGTCGACGCCAAGCGAGAGCGCAAGCTTTACGGTGCGTTCGCTCCTCGAGAGCACGTCGTGGATCTGTTCGAGCAGCTCCATCTCGGCGGCGGAGGCTCCCGGTCCCATGCAGTCTCTGGCCTGACGGGGCAGATCCAGCCCCTCGATGAGTATGCCGTCGATATCGTAGCGCTTTACCAGCTCCTCTATTATCCTCTTGATATGCTCCTTCACGTTGTCGTTGAGCAGGTTGTAATATATGCCGCCGTCCGGCGTGGCAACGGTGTAATCGTCGTTTCGCGAGGCGAAGATGCGATCCTTGTTGATCAGCCGCCCCTCCTGCCCGACGTAGAACGGGTCGAGCACAGCCACCAGCCGCAGCCCGCGTTTGCGGCACAGCTCGGTCAGCGTTTTGAGAGGATTGTCAAGCATGACGTTGCCGACGACGTCCTTCATGCTCGGGCTGACCGGCAGCAGCGACGAGCGGTACATTGCGTTGGAATAGGCGAGCGCCTCAAAGTAGATTGTGGTATAGCCGTATCTCTGGGCGAAATCCAGCATCATTTCGAGCTGCTCCTCCGGCGTGAGCGTGACAAACGGACTTTTCATCGGAAAATCCGCGTTGTCAAAGCAGTTGATGAACATTCCCTGCCCGTCGAACGGACCGGAGGCGTCCTGCACCGCAGGAACGACGTTATCGTCGGCACGCGCCGTCACGACGGGACTGAACACACCGAACGCGATGAACAGCGCGGCGAATAACGATATCGTTTTTACACACAGTCTTTTCATAAACATCCTCGCTAATCCTCGTCAAAGCTCAAAGTCGTTTTTCGAAAATTCCGGAAGCTCCGCCGCTTTGGACGGCTCCCTCCGAAGCGGATCGTAGCAGAACCGGCGGCACTTGTAGTATATGTCCACCATCCCGTTTTTCGGACACATTATCTTGTCGCCCTTCTTCGTCCTTGTACCGTAGCGGCAATAGATGCACGCCGGTTCTATATTATCTCCGAATAACCTGCGCATTTTCACGTCTCCTGCATATATTTTCAAGGCAAACGATTTATACGGATATAATTATATCATATATTACGCGCTTTTTCCACACAATTTTTTTGACGTTTTCGCCCTTTTCCTTCATATTTTTCCCGCATCCCTCCTGCGCCGCCCTCCAACCGTCAGCAGAAACACGGCGGAGGCTATCATCAGCGCCGCGGAGCCTATTGCCGATGCAGAGCCGATCCGGACGCTCACCGGCGCCATGCAGGCCGCAGCCTCCGGAAACAACCGCAAAAGCAGCGCACACAGCGCCGCCGAGAGTGCTCCGTGCAGCAGACGCGACGCCGCAAAGCCGCCGAGACGGATGCCGCTCCCCGCAAGCTGTCCAGATATCTGAAAGATAACCGACACGCCTCCAAAAGCCGTCGCGAACGCCATGGCCGGAAGCGGACATCGTCCCGCCATCGCCGCGCTGCCTGCGGTAATCTCGATGAGCGCCGTCAAAAACGCGCCTATCCTGCCGTTTCCCACCGGTATCGCCTTGCCGGCAACGCGGCAGAGCGCCCAGATCAGCCCGGAGCCCTTCAGAAATTCCAGCAGCGCCGAAAATATCAGCACAAACGCGCACATCGAAAACACCGCCTGCGCCGCCTCGGTCACAGCCTCGGTGAAGGCGCGCGGATACGGCTCCACCCGCCGCTGTGGCTGTGTCCCGGAGACTGCGGGCTTTTCGGTGAAGGAGAGCGCGAAGCCTATCAGCAGAGACGAGAATAGCTGTGACAGATATAGTATCGTTCCCGCCTTCACGCTGCCCAGCAGCCCGGCGCCGAGCGCGCCTATGAGAAACGACGGCCCGGCATTGACGCAGAAGCAGAGCATACGCTCAGCCGTCCGCCGCGTGATTGACCTCTCGCGCGCCATGCGCCCTATCATTGCGGCCGCAGCCGGATATCCGCCGATACCGCTCATCAGCAGCGCGCTCCCGGTCTGCTCCGGAAGATTGAATATGTATTTCGTCAGCGGACGCAGCGGCTTTGATATAGCCGCCGACGCTCCGCCAAGGCTGATAAACTGCGTCAGCGCCATGAACGGAAACAGCGACGGCACAAGCACACCGGCGCAGAGCGTCAGCCCGTTGGACACCCCTTTTGCAAAAGCCTGCGCATCGAGCAGCAGCAGATATCCCGTTATTACCGCCAGCAGCGCCGCAGCCGCGCCCTTCAGCTTATTTTTGTTCAGCATTGCGTCTCCTCCGTTTTATCCTGCACATGATACACTGCCATATTATGCATCCCTGTCCGCTGCTATTATCGGTTTTTGCGGCATATCAATTAGTGAATACCACAAATAAGGAGAGTAACGGATGAAAAACGCAGGTAACCGGCGGGCGGGCCTGCGCGCACGCGCCGCGCAGAGGCTACAGATGCCGCCGAACGTGTTCGGCGGGAGCGCGCAGATAGAGCTTATCGGCAACCGCGAGGCGACTGTCGAGGGCTGTCTTGGGATAATCGAATACGGCGAAAACGAGATTGCGCTGAACCTTGGCGACGTGACCGCGACCTTCACCGGCGACCGGCTGCGCATGAAGTGCATGACCAAAACCGGCGCGGTGATCGAGGGCGAGATATCGTCGGTGCAGTTCAGATAAGGGGGCGCGGGGATGCTTATCGCCATTCTGAGATATATGCGGGGCTATGTGCGCTTTCGCGCGGAGGGCGCGTTTGTCGAACGTTTTCTCAATCTTCTGATACAGAACGGCTTTGCGGTCTGGAGTGTCAGCCGCAGGGACTATACCCTTGAGGGCTGCGTTTTTGCCGGAGATTACAAGCGGCTGCGTCGCTTTGCAAGACGCACCGGCGTGCGGCTGCGTGTGGCGCAGAAGCTTGGCGCGCCCTTTTTTGCGCGCGAAAACAGGCGCCGAGCCGGGGTGCTGCTCGGCATCGTGCTGTTTGTTGCGTTTCTTGCGGTTATGAACCGCTTCGTCTGGCGAATAGAGGTTGTCGGAAACGAGAGCGTGTCCAGCGAGCTGATATTGCAGACGGCCAAAAAGTACGGGCTGCGCACCGGCGTTGCGGCCGCGTCCGTGGACGCGCGAAGGCTGGAGCGCAGCATCTTCCTCGAGCTTGACGAGCTTTCGTGGATCGCCGTCAACATCGAGGAGTGCAACGCCGTCATCAACGTCCGGGAATGCGTGCCGCCGCCGCAGATGTTTCCGGACAACGACGGCGCGTACAACGTCGTCGCCGCACGCGACGGAGTGATAAGACGGATAATCACGTCGGCGGGACAGGAGATGGCAAGCGAGGGCGACATAGTGCGCAAGGGCGATATAATCGTCAGCGGCATCCTCGGCTACACCGGCGGGCGCTGGGAGTGGAAGCATGCGCGCGCCGATGTTTATGCCGAAACAAAGCATACCATAATAATAGAGATCCCGCTCGAACAGACGGAGGAACGCGCGACGGGCGAGCACATCGTGCGCAGCACGCTCGAAATTTTCGGCGCGGAGCTTCCCCTTCCGCAGCCCGTTTACAGCGGAAGCTGTTACGAATTCCGCGACAGTGAGCCGGTTCGCTTTCTCTGGTTCGATCTTCCGGTGCGGCGCGTCGTATATGACTATATGCTATACGACGTCGTGCCTGTTACGCTAACCGGAGAGCAGGCAAAGGCAATGGCTCTCGACAAGCTTGAGGTGCGGCGCAGCGCAGAGCTTGGAAACGCGGAGATACTCCGCTCCGACCTGACAGGCGTCGTCAGCGGCGGCGTGTTCCGGCTGCGTGCAGATTACCTCTGCATCGTCAATATTGCCGCGGAACAGCCTATTGATATCTCCGGGCGTTCAGATTAGGAAAATATAAACCGCATATTTTTTGTATTTTTGTGGGAAAAACCATTGAAAATTTTCGCGGTTTGTGGTAAAATGTTTTTTGTGTAGATTATACGTTTTTTAAAGACGGCCACAAACATATTGTGACGAAATAAGGTGATATTTTATTGATAGAACAGATAGTTGATATAGACCGCATGGAGCACGCATTGGCGCTGTTCGGGAGCATCGACGAGAACGTTCGTATGATAGAGCATGAGTACAACGTCTCGATTGTAACACGCGGCACGCAGCTAAAAATCAGCGGCGAACCGGAGGACGTGATGCACGCCGTCAGAGCGGTGCGGGGGCTGCTGACGATGCTCGACCACGGAGAACAGCTCAACGAGCAGAGCATCGGATATGTCATCGACATGGTGGCTGAGGGCAACGAGGATAAAATCGAGGCGCTTTCCGGCGACTGCATCTGCATCACCTCCAAGGGACGCCCGGTCAAGCCCAAAACTCTTGGGCAGAAGCATTATATCGAGGCGATAAAGCAAAACACCGTCGTATTCGGTATCGGCCCGGCAGGCACCGGCAAGACCTACCTCGCGGTCGCAATGGCGGTCAAGGCGTTCAGAGCGCACGAGATAAACAAGATTATCCTGACGCGCCCGGCGGTCGAGGCGGGCGAAAAGCTCGGCTTTCTCCCCGGAGACCTGCAAAACAAGGTTGATCCGTATCTTCGCCCGCTCTACGACGCACTGTTTGACATGCTCGGCGCCGAGAATTATCAGCGGTTTCTTGAACGCGGAAACATCGAGGTTGCTCCGCTGGCGTACATGCGTGGGCGCACGCTGGACGACTCCTTCATAATTCTCGACGAGGCGCAGAACACCACGCCCGAGCAGATGAAGATGTTTCTGACGCGTCTCGGCGTCAACTCCAAGGCGGTAATAACCGGAGACATCACCCAGATAGACCTGCCTGACCCGCGAAGATCCGGCGTTGTGGAGGCGATAAGGATACTCAAGCACATCGACGACATCAAGGTCGTCCGCTTCAGCGAAAAGGACGTGGTCCGGCACAGACTGGTTCAGATGATAATCAAGGCTTACGAAAAATTTGACGAGGAGGGCAAAAAACACAAGCAGCCATGAAAAATATAAGTGTAAAGGTAATGATCACCAACAATCAGAAGGACGTCAAAATTCCAACAGGCATCCGTCTGCTGGTCAGGCGCTGCTGCCACGCGGTTCTCGATATGGAGGGCTTTGACAGCGACGCGGAGGTTAGCGTGACCTTTGTCAACAACGAACAGATAGCGGAGCTGAACCGGAAGCACATGCACCGGGAGGGCCCGACCGACGTGCTCTCCTTCCCTCTCGGAGAAAAAGGCGTGTACGACGTCAACGAGGAGACCGGCGCAAAGATGCTTGGCGATATCGTCATCTCCGTCGAAAAAGCCGTCGAGCAGGCTGAGCTTTACGACCACTCACTCCAGCGCGAGATCGGCTTCCTCACCGTCCATTCGATGCTGCATCTGCTGGGCTACGACCACGAGGCCGGCGGCTTGGATTACGTCCGGATGCGCGAAAAGGAGGAGACGGCGCTCACCCGTCTCGGACTTGAGCGCGACGCGAGCTACTACAGCGTAAACAAATAATATGAGCAGAAATAACGCGGCGAGGCGGCTGGCGATGAGCTTCCGCTTCGCTTTTCGAGGCATATGGTACTGCCTGAAGAACGAGAGAAACTTCCGCATCCATCTTGTTGCGGCGTGTTATGTGCTGTTCTTCTCGCGCTTTTACGGCTTTGCCCGCGCCGAGACCGTTGTGCTCCTGCTAACGGTCATGCTCGTTATCGCCGCCGAGATGATAAATACCGCAATCGAGCGACTTGTCGATATGCTTTCGCCGTCCTATAACCCGCTGGCGCGGCTTGCGAAGGATATCGCCGCCGGTGCGGTATTGATTTTTGCGCTCACAGCCGTCGTCACCGGCGTTGTGATGTTCTGGGATATCGCCGTTTTTCGCGAGATATTCGAGTATTTCACGGAGTCCGCGCTTCGTCCGGCTCTCCTGCTGCTGTCGCTCGCCGCGGCCGTTCCGTTCGTCTTTTTCGGCGTCTCGCCCGCCGTCACGCTCTTCAAAAGGCTGTTCGCAGGCAAGCGAACCTAAAATATATTCAACAAAGGAACCACAAGATGATCGACAACAACAATACAGAACTTGATACGAGCAGTGTTTTTACCGCTATCGTCGGACGTCCGAACGTCGGCAAATCGACGCTGCTCAACCGGCTTGTCGGCGAGAAGATAGCCATCGTCTCGGACAAGCCGCAGACCACCCGCAACCGCATCACCGGCATACTGACCCGCGACAAGCTTCAATACGTTTTCATCGACACCCCAGGACTGCACAAGCCGCGCACCAAGCTCAGCGAGTTTATGGTGAAGCAGGTCGGCGATTCCGTCGGCGATGTGGACGTGGCGGTGCTCGTGACCGACCCCACAGGCGAGATCACCCCCGCCGAAAAGGAGCTTATCGCAAACTTTCGCAAGCTCAGTATGCCTGCGATACTTGCCGTCAACAAGATTGACGCGCTGCCCAAAAAGGACGAGATGCTCGGAAAGCTGGCGGCGTTCGGTCAGGCCTTTGAATTTGACGAGATAATACCCATCAGCGCAAAAACCGGCGACGGAGTGGACATTCTGATGGACGCGCTCGGCCGCTACTCCTCCGCGGGGCCGCACTTCTTCCCCGACGACTCCTTCACCGATCAGCCGGAGCGAGTCATCGCCGCCGAAATAATCCGAGAAAAGCTGCTGCTTGCGCTGGATAAGGAGGTGCCGCACGGCACCGCCGTCGTCATCGAATCGATGAAAGAGCGCGAGGACGCCGATATCCTCGACATCGACGCCGTGATCTGCTGCGAAAAGGAGTCCCACAAGGGCATCATAATCGGCAAAAAAGGCGTGAAGCTCAAGGAGATAGCCACTGCGGCGCGCATCGATATGGAGGCGTTCTTCGGGATAAGGGTCAACCTCCAGTGCTGGGTCAAGGTGCGCGAGGACTGGCGCAACCGCGAGGGCATCATGCGCAACTTCGGTTACGTATAATACGTCCCTCCGGAGCTGCGGGCTGGCTTTCTTTTCCGCCGATATGCGCCGCGGCTGCGGTTATACTGATATTGTGACGGGCCGTGCGGTCTGCGCATATAATAAGTATAAAATCCGCAGGGAGGCGTTTTCATGGACACAGGAAGGGCCTGGGAGAAATTTATCATGTCCGGCAGCGTCGGCGACTATCTCAACTATAAAAAGCTCGAGCTGCAAAACAACAGCGAACCTGACGACGAGGACTGCGACTATGCCGAACCCGATGATAACGACGAGCGGACTTATCCTTAAAGAGCTCGACTATCGCGAGAACGATACGCTCATCACGATACTGACAAAGGATCTCGGCGTAATCTTTGCGCGCGCAAGAGGGTCAAAGCGCTCCAGGAGCCATATTGCGGCCCCGACAAGGCTGTTCGCCTATTCCAACCTGACGCTTTATCGCAGCAAAGACAAGTTCACGCTGGATTCCGCCGACAGCATCGACCTCTTTTTCGGACTGCACAGCGATATCGTGAAGCTGTCGCTGGCAGCCTACATATGCGAGCTTTGCTCTATCTTCGCGCCGGAGCTGGAGCCTGCGGAGGAGCACCTGCGTCTCGCGCTGAACACGCTGCACCTTCTCGAAAAGGACCTGCGCCCTCCGCTGCTGCTCAAGGCAATATTTGAGCTGCGCCTGACCGCGATATCCGGTTTTCTTCCGGATCTCTCGGTCTGTTCGGTTTGTCTTGAGAAGCTCGATGGCGGCATGTATTTTTCGCCCGGCGAGGGCACCATAATCTGCCCGGAGTGCGCGGTCAACGCAAAACGGCGCGACGATATCCCGATTGGCGCCGCCACAGTCTCCGCAATGCGCCATGTGGTTGGCTCTCCCGCTGACAAGATCTATAATTTTACACTCTCCGGCGACTCGCAGAGGCAGTTTTTCGACGTCTGCGAGCGCAATCTTCTGTATTACGCGGAGCGTCCCCCGGCGTCGTTGAGCTTTCTCAAATCGCTGATATGACGCGCCGCCGCAACTATTCCCAAGAAAGGACAGCGAAAATCGACTATGTACGATATTGAAAAACACTGCCATATACTCGAGCTGGACAAGGTGCTTGCGATGCTTGCCGATTGCTGCGGATGCGAGCAGAGCAAGCGTCTTGCGCTCGCTATCCGTCCGACCGACGATTACAACGATGCCGTCGAACGGATGAAGCTGACCTATGACGCCTCCGAGCTTGCTGCAAAATACGGCACGCCGTCGGTATACGGCGTCAAGGATATGACCGCCAGCGTGCGCCGCGCGCAGGTCGGCTCCTCGCTCTCACTCGGCGAGCTGCTGGATACCGGCCGCGTGCTCAAGGCGGTGCGCGGCGTCATCGAATATCGCGAGAGCTGCGAGAACACGCAAACTGTCCTCGACGGGATGTTCGACGCGCTCACGCCCAATCAGGAGCTGGAATCGGTCATATTCGACAGTATCCTCAGCGAGGATGAGCTGGCCGACACCGCAAGCTCCGAGCTGCGCGACATCCGCCGCAAGATACGCAACACCGAGGTGAAGATACGTGAGCAGCTCGACAGACTCGTCCGCTCCCCCGCCACCTCTAAATTTTTACAGGAGCAGCTTGTCACGATGCGAGACGGGCGTTTCGTCGTACCGGTCAAATCCGAATACCGCTCCGAGATCAAGGGCATGGTTCACGACACCTCCGCGAGCGGCGCCACCTTCTTCATCGAGCCCGCCGCCGTCGTCGAGGCGAACAACGAGATAAGGATACTTCAGGCGCGCGAGCGCGAGGAGATCAATCGCATAATCGCCGCTATGTCGGCGCGCGTCGGCGCGTTTGCGCCTTACTTCTGCGAAAGCTTCGACATGCTCGTCAGGCTCGACCTCTGCTTCGCCAAGGCCAAGCTTGCGCGAAGGATGCGCGCCGAAGCGCCCACCCTCACCAAAACCGGCGTTATCCGCCTGAAGCAGGCGCGTCATCCGCTGATCGATTCCTCCAAAATCGTCGCAAACGATATCGAGGTCGGCGGCGAATACGATACCCTCGTCGTGACCGGCCCGAACACCGGCGGCAAGACCGTGGCCATAAAAACCGCCGGACTGCTGACGCTTATGGCGGGCTGCGGACTGATGCTCCCGGCGATGAGCACCAGCAGCGTCTGCGTCTGCGATGCGGTTTTCGCCGATATCGGCGACGAGCAGAGCATCGAGCAGAGCCTTTCCACCTTCTCGTCACACATCACCAACATCATCAGAATCCTCGACGACGTCACTCCGAACAGCCTTGTGCTGCTCGACGAGCTGGGCGCGGGAACCGACCCCGTCGAGGGCGCGGCGCTTGCCATCGCAATTATCGAGCGGCTGCGTAGAATAGGCTGCAAGACAGTGGCAACGACGCATTATGCCGAGATAAAAATGTTCGCGCTGCAAACTCCGGGCGTAGAAAACGCCTCCTGCGAGTTTGACGTCGCCTCGCTCAAGCCAACCTACCGCCTGCTTACCGGCGTACCCGGGCGCTCCAACGCGTTCGCCATCTCTCAGCGGCTGGGCATGAGCGACGACATAATCGCACGGGCAAGCGAGCTTATTTCCAACGAGGACGCGCGCTTCGAGGACGTTGTGGACAAGCTGGAGGAATCTCGGCAGGAGCTGGAAAAGCAGCTTGCCGCAATACAATCCGACCGCGCCGCCACTCAGAAGCTTCTGCGTGAGGCCGAGGAGACGCGCCGCCGCCTCGATGCGGAGAAGAATCGCGAGGTCGAGCAGGCGAAGGCGGAATCGCGACGCATAATCGAGCGCGTAAACTATCAGGCGCAGTTACTGCTCGACGAGATAGACGAGATCAAAAAGCAGAAGAACAGCGAAAACTTTGCGGAGCTGGCGGCGCGTGCGCGCGCACAGGTCAAGAGCGGCGTCAACTCGATGTACGAGAGCGCCGACCCGATAGAGGAAAAAAAGCAGACCTATGTTCTGCCGCGTAAGCTTGTCTCCGGCGATTCGGTGCTCATCAACAGCCTTAACCGCGAGGGCATCGTCGTCTCTCCCCCGGATAACGGCAACGTTGTGCTTGTTCAGGCGGGAATCATGAAGATGAAGGTGCCGCTGGACGATCTGCGGCTGATCGACAAGAAAAAGGTCACATATAACGGCAAGGCGCCGGCAGGCAGCGTCAGTAAGAAGGTCACGAGCGCGTCGGAGCGCAGCGCCTCGACTGAAATCGACCTGCGCGGCATGACGACCGAGGAGGCGCTGATGGATCTTGACGCCTTCATCGACAACTGTATGCTCTCCGGCATCCGGCTCATCACCATCATCCACGGCAAGGG
The DNA here is from genome assembly GCA_947522735.1 of uncultured Oscillospiraceae bacterium. Classification (GTDB taxonomy): domain Bacteria; phylum Bacillota; class Clostridia; order Oscillospirales; family Ruminococcaceae; genus SIG526. The sequence continues at coordinate 34,151 of CANNTZ010000005.1, read as the reverse complement.
CACCGGCGCACTGCGCGCCGCCATACAAAAGCACCTGCGCGCCCACAAGAGCGTCCGCTCCTTCCGCCTCGGCGTTTTCGGCGAGGGCGAAAGCGGTGTGACCATTGCGGAGCTGAAATAGCAGATAATATCAAAGCGCCGGACGAATATGTCCGGCGCTTTCTATTTGCTATAGAAATTATACAGCGCACCGCAAGCGTGTATGTGTCACTCTTTTCGCCGCTCCTTGATCCTCTCAAAGGTATCGCGCAGCGCGTGGAGGTGCTCATAGAGCGGGCGCTCCGAGGCGAACGGACGGAAAAAGTGATATTTTTCCGCGGCAAGCTCGTGCGAGCGCCTTATCTGTTGCTTGATATTCTCGTATCGCACAACGACGCCGTTCTCGTCGGCAAATTTTTTCAGCTTCGCCACTATCTGCGCCGAGTGTGCGACGTCGATGATAAACACGCCGAAGAACATGCCGATGACGAATGAAAACGCAAGGTTACGGCTGAGCCAGTCAAGCGAAGCCCTGATGTACGGATGCACAAAAAAGTAATAGACCGCGCCGAGAGCACCCCACGCCAATGAAAACTTGGGACAGATTATGCCGTTGACGTTGCCCCATTCGCGGGAATAATCCCAAAGCCGAACATGGCTGAACCGCAGCGAACAGTAACCTGCAATATACTCTATCACGGTCATCAGCACCGTCATCAAAAGGAACAGCGCCAGCTTGTCAAGGATGGCGTTTTTGAATATGTGATATTTTTCGAGCGACGCGACAAGATACAGTATGCACAGCCCCTCGCCGTAGAGCGGGATATACGGCCCGGTGCAGAAGCCGGGGTTTATCCATTTCCGCTCCGGGTTCGCCGAGGAGATGAAGCGCCGGAAAAGCACCTCCAGCACCCAACCGAACGTTGAACCGATAAAAAACAGATATGCAAGCTCCAGCAATATGCTCACGCCAAAACCTCCTGATCAGTCGCACTTATTATATTATACATGAATCGACAAAAAAAGCAAGCGCAACCCGATTTTTCCCCCGTCACGCCGGCGGCAATAAAGCAGCAGACGTCCGGGAAAGCCCTGACGCCTGCTGCTTTGATATTCTGTCAAGCCTTTGAGGTATCGTTGCTCAGCTTGTAGCAGAGCGTCATAAGGCCGTCGTTGAGGTGGACGTTTTCGGCGGTGGTGCCGGGGTATTTCATGGCGATATCAACGTGCGTGAAGTTCCAGAAGCCCTTGACGCCGCAGGAGATCAGACGCGGGCACAGCTCGTCCACGGCCTCGTTCGGCAGACACATTATCGCCACGACCGGACGCGTCTCCGCGCAGAACTGCTCAAGCCGGTCGATCATCATCACCGGCAGTCCGTTCATCTCGATGCCGTCCAGAGCCGGATTGTTGTCGAAAATTCCGACCAGCCTGAAGCCGATATTCTGGAAATCCAGATGCTGCGACACCGCCTTGCCGAGATTTCCCGCGCCGATGAGTATCGTTTTAAACTCGTTGCGGATGCCGAGAATGTTGCCGATCTCATCGTACAGCATCGGCACGCTGTAGCCGTAGCCCTGCTGTCCAAAGCCCCCGAAGCAGTTGAGATCCTGCCGTATCTGCGATGCGGTCAGCCCCATCAGCGCCGCCAGCTCCTTGGACGAGATGCGGTGGATCCCCTTCTCGTTAAGCTCCCGTAAGAAACGGTAGTATCGCGGCATACGTCTTATTACAGATATCGATACGCCGTTATATTTCGCCATTAACGCTACCTCTTTCGTTGAAAATCAGGGTTAGAGCCGTGATATCGTCTCCATCAGGTAGTCTCCGAACTGTTCGCAGGTGCAGCCTGTGTCACGTCCGGTGATCCTGTATTTCTTCTCCTCGAACATGCAGATATCGAGCGCACGCTCGAGCTTTCGGGATTGCTCCACCTTGCCGATGTGCGAGAGCAGCAGAACGGTTGCGCGCAGCATCGAGCAGGGGTCGGCATAGCAGCCGCGGCCCTCGGAGATCATCCTCGGCGCAGAGCCGTGAATGGCCTCGAACATCGCATAGCGTTTGCCGATGTTTGCGCTGCCCGCAGTGCCGACGCCGCCCTGGAACTCTGCCGCCTCGTCGGTGATGATATCGCCGTAGAGGTTGGGCAGGATGAACACCTTGAAGTCGCGGCGGCGCTTCTCGTCGATCAGCTTGGCAGTCATGATATCGATGAACCAGTCGTTGGTTTCGATCTCGGGATATTCTTTTCCGATCTCCTGGCAGAGGCGGAGGAATTTGCCGTCGGTTTTTTTGATGATGTTTGCCTTGGTGACGATGGAGACCATGCTCTTGTTGTTTTTGCGGGCAAATTCATATGCGAGACGCGCGATGCGCTCGGTGCCCTCGGTGGTGGTGACGGTGAAGTCGAAGGAGAGCTCGTCGTCCACGTCCACGCCGCAGGAGCCGAGGGTATACGCGCCCTCGGTGTTCTCACGGAAGAAAGTCCAGTCGATGCCCTGATCCGGCACCTTGACGGGACGCACGTTCGCAAACAGATCCAGCTCCTTGCGCATGGCGACATTGGCGCTCTCGATATTCGGCCACGGATCGCCTGCCTTCGGGGTGGTGGTCGGCCCCTTGAGGACAACGTGACAGCTCTTGATCTCCGCGAGCACGTCGTCCGGAATGGCCTTGCCTGCCGCCACGCGGTTCTCGATGGTGAGGCCGTCTATGACCCTAAACTCCACCTTGCCCGCCGCAAGCTCGTCCTTGAGCAGAAATTCGAGCACGCGCTGCGCCTCGTGGGTGATTACCGGTCCGATGCCGTCGCCGCCGCAAACGCCGATGATTATCTTATCGAGCTTGTCGTAATCCACAAACTCCTTTTGAGCCTTCATTCTCTCCACGCGGGCGAGCTGCGAGCGGATTAGCGCCGCAAACTTGTCGGCAGAGGTCGTAATCTTGTTGTCCATTGCTATCTTCCCCTTTGCTTACAGGTATAAATTCGCTATATTATATTATAAAACACGCGGCGCTTCATGTCAATAAATCGCCGAAACATTGTTCGCATATTTTTTCGGCGCTTTGCCACCGGCTGTATTTGTATTCATTGTTTCTCTCCCGCTTTTCGACCTTTCTTGCCCTCCTTTGGCGCTAAAATAAATAAAGAGGGCGCGCTCATGATAATTTTTGGCGCACAAGCCTGCCGACAGAATAATTTGTATATCTCGCGTGCAAAATAAGGCAGGAAGCAATCGATGCCGCGGGCGTCGGCTCCAAAGCAGATGGAAAGGAAGAAATCAGCAGATGCTAAAGCCTAAACAGAACAAATTCAAACGCTTCATCATGGGCAAGGGATTCTATGTAGTGCTGGCGCTGTGCCTCATCGGCGCCGGAACCGCCGCGTGGCTATCGGTCGGCAAAACGCTCGGAGCAATCTCCAACGAGGGTACATCCTCACAGCAGGAGCAGGTCTCTCAGACCCAGCCTCCGGAGCGCTCCGACGCGCAGCACAGCGCCGCGGACAATGACAAGGAGGACAGACGCGAATGGAACATCACGGAGCTCGAGCCGGTGGACAAGCCGGAAAGCGGCGTGCCGATCGAATCATCGGAGCCGTCTCTGCCGCAGCAGGACTCTGGATCGTCGCAGCCGCAGCAATCGTCGCAGTCCGGCGGCTCAGAACAGCAAGCGCTCTCGCCAAGCTCGCAAAAGCCTGCGTTTCGTTTGCCGCTCTCCGGTGAGATTTTCAACCAATACAGCGACGGTGAGCTTGTCAAAAACGAGACGCTCAACGAGTGGCGCACCCATGACGGCATAGATATCCGCGCCGCCGTCGGCACCGACGTCATGGCAGCCGCACAGGGCAAGATCGTGACCGTCGAGCACGACACCCTTTGGGGCTACTACGTCGAGATAGACCACGGAAACGGCTATGTGAGCTGCTACTACGGCCTTGACGAAAGCATTCCGGTCAAGGTGGGCGACAAGGTGATGGGTGGCGCGGTGATCGGCGTCGTCGGCGAATCAAACGCGGCGGAGCTGGCGATGGATTCGCACCTCCACTTCGGCATCAAGCACAACGGCCGCTGGGTTGATCCCGTAGAGACGCTAAACGCATAAGCCCGCGAACTACAAACGCTTCGTTCGGACCGAGATCCGAGCGAAGCGTTTTTATGTTTATTCTAAGCTGTTAAGACCGTCGTAGAGCTCCGTGAACGACTTCCTTTTCCGACAGCGCCCGAACGACAGCTCACGGTTCTCGCCAAATTCGAGCAGAAAGCACTTGGTCAGCTCCTCGACGGTCTGTTCGAGCGTCGAAAAAAACTGCGTATACGCGAAATTGTATCCCGGCGTTCCCTCCTCAAAGCTGCTTGTTATCAGCGACTCGGTGACCTGGTCGAGCGGGTACAGCTTGAGGTGCATCAGCTCGTGGACGATGACCTCCTCAAGATTCTCCTGCTTCGGATTTGCGCGGTTCAGCAGCAGTATCGCCTTTTTATCCTCGCAGTCCACCTTGAAATCGCCGGTTTTGTGCCATTCCGGATCCTCGACCCACTCCAGCCGCACGTCCCAGTCAGGCGTCAATCTCAGCTTTTGGAGCCACTTTTCAAATATGCGGGCGACCTCCTGTTCATTCATTCTCGAATCCTCCACTTTACTTAGGTCGTGTAAGCCGATGCGTGCAGGCCGTCCGTCCGGCCTGTGCGGACAACGCCAAAATTGCCGGAAATATACGACATATTTCCGGCAATCAAATCATAATTCAGCTCGCTGTCATCAATACGCCTTGCCCCAGACGACCATGCTCTTTGCGGGCTTTCCGCAGCAGACGCAGACGTCAGAGAGCTGCTCCTGCTCAAACGGCATACAACGCGAGGAAACTCCGGCCAGCTCCTTGAGCTTGTCCTCGCACTCCTCGCTTCCGCACCACATGGCCTTGATGAAGCCGGTGGATTCGTTGGCGGTTTTTATCAGCTCGTCAAGGGTGGTGACAGAGACGGTGCGGCGCTCGCGGTTTTCGAGAGCCTTTGCGTACAGCGCGGCGCGAAGCTCCTCGAGCAGCTTCGGCACCGTCTGCTCAAGCTCGTCGAGGTTGACCGTATATTTTTCGCGGTTATCGCGGCGCACTATGACGCAGCTATTGTTTTCAAGGTCGCGCGGGCCGACCTCGAGGCGCAGCGGCACTCCCTTCATCTCGTATTCCGCAAACTTCCAGCCGGGCGAGTTGTCGGAGGCGTCCAGCTTGACGCGGCATAGCTTCTTCATGCGCTCCTCTATCGCCCTCGCGGCGTCGAGCACGCCGGGCTTGTGCATCGCGACGGGCACTATGACAAGCTGGACAGGTGCGACGGCGGGCGGCAGCACAAGGCCGTTGTCGTCGCCGTGGGTCATGATGATGGCGCCAATGATGCGGGTGGACATGCCCCACGAGGTCTGATGCGGGTGCGCAGGCTTGTTGTCGCGCCCCTGGAAGGTGATGTCGAACGCACGGGCGAAGCCGTCGCCGAAATAGTGGGAGGTGCCGCTCTGGAGCGCCTTTCCGTCGTGCATCATCGCCTCTATTGTATAGGTCGCCTCGGCTCCGGCAAACTTCTCGCTGTCGGTCTTGCGGCCCTTGACGACCGGGATTGCAAGCTCGTTCTCGCAGGTCTCGGCATAGACGTTGAGCATACGCTCGGTCTCCTCCATCGCCTCCTCCGGCGTCTCATGCATGGTGTGGCCCTCCTGCCACAAAAATTCCAGCGAGCGCAGGAACGGGCGGGTGGTCTTTTCCCAGCGAACCACCGAGCACCACTGATTATAGAGCTTGGGCAAATCGCGGTAGGAGTTGATTATGTGTGCGTAATGCTCGCAGAAAAGCGTCTCGGAGGTCGGGCGCACGCAGAGGCGCTCCGTTAGCTTTTCGGAGCCGCCGTAGGTGACCCACGCGACCTCCGGCGCGAAGCCCTCGACGTGATCCTTCTCCTTCTGGAGCAGGCTTTCCGGAATAAACAGCGGCATCGAGACGTTTTCATGTCCTGTCGCCTTGAATTTCGCGTCGAGAATATGCTGAAAATTCTCCCAGATAGCATAACCGTAGGGACGAAGTATCATGCAGCCGCGAACCGACGAATAGTCGATAAGCTCCGCTTTTTTTACAACGTCGGTATACCATTTGGTAAAGTCCTCGTTCATCGAGGTGATTGCCTCGACCATTTTTTTCTGGCCTTTTTGCTCTGCCAAGGTGTTTTACCTCCCGATAGCTGTGCTTTTCCCAAATAAAAGCTGCAAACAACAAGACCGCGTTAACCGGCGGCCTGCTGCGGCATTGATCTGGGATAAGCATAGAAAAGATGTATACGGCTCATGCTGCCGTTCAGATTATGTTCTCGATGTATTTTACAATATCTCCGACCGTCTTGACGTTCTCGGCGTCCTCGTCCGGGATCTCAATGTCAAATTCCTCCTCAAGAGTCATAACCAGATCGACAAGATCGAGGGAATCCGCGCCGAGATCGTCGGTGAGCACCGAATTCATCGTAACGTTATCTTCTTCGACATCAAGCTGATCGCAAAGAATCTCGCGCACCTTTTCAAAAACCATTTAAATCCTCCTGTTCTTGCTCTTCGCCGAAATTTATATTGTAAAAAACAGTATAGCGAAGAATACTCATCAAAATAAGCTATGCTAACATTTTATCCTTTGTGCGGAAATTTATCAAGTGGTTTTTTAAAAAAAATCCTCATTTTAATAAAATATGTAGACTTGCCAAATTTGCTATTTATTTTTTTGCGAAAACATGGTATTATAGTAGTAGACATCGCTAAACCAAAAAGGAGGGATTTGCACCTTGAAGCATGAAAAGTCATGCGGAGCAATCATCTATAACGCCCGGCCCGGCGATAATGGACTCGATCTGCTTCTGATACGCCACCGCGCCAAAGGACACTGGTCGTTCCCGAAGGGGCACGTCGAGGGCGACGAGACCGAGCGTGAGACGGCGCTGCGCGAGGTCAAGGAGGAGACCGGCCTTGATATACTGCTCCGCGACGGCTTCCGCGAATGTGTGGAATACTACCCCAAGCCCGGAGTTAAAAAGCAGGTCGTATACTTTCTCGGCTACCTTGACCACGAGCAGGAGCTGCGCCGTCAGGAGGAGGAGGTCAGCGAGATAGGCTGGATAGCGCTCGACCGCGCGGCGGACATCGTCACCTTCAAAAACGACAAGAACCTCATCGCCAAGGCGGTGCGGTATCTCGGCCGCAACAACGGCGCCGCAGCAGTAAAATGACCACTGCCGGGCATGATTAAAAGCGTCTCAAGCGGGAAAACATGGCTTGAAAGCGGACGGAGCTCCGACGAGGTTTTTGTTTCCCTGTTGGGAGACGCTTTAAATATATTCCTTTTTGCCGTTCTGGAAAGTTCCGCCTCTCCCGCTCATATAATTGATGATAGAAGGGCGGGATGGTATGAGATTTCGTGCGGTTAAGCTGAAGCCGCGGCTGATATTGCCGTTAGCGGCGCTGATTGTGATGCTCGTGCTCGTGCCCGCCGTCAAGCGCAGGCGCGCCACGGCGGCAAGCGCGGACTGCGTCGCCGTTCCGGTGCTGATGTATCACAGCGTGATCGATTCCGGCCGAACCGGCGACTATACCGTGACCGCAGAGACCTTCCGCAAGGATATGCTCTGGCTCAAAGAGCACGGCTATACAACAGTCTTTATCTCGGAGCTGGTCGCGTTTGCGCGCACAGGCGCTCCGCTCCCTGCCCGCCCCGTCGCCGTCACGCTGGACGACGGCTATCTCAACAACCTAACCTGCGTTCTGCCGGTGCTCGAGGAGCTGGATATGAAGGCGGTGGTCTCGGTTATCGGCAGCTACAGCGCCGAGTTCAGCGAGACGATGGATCGCTCCCCCTCCTACGCCCACCTGACGTGGGAGGATATCCGTGCGCTCGCAGGCTCGGGGCGTGTTGAGATAGGCAACCACACCTACGACATGCACGAGCTTTCTCCGCGGCGCGGCTGCATGAGAAAACGCGGAGAAGCCGCCGAGGATTACGCCGCCGCGCTCATCGCCGATCTCACGCGCCTGCAGGAGCTTATTACCGACAACTGCGGCGTCACTCCCGCCGTTTTCGCCTATCCCTACGGGCGGATAAGCGAGGAGGCTCTGCCGGTGTTGAAGTCGCTCGGCTTTACCGCCGCGCTGACCTGCGAGAGCCGCGTGAACTATCTGACCGGCGACCCCGAGGAGCTTTACCGCCTTGGGCGCTTCAACCGTCCCTCCGGCGTATCCACGGAGGAATTCATGAAAAAGCTGAGCTGACTAACAAAAACCTCCGCCGGTCAATGGACCTGCGGAGATTTTTTTCTCAAAGTATCTGCGCCTCAACGATGGTTTGCCGGCAGTAGCGCTCGCGCAGCTTCGGCTTTTCTATCTTTCCGGTCGGGTTGCGCGGAACGGTGTCGAAGATGATCCTTCTCGGGCGCTTATAGCGCGGCAGCGGCAGGCAGAAGGCGTTGACGTCCTCCTCGGTCAGCGTGTGGCCGGGCTTGACCTCGATTATCGCCGCGACGATCTCGCCGAGGCGCTGATTCGGCAGACCGATGACCGCGACGTCCTTGATATGCTCGTTGGCGCGCAGATGATCCTCTATCTGAACCGGGAAGATATTCTCACCACCCGAGATTATGACGTCCTTTTTACGGTCTACAAGATAGATAAAGCCGTCCTCGCGCTTGGCCATGTCCCCGGTGAACAGCCAGCCGTCGCGCAGCACGGCGGCGGTCGCCTGTGGGTCGTTATAGTAACAGCGCATCACGCCGGGGCCCTTGACAGCCAGCTCGCCAACCTTGCCGTCAGGCACCTCATTTTTGTCGTCGTCCACGATTTTTGCCTGCCAGTTGTGGCCGGGAACGCCAATCGCGCCGACCTTGTCGATGTTTTCGATCCCGAGATGCACGCAGCCCGGGCCGGTGGATTCGCTTAGCCCGTAGTTGGTGTCGTATTCGTGATGCGGGAAGCGCTTCTTCCAGCGCCTGATGAGGCTTGGCGGCACCGGCTGCGCGCCGATATGCATCAGCCTCCACTGATCCAGCTTATAATCGTCAAGCTTAACCTCCCCGCTGTCAATGGCGTCAAGAATGTCCTGCGCCCATGGCACAAGCAGCCAGACGATGGTGCATTGCTCGTCGGATATCGCCTTGAGTATCGTCCGCGGCTTTACGCCCTTGAGCAGCACCGCGCGGCTTCCGGAAAGCAGGCTGCCGAACCAGTGCATCTTTGCGCCGGTGTGGTATAGCGGCGGGATGCAGAGATAGCAGTCGCCGCGGGTCTGGTGATGGTGTGCCATCTCGGTCTCGCAGGAGGTGGACAGGCTGCGGTGCGGGTGCAGGATTGCCTTGGGAAATCCTGTGGTGCCGGAGGTGAAATAGAGCGCCGCATCGTCGTCGTCGGTGAGCCTTACGTCCGGCGCAGCGTCGGAGCTGTCCTTTATGAACTCGTTGAGCGGCACGGAGAAATCCGGCGCCTTTGAGCCGTTTCCGTCAACGAATATCAGTTTTTTGACCTCCATATTGCCAAGCTCAGCGCTTACGCGACCGACAAACTCCGGGCCAAACACAAGCATATCCGCCTCTGCGATAGCCATACATTCGCGAATTTCCTCGGCGGTATAGCGGAAGTTGAGCGGCACGGCGAGCGCGCCTGTCCTGAGCACGCCGAAATAGACCGGCAGCCATTCAAGGCAGTTCATCATGAGTATCGCAACCTTGTCGCCCTTTTTGACGCCGTTTGCCAACAGCGCGTTTGCGATACGGTTTGCAAGCCTGTCGAATGCGCTCCAGCTCAGCTCCCTGCGCACCCCCGCGTCCGGCTCCAGCTCCACAAGACTGACCTCGTCTCCGTAGAGCGCCGCGTTTTTGGCAAGTATATCGGTAATTGGCATGTTATCAGTTCCTTTTGTCTTATTTTGTCGTTGAGTAACATTATAACGCTTTTCCTCGGAAAATGGAATACCCAATTCTCAAAAGTTTTTGGATATTACCGGTTTAAAGCAAAAATCAGCTATATAGATAAAATTAGTCGGCGGATTCGTTTTATTCTATATTGTATTCTGGCATGCTTTTGGTATAATTAAACTATAAGCTATTCGTTTTTTGTGCAATCTAAGGTTAACGTGTGCGTCTGCAACAAAAGCTTTTCGGCCTGCCCGGTATCGTCGCTGCGATCACGCTGCTTTTTGGCTGCGCCGTCCGCAGCGGCGAGCCCTCCGTCGCTTACGAGCCGCCGCGTTTTGCGAGAATAGGCCGCAATCGCATTAAGGCTATTGCCAAGGGCGATAAGAAATGCTATAATAAGCATATAAAACAGAGCATATTTGATGAAGATGCCGCCGGTTTTTCCGGCGGAGCGCATGTTGTATATTTACCTGTAACTACAGCTCGGCGGTGTGCATAATGACTGATAAATTCAATGTGGGCAGACGCTTTTTCTTTCGCGTTGTCTCTGCTGCCTTGGCGCTTTTGACAATATTGGCAGCCCTCTCCGGCTGCTCCAAAAAGCCAAAGGAGCTTATACTGAAATACAACGTAACGGCGGCGGCAAGGACACTCGATCCGCAGCTTGCAACAAGCGCGACGGCGGTCACCATAATCGAAAACTGCTTTGAGGGGCTGCTGCGCATCAACAACGACGGCGAGCTTGAATGTGCTGCGGCGGAGAGCTATTCCGTCAGCGCGGACGGTCGCATTTATACCTTCACGCTGCGCGACGGGCTGACCTGGAGCGACGGAAAGACCCCGCTCACCGCGCGCGACTTTGAATTTGCCTTCGAACGCCTGCTCTCTCCTCAAACCGCCTCTCCCTACGCCGGAGACTACATCTGCATCAAAAATGCCGAAAAATGCCTTTCGGGCGAAGTGCAGACGTCCAGTCTCGGCGTGAATGCCTACAAAAACACGCTGTATTTCGTGCTGGAATACGCCAACCCGTATTTCCCATATCTGCTCACCTCCAGCGCCGCCATGCCCTGCAATGAGAGCTTTTTCACTCAGTCGCGCGGCAAATACGGCAAAACGATCGGCGAGACCTTGTTCAACGGCCCGTTCGCGGCTACTACCTACAAGGACGGGCGCTATTATCTGCTGCGCCGCAACCCCGGCTACCGTGAGCAGCCTGCGGCGTTCGGCGTGAACATCTATATCACCGGCGAATCCAACGTTGAGCGCATCAACTCCGGAAAGGCGGACATTGCCCGGCTCGACAGCGACTCCGCGGAAAAGCTCGACGTGAAGAACTTCAATATCGTGAGCTGCGAGGATACCCTCTGGACCATCGCCTTCAACACCGCGTCCGAGGCGATGCACAGCCGCTATCTGCGCCTGGCAATGGCGCACTCGCTCGAGCTTGCGAGCTTTGACGAGCATATTCCCGGCGACGGCTTTCGTCCGGCACGGGCGCTGCTTCCCGGCGCGGTCAATATCTTTAGCGAAAGCTACCGCGCGCTTGCGGGCGAAAACCTTGCCTTTAGCCGCGACCCCGTCGCCGCCCGGGAATACGTCAACCTTGCCTACTCCAGCTACGAGGGCGGCTTCCCAAAATTCACCATTCTCTGCCCGGACGACGACAGCTTCGCGCTGCTGTGCGGTGAGCTACAGCGTGAATGGCAGCAGACCATCGCGATTTTCGTCAATATCGAGCGCGTCAGCCTCAACGAGCTGCTTGCGCGCGTCGATTCCGGCGATTATCAGCTTGCGATAACGCCGCTTTCTCTCTCCTATAACAGTCCGGCGGCGCTGCTTGGTGAATATGTGACCTCGGAAAACATCTGCGGCTATTCCGGCGGCAACGAATATGCGGCGACATATTCCGCGGCTCTCGTCGCGTCCGGGCCCGAAAGCGCGGCAAGGCTCTACCGCTCGCTCGAACAGCAGCTCCTTGACGACGCCGTGTTCATCCCTCTGTACTACCAGACTTCGATCTACGCCGTCAACGGCGCTCTCGAAAATCTGGCGCTGCGCCCCTTTTCAGAAAGCGTCTATTTCGGTTATGCAAAGCTCAAGGAATACGACGGAAAGCGAGGCCGATAAAACGCTCTGTTAAGTCTTTCTTTTTCACAAAGGCCCCCGGCTTGCAGACGCCTGCTCCACCTTGCGACTGCCTCAAAAACGAAAACGGCTCCGGAGACATCACATGCCTCCGGGGCCGTATCTGTTTATATCCTGTTTGCCGGATAATTTGACGCCGTCCGCCATATAGCGGCGATTATGGCGCAGCAGGACGAGCTTGCGCCGAGATCGGTAAATCCCGCACCGCCGTCACATGATTATCCCAATGCCACATCCAGCGCCATCATTATGCTGAAGCCAACAGCGAAAAAGATCGTCCCAAGGTTGGAGTGTCTGCCCTGAGACATCTCCGGGATCAGCTCCTCCACGACGACGTAGAACATCGCGCCCGCGGCAAAGCTGAGCATATACGGCAGCACCGGCACGACAAAGCTTGCCGCCAGCAGCGTCAGCAGCGCGCCCACAGGCTCGACTATGCCCGAAAGCAGGCCGCCCATAAACGCCTTGGAGCGCTTCATCCCCTCTGCCTTGAGAGGCATGGAGATTATCGCGCCCTCCGGGAAGTTCTGTATCGCTATACCTATCGACAGCGCCAGCGCACCCGCGGCGCTTATCCTTGCGTTTCCCGCAAGATACCCGGCGTATACTACGCCGACGGCCATTCCCTCGGGGATGTTGTGGAGCGTGACCGCCAGCACCATCATCGTCGTCTTGCGCAGACGGCTGCTCGGCCCTTCCGCGTTCTCGCTGTTCCTGTGCAGGTGCGGTATGATGTGATCAAGCAGCAGCAGGAAAATTATCCCGATCCAGAAGCCCACTGCCGCCGGGAGAAAGCTCCATCTGCCCAGGCTCTCGGACTGCTCTATCGCCGGTATAATAAGGCTCCACACCGACGCCGCCACCATTACTCCCGCCGCAAAGCCCGTCAGCGCGCGCTGTATCCTCTCATCAAACCCCTTTTTCATGAAGAATACGCACGCCGCGCCGAGCGACGTTCCTAAAAACGGTATAAGTATCCCGTAAGCAATCTCCATCCGACCTCACCTCCGTATGTGTAAATTATACACTGTTTCGACATAAAAGTCCATACTCAAAAGGTGTCAGACCGGAAAAAACGCAGCCGAATCACTTCCCCATGTCTGCGGCCTCGCGGACAGGCTCGACCGCCTGACCGGCGCAGCTGCGTATATCCAAGCCGCCGTTTCCGATCTCGCCATGGTACGGCAGCGACTCATCGCGAACGTAGACGTTGTCGCGGACAGTAAGGGCCCTGACGTTCGCGGCGCTCAGAAACCGGCGTCCGTTCATTGTGAAGCGGTTGCTCTCAATCACGATCCTTCCGTGGAAATCCGTGATGCTCTCTGAATTTTTGACGTGCGCAGCCACGCAGATGGCGCAGCCGCCGGCATAGGCGCTGTTGCGAAACTCGTTGTCGCGCACCGTCACGTCGGACACTGCGCCGCTCTCGTACCAGTTCAGCATCTCGCCGCCAATGCTGACGCCCTGATACATGTTGTGGAACACGCAGCCCTCTACCACCGTTCTCCCCGCGGAGCTGAGCAGGAAGCCGCGCGGACGGTTGTCGCCGCACTCACAGCCGGTTATAAGCACCTCCGGCGCGGTGCTGACATTCTCGACGACGCACTCGCCCGTTATATCCGGCATTGCCTCTTGCACAAATACGCGCAGCGCGTTCCCGTCAAGCTGCTCCGTGCGCACAACCGTAAGCGTGGCTGCGGTCTCGACGGTGTTGTAATCAATGATTTTTGCGATGTCTCCGGGGCGGAAGATATCCATATGCGCCTGCTGCGCATGGCCGTAGCCCGCGACAAAGCTATGCGCGCCGTCGGCTCGCGGGGCCTTGAGGTAGATGCCGTGGATATTTGCGGCGTCGTCCATCATCTTGAGAAAGCGACAGCCGCGCATGACAATGCGTCCGCGGCAGTTGACAAAGTGGGTGGCGTCGGCATTGACCGAGAGCAGGCGCCCCGAGCCCTCGCGCACGTCCGCCGAGACGCGGTCGAGCGTTATGTTCTCGCTGAGCTGGCAGAGCACTCCCATCGCGGCGGTGTGATAGAGCGCGACGTTCTCTATCATGACGTCCCTTGAGCCGTTAACGAGGAAGCCCTGATTCCAGCGGCGGCTGTGCGTCATGATGACGTAGTTGCCGACGGTGTGCGTAAATCCGATGTCGCCATACATGGCGATGCGTTTTTCGTCGAGCTGACGATACGACACCTTGCGGAACATGCCGCCGAGAAAACCGTGGTCGCGCGCAGGGCCGGAATACGGGAAGTACGATGGAAGATGGTCGGAGGGGGCGCGCTTTTCTGCGTCAAATTCAAGCGCGAGCGGCGCCTCGGGACAGTTCTCCCAGCCATCCGCCTCGCTGTAAAAGCAGAGAGCGCCGTCCTTCACACGGCAGAAAAACTCCCTGTTATCGAACTCCATCACCGTATGCTTTTCATCGGCCTCCAAAAGCCTTGCCTGTGCATATTGCGGAAAGCGATAATCTATCGAGAGGTTTTTCACCGTGATGTTGCTGCACCCATCGATGACAAACGGCAAGATATCGCCGCAGAACACGATGTCCGCACCCTCTCCGTCGATGGTTATATCGCGGCGGCCAAGCAGCGGAAACGCTATCCTTTTTTCTCCGCTGTCATTGTTGGAGACGTGGTAATATTTACAGAAAGCGCCATCCGGACTGACGTTGAGCCTGCCGCCGCCAAGCCTCAGCGTGCCGCCGTCCGGAACCGCCCGAAGCGCCCTCGCCAGCGCCGCCGCACTCTGAACCGGCGCGTCCCTGTCAAGATAGTCCTTCAAATACACCGTCATGGTCGTTCCTCCTGCCGCTATTCGCCGTAAAATTGCCGCTAAAGCTGCAAAAAACCTTGATATCCTCAAGGTTTTTGCAGTGCTGGCGCGCCTGATAGGAATCGAACCTACGCACCCGGCTCCGGAGGCCGGTGCTCTATCCACTGAGCTACAGGCGCATATTATTGTCGGTTTTAAACCGGCTCAATTATTATAGCACAAACCGCAGCAAAAATAAATACCTTTTTTAAAAAATAATAGAAAAACACTTTTGTCCTACATTCCTCAGAATTAGTCATATTGGATTTTCGGCAATAAAAAACGCCTCCCGGAGAGGCGTTTCCCAATAAGAAAGCGACATCCCGGGAGGCGAGCCTGCGCCGTTATCTGTCTAACGAGACAAATTCGCCGCCCTTGCACTGCTTGAGATAGTTCAGCGCGTAAACCTGTCCGGTCCATTCGAGATCCTCGTTGTATACCGGGTCGTGGTAGCCCTCGATGTCGATGCTGCCCCTGAAGCCGTTCATACGCAGAACGGAGATTATGTCGGTCCAGTTGCAGTCGCCGAAGCCGGGGGTACGGTGCCACGCAAACGGCTCGCCGCTGTAAATTCCGCGGCGCCTGACGAGATCCCAGTCTATGGTGGCGTCCTTTCCGTGCAGGCAGATCATCTTGCCAACCCACTTGCGTAGCATCGGCATCGGATCGACAAGCTGCACCATGTGATGGCACGGCTCCCACTGAAGGCCGATGTTATCATCCGGCAGCGCGTCGAACATCAGCTCCCACGCGCGCTCGCAGAACGCAATGTTGTAGTCTCCTCTCTCCCAACTGCCGCCCCAGTTGCAGTTTTCAAAGGCAATTTTGACGCCCTTATCGGCTGCGCGCTTGGCAAGCTCTCCGAATACCTCCCTGTATCGTCCGATCGACTGATCGACCGGCACGTCGGGGATACGCCCGGTGAAGCCGCCTATGACGTTTGTACCGAAAGCGTCCATGTTGTCGATGAGCCTCTCCCACTGGCGGATTAGCCTGTGCCCGTACTCGTTATCGACAAGCGGGTTTCCGTACAGTCCGACGCAGGAGATAACGCAGTCGCTCCCCTCAAGCAGCGCATTCGCACGCTTGCCCAGCTCGCGCAGCTCGGTATCGCCCATGTCCGTACCAAAGGTGATCTCAAAGCACTCAAAGCCATAGGGCAGCAGCCTCGGAATAAGCTCCAGCGCTCTGTCGGCTCCGACAATGGTGCCGATCCGGATATCCTTGAGGTCCTTCATGTTTTTCATTTTCCGTTCTCCTCCGCTTTCGTTTTTATCACGCCCATCCGGGTGTGTAATCGTTTACACTCGTCTGGTATTATTATAATACCACATCCGCGCCAAAAATTCAAGCGCAATAATGGGGCTTGATGTTTTTTCGTATTTCAAGCATCATCTCTGCTCAACGGTTACGCGGCATTTACTGTCCACCTTCAGATGCACGCGAGTCGGCCTTGATTTTTCGTCAGTTCTCAGCTCCGCCGTCAGTTCTCCGGGTATGCGTCCGCGCAGAATATAAACGGCGCCGCCAGGACGCTCCTCCCTCGTGCAGTCCACCATCTCCGGCTTGGAAAAAACAATCTCGTCGCTGCCCTTCGCGTCAAGCTCGCATAGCTCGACCTCGACTGTATAGGAGTGGAGATACCAGCTTACGCTACTGCAAAGCCCTATCTCCTCCTCCGGCAGATCAAGCACGTCTTTCGCTGAAAACGATCTGCCGTCCGCAAGCTCGAAGGATATGCTGTCAGTGGGGGCATCCAGCGCTATCATGTCCTCGTTGACACTGAGGTTTTTCCAGTTCTCGCAATCGTGCCACGAAAAAAACTCTTCCAAGCCGCGCGCCGCGCTCTCCGGCACAGCATACCGCTCCACTTTTTCCTCTTCCATGTGGTTGTCCTGCTTCTCCCTTTGCAGCACCCACGAATCGTCCTCGCGCGACAGCTTCAGATATACGTGCCCGCCCTCCATTCCGCCGGAGCTTACGTAAGTGCAGGATACAAGCCCGCTGCTGCAATCTGTCTTTTGGGTTCTCACGTTTCTCCTCGCGCAGCCTGTAAACAGCGCGCACAGCGCGGCTATTATACCCACTATCCTCATCCCCTTCTTCATTCTGCACCTCCGTATTTCCGTCACTCGATAAGTTCGAGCGCTTTGTCGAGCAGCTCTCTGTCATCGTATATAACGACGGTATCGTACGGCAGGAATTTCCGTGCGCGGACGCACTCGGAAAGGTCTTTGGCAAATTCCTCCGTCGTAGCGCAGTGCTTGCTGAACAGCAGCCACACATCCTCGCCGTCAAGCTGCGATTCGCGGTACAGCCCGCTGAGATAATACTGCCACAGCTCGCCGTATTTCCCGCCATAGACAAACCAACGGCAGCCGGTCGACAGCAGGTCGAACGCCTGCGCCTGTATCTCATCCGGGTCAGCCGTCTTTTCGGCGATAATCAGACACAGCGAGCCGTGCATCGGCCTTGCCGCAAGCTCCGTCTGCCAGCTTTCAAGCGACGCGCTGCAAAACCGCTGTCCAAGCTTTTCGTGCGTTTCCATATTTATCCTCATCCAATCATAGTTTATGTCTCTATCATAACACACTTCACGGCGCATTGCAAATCCGTTTGGCATATTTTTTCAGATTAAACGCGCTCAAGACAGCGAAAAATAATAAAAACATCCGTATCGGAGGACATTGTCTTGTCAAAGCTAATCCTTGCCAGATTCAGCGACGTCGACTCCGCCGACCGCGCGGCGCGCGCGCTCCGTTCTTCCCCGCTCGCGCGCTCCATCGGGCGCCTCGCCGTCTCATGGGAGGCCGACGGCTTTAACGGCGATCTCGTCGAGGCCGTCGCCGCGCCGTTCGGTATTGCCGGTTATCCGGCATATTATTCCGGAAGCGCCGTGACGCCCTTTTTCAATCAATATGCTCCCCTTCCGGCACTGACAAACGATGAAAACGACCGACCGCCGGAGCAGAGCTGCGAGGCACTGATGCGGCTCAATTGCCGCGACGAGGCCGTAAAAGCCGTCCACGGCCGGCTGCTGTCGCTCGGAGCCTACGAAATCCGCGTCCGCTGATTCTAACCCCGCCCTCCCCTGAATATTATTTAACCATACGGAATTAAAAATATTTGCGGGAGAGAGGATACATATGAATACAACTACGGGCTTTTATCCCGAGGGCAGTCTCATCGATACCCCGGAAAACCGGTATTATCTGCGCAGCCGCCAGAATCTCGGCGAGGCGCTTTTGCAGGGCAGGATACTTGAGGCGCGAGCCGTAATCTGCACCGCCGCACACGACCTCGTCGTTGAGCTTGGCTGCATGAAGGGCGTTATTCCGCGAAACGAGGGCGCTGCGGGCATTAAGGAGGGCAGCGTGCGCGATATCGCACTCATCTCGCGCGTAAACAAGCCCGTTTGCTTCCGCGTGACCGCCTTTGAGCGCGACGAGACCGGAGAGACGGTCGCCGTCCTCTCCCGGCGCGCCGTGCAGGAGGACTGTATACGCCTCTACACCGGCAGGCTCGTCCCCGGCGATATCATCCCGGCGCAGGTAACCCATCTGGAGCAGTTCGGCTGCTTTGTGGATATCGGCTGCGGCGTAATCTCGCTCATTCCCATCGACCTCATCAGCGTATCGCGCATCTCCCATCCCTCCGACCGCTTTTGCGTTGGGCAGAGCGTATACGCCGTGGTGCGGTCGGTGGAAAACGGCAGAATAACACTCAGTCACAAGGAGCTGCTGGGAAGCTGGGAGGAAAACGCCGCCGGTTTTTCCTGCGGCGAGACGGTAGCAGGTATCGTGCGCTCTGTGGAGAGCTACGGAGTATTCGTGGAGCTGGCGCCGAACCTTGCCGGGCTTGCAGAGCTGCGCGAGGGCGTCTTTGCCGGACAACACGCCAGCGTCTACATAAAGAGCATTATCCCGGAGAGGATGAAGATAAAGCTGATAATCGTCGATTGCTTCGACGCACGATACCGTCCCGTACCACCCTGCTACCGGCTGACCTCCGGGCATATCTCCCGCTGGCGCTACTCGCCGGACTGCTGCAAAAAGGTGCTGGAAACGGCGTTTGATGAGGCCGGGCCGGATGCTTGAACAACGCCTCCCTCCCTCGCAGCCATAAATCCGCCGTACAGGCGCGTTATGTTAAAAATATATCAAATATTTTTCGGATATCGCCGCAAATTCTACTCTTTTCCGCGGCAAAACCGCTCATGACGGTTTGACTTTCCGTCGAAAATATACTATGATATTATATGGTTAAGTAAAATGCTATAGAAATGAAAGGAATGGTCGTTCAAATGAAGCTTTTCATCGATACCGCAAATATCGCTGAGATCAAGGATGCCTACGAGATGGGCGTTATCAGCGGCGTTACCACCAACCCCTCCATCATCGCGAAGGAGGGCAAGGAGTTTGAGACCGCGGTTCGCGAGATCGTCGATGTTGTCGGCGATACCTGCCTGATTTTCGCCGAGGTCATCTCCATGGAGGCGGACGGCATGGTCGAAGAGGCCAAGAAGCTCGCCGCTATCCATCCCAACATGATCATCAAGATCCCGCTCTGCAAAGAGGGACTCAAGGCTGTCCACAGACTCAAGGACACCGGCATCAAGACCACCTGCACCCTCTGCTTCTCCGCCGCTCAGGCGCTTCTTGCGGCAAGAGCCGGCGCGTCCTACGTCGCTCCGTTCGTCGGACGTCTTGACGACATCGGCACCGAGGGCATGAACCTCATCTCCGACATCGCCGAGATCTTCGCCATCCACGACATGCCCACCCAGATCATCGTCGCGAGCACTCGCGGCCCGATGCACGTCATCGAGGCTGCAAAGGCAGGCGCCGATATTGCCACCGTGCCTTACAAGGTCATCATGCAGATGGTCGAGCATCCTCTCACCAAGAGCGGACTCGAAAAATTCATGAAGGACTGGGAGAAGGTTCCCAAATAAGCTGTCAGGCGTGATCATTTCAAAAGCTCCGGTCTAAGCCGGAGCTTTTCTCTTTTCGCAGGCAAATAGAAAATCTGTAAAAATATCGCACAAGCCGGCAAAAAGCGACGACGCCCACGCAATATGGCGAGAGGCGTCGTTTTTTCTTCTTGTGTTTACGAACGGCCGTATTATCTGTCGAAGAATATCGGATTGCTCCATGCGCGGCGGCCCTCGCTGTCGGTGACGGTCACGCGGACATATTTGATGAAATCAGGGAGGCTCGCCTCATGGCGAACAATGCCGCCGGAACGGTCATATTTACGTCTCAACGGAAAGCAGTTGCTTCGGAAAGCCACGTCGCAGCAGGGCGAGCACTCGACGACCACCTTGCCGTCCTCAACGTAAAAATCCTTTATTTCCGGGCCGCAGGAGGAATAGAACGCGCCAGCCTTGAGCGCGCCGAGCACCGCGTCCTGCTCTTTCTCCGCATTGACGCAGACCCACCCATTGCAGTGCTGATCCATTGCGTGGCCGTCGTCGGTGGCGCAGCCAAAGATTCGCTTACCCTGTATGAGCAGCTCGTCCCAGTAGGCTGCGTTGACGTCGAGCCCATTCTCAACAGCGCAGCCGGAGTTCCATATCTCCATGCCGAAATTGCCCTCGAGACGTTCAAACTCGCGCACCGGGGTGTTGCTCCATTCCGGGTGACAGTACATCGTAAGCTGACCTGCCTTGTGAAGCATATCCAGCTTTTTCTGATAGCTTTCCTGGGTTGTGGCAGTTCCTCCCTCGAACATCTGATCCTGACTGAACGGGTTATCCTCCCCGTCACGGCCAAGCACAACCGTGTGATAGCAATGGACTCCCGGGCCGTCAAAGTTGTCGTCTATCTCCATGCCCGGGATTATCAGCAGCCCAAGCTCCGGAGCAAGGTTTTCACGGTTATACCGCCGGTGGTCTGTCAGTGCAACGACGTCGTAGCCGCACTCGCTGTATCTTTTCAGAACCTCCTCCGGCGTTCCCTCTCCGTCCGAGCGCGTGGTGTGGACGTGCAGAGCAGTCTTGAGCATTTTTTTGCCGCCTTCAAAAGCGCACTGCCTTATCATGTCTTTTTTCTCCTTTTTAATAAAAAGGCGGCGGAAGCATCCCCCCGCCGCCTGTTTGACTATTATTTGGATTTTCGGTTGCTTGAGCCTCGCTTGACGTCCATGAACCTTTTCAGATCGGACATCTTGTCGTCGCTCGCCTGCTTAAATTTGCTCATCATGTCCTCGAACGACATGTCGCGCTCCTTGCCCTTGTTGAAGTCGAAGCTGTCGGACGGCGTGTTCTTCGGCGTTGTGGGCGCATAGCTTCTGCGCGGGCCGCGGTTGTAGCCGCCGGAGCGCTCGGGCCTGTCGCTGCGTTCGCGTGGGGGCCTGTTTTCGCGTGGCTGCTGCTCCTGCGCATTTTCCTGCGCGCGTTTGATAGACAGGCTGATTTTTCCGTCCTCACCTATCGTGAGCACCTTGACCTTGACCGCCTGTCCCACCGTGACAAAATCCCTTATCTCCTTGACATAGACCGACGCCACCTCGGAGATATGTACCATTCCCGTTTTGCCCTCTGGCAGCTCCACAAAAGCGCCAAAGTTGGTTATTCCCGTAACCTTGCCCTCAACGATGCTTCCGACCGAAAGACTCATAGCTCGGATGTGTTCCTCCTAAAATTTTAATTTCCCGAAATATCGATATAGAATACTTCGTCCTTATATCCGTATCCCAGTTTTTCTCTTGCAAGCTTTTCCAGATAATCCTTAGAATCCTTCTGCTTCAGCAATCTCTCCAGCTCCGCGTTTTCGAGCTTCATATCGGCGCACTGCTGCTGAACGTTCTCAAGCTCACGCTGCTTCTGTGCAAGCTCGTACTGATATGTCACGAACGAATAGGCCGCATACAGTCCGAAAGCGACGAGTGCCGTGCCCAAAAGAAATCTCTTGAGCCTGCCGCCTTTCCCGGTTTTCGTCCTTGTGCTCATAACCTTACCCGCTTCCTTTTTTTCGGCGTACGCTTAAATACTGATATACATTGATTATACACTACATGAGCACTTGTTTTCAAGTGGATTTTCGCATTTTCAAAGAATTTTTTTACTTTTTTTGCTGCAAATGCCGCAGGTCTTAATATAAAACGCAGCACCGGCGCAAATATGCCGCTCCATATCCACCCCAGCACGCGTTTTACAAGCCTCAGAGCCCACACGAGCAGCCGGTTGATAAGCTCCCCCACCGTCAGCAGATACAGCGCTGCGCCGATTAGCTCGCCGACGACGAGCGCAAAGCGTATCTTTCCCGTCTCCTCCGCAAGCATGAAAGAGAACGTGACGAAGCCCGCAAGCAGAAAATAGAGTATGTCCTGAACAAAAACGAGCCATGACGGCAGCCGAACCAGAGCGCGCATCAGCCGGAACGGCTCATACAGCAGGCCGAGCGCGGCGCCGACCAGCAGCGACTGCAAAAACAGCACCGTCTGTGCGGCGATATACGGCTCACGCATAGGCGCTCACCTGAAAAGCCGCGCGAACACGCCGCCGCGTCGGGGCTGCTCGTCGGAATATTCCAGCGCGCAGACCTTCCCCTCGACCGAAAGCTCGCCGGTATCCACGCTGAGCTTATTTATGTGCAGCCCGTGCCCACGGATCACAAGCTCGCCCATATTGGTGAAGGCGCGTACCGTCTGCTCGTCAAAGCAGTCCACATCCTCCACGCCGGTCAGATTCAGCAGGCTCCGGTTCTCCAAAAACACGTTGTGCGGCAGCGTTACCGTCTTTTTCTCCTCCGACTGCTTCGGCATCTCGATCAAACCCTTCGCGTTTTACTCTTAATAGAGCATATGCCGCAGCGACGCGCAATAGAAGCCCTGTCAGTCGTTTATCACAATATAGTTGTCTGCGGCGTCCGCCTTGGTCGCATATTCGCTGACCTTCAGCACCTTCACCTTCAGCGGCTTCGCACCGAGAGCTATTTCAAGCACGTCGCCCTCCTTGACGTCATAGGACGCCTTGACCACCCTGCCGTTGGCCGATATCCTGCCCGCATCGCACGCTTCATTCGCGACGGTGCGACGCTTGATTAGTCTCGTCACCTTGAGATATTTGTCCAGTCTCATGTATAAAACCTGCCTTTCGGTCGTTCATGGAGATATGCCCATAAAAATACACCGGCGCGGGGCAGGCCCGGAGATATCCCCCGCCAAACCCCGGCACCGGCATAGACGATGCTTTTTTGCGATAAGCTTTATTTATCGATAGCGTCCTTGAAAGCTTTGCCGGCCTTGAAGGCGGGAGCCTTGGAGGCGGCGATCTGGATCTCTTCCTTTGTGCGGGGATTTACGCCGGTTCTTGCGGCGCGCTCTTTGACCTCAAAGGTGCCGAATCCGGTAATCTGGACCTTGCCGCCGTTCGCAAGCTCGTCGGTAATCGCTTCGAGAGCAGCGTTCAGGAACTTCTCGCTGTCTTTTTTGGTAAATTCAGTTTTCTGGGCAATAGCGGATACTAATTCTGCCTTTGTCATTTGAGTATACCTCCATAAATTTTATCATCAACAGACCCTCTGGAAATATCAGACGCTCTGTTTCATGCTTTTGGTGATCCTATTCCTGTTTTTCCCTGAAGTTTTCGATGAAGCGGTCGCATTTTGCCGCAAGCTGCTCCTCCGCATCGACGTCGAGCGTCTTGCAGAGCCCGGACGCCGCGAAAAGCATATCTCCCACGGCTGCGCCGCAGTCTCCGCCTCCGTTTATCGCGCCCTCAAGCTCGTCCAGCCTGCCGCGAAGCTCACCGAGCGCGTGCTCCGCATCTCGACAGCCTGTGCCCGCCTTTGCGGCCTTGCCATAGACCTTTTCGGCGCGCATCAGCGCCGGAAGCGCCTTTGACACGCCCTCAAGCGTCTGCCTTGCGGACCTCTGGCCCTTTTCCCGCTGCTTTATCTCGTCCCAATTGGCGAGCACCTCGGTCGAGTCGTTCACCTTGACGTCGCCGAAAACATGCGGGTGGCGCAGTATCAGCTTTTTGCAGATGCCGTCGCAGACGCCGTCAAAATCAAATCCGCCGCGCTCCTCCTCCATGCGCGCATGGAACACCACCTGGAGCAGCACGTCTCCAAGCTCCTCCCGTAGCATATCCATGTCGTCAAGGTCTATCGCCTCGGCTGCCTCATACGCCTCTTCGATCATGCTCTTGCGTATCGACGCGTGATTCTGCTCCCTGTCCCAGACGCAGCCGTTCTCGGAACGGAGTATGCGCATGATCTCAAGAAGGTCGTCTATCCTGTAGTTATCTTTAAATTCCAAGCCGGGCGTCTCCTTTTCGCTTCTACGAAAAAACTTACTTATATAGTTTACCCTATCCAGTGCAGTTTTTCAAGTCTTTTTGCAATTTTTTCTCCCTGCGGGAGCATTAAAATATCATTCTTCGTGATTATCTTTGCCAAAAGCAGCACCACCGCGTAAACTGCCGCCGCAACTACTATCGCCGCGAGGGTGGAAACCTTGACGCTGCGGATAAAGCTTGCGAAAAGGAGATAGGCCAGTCGCGCGGCTCCGGCGCATATCGCGCCTGCAAACATCGGCTTGACGAAAATGCCCCAGAGATTGAGCTTTACGCCGGTTTCGCGGACAAGTCCCCGAATCGACAGCGCAGCGATAACTATATAACACACCAACGTGCCATAGGGTGCAGCCTGAATGTTTATGCCGGGGATAGCGACGAATATGAAGTTTATTGCCAGCTTGAACGCCGCTCCGATAAGCATGTATTTGACCGGTAGATCGACCCTGCCGATTCCCTGCAGGATGCTGTTGCAGGGCGACATCATCGCGATGAATATCACGCCGATGCCCATGACCTGAAGCATGGGAACAGCTATCTCAACCTCCGCCATGCGCGAGGAATAGAGCGTTGCTAATATCGGGCGGGCGAGAATTGCCATTCCGAAGCCGGACGGCATTGCGATTATCGAGGTTATACGCAGCGCCGCGTCGACGTTCCTCTTGAGCGCCCTGAAGCTGTTTGCGGTCCACGCTGCGGTGATGTTTGGCAGGACGCTCGTGCCAAAGGTGACGGTTATCGCCGGGATGAGATTGAACAGCGTCATCGGCATGGTGCTGAACACGCCGTAGAGATAGGTTGCGATCTGCCCCTTGTCAAACTCGGACGAGATATTGTCTCCGTACATCGCCAGCAGCTTTGCCATATCGAGGTCGAGCGCCCGGTTGAGGCGGTTCATGATGGACACGAGGTCGATGAGTGAGGTTATATTGAGCGCGAGCGCCCCAAGACAGATGGGCACCGCCAGCTTCACAAGCCGGTGAAAAATGCTGTCGGCGTTCTCGGTATGCGGCGAACGGCTTATCTCCTCTGCGGTTATTCCGTCGCCGAAGCGCCTGTAGCGTATCATGAGATATGCCGCGCCCGCAAGGGTGCTGAGCGTCACGCCAAACACGGCTCCTGCGGCGGCATATGGCAGGGTTGCAAGCTCCGCCTGCTCCGCGTTCGCGCAGGTCACACCGAAAACTACGCCTGTGGATGCATACTGCGATTCGCCGATGCGGATGAAGATAAATGCAAGCAGCATACCCGCCAGCAGCTTTGTCACGGCCTCGATGACCTGCGACACCGCAGTGGGATACATGTTGCGCATGCCCTGATAGAAGCCGCGATAGGACGACATGACGCAGCCGAACAGCACCGCCGGAGAGAGCGCAAGCACGCTGTAGAGCGCGTTCGGGTTCTTGATTGCGCCGGTGAACAGCTTGGAGCCTGCCGCCATCAGGATGAACACCGCAACGCCCATAACGATAAATATCGCCGAGGATATCTTCATTATCTTGCGCGCGTCCTTGTATCGGCCGTTCGCCACGCTCTCCGCAACCATGCGCGCCGTCGCTATCGGCATTCCCGCCGTTGCGAGGGTGTAGAGTGGGTTGAAAAGCTGATATGCCGCGTTAAAATATCCCATGCCTATGCCGCCGATCATGTTCATCAGCGGTATCTTGAACAGCGCGCCGATCAGCTTGACCAGTATAGTGGCGACCATCAGCACCACTGCGCCCTGTAAAAAATTCTGTCTCTGTCTCCTCAAAGGCATCCGGACACGCTCCTATACTCAGTTTTGCCTGTCAAGCCTGCTTTTTATTCCGCAGACTGCCTTTTCCGCCCGTGACATCGCCTCGTCGGTATCGATGTGCGCGAAGCGGCCGTTTTCATATACAACCTCGCCGTCCACCATTGTCAGCACAACGTCCTGCGCGCCCGCCGAATAGACCAGCGCCGACACGACGTCGTTCTGCGGACAGAGGTGCGGCTTTTGCAGGTCAATCACCGCAAGGTCGGCGCGGAAGCCGGGCTTTATAAGTCCGCAATCTCCCCTGCCCTGCATCAGCGCGCCGTTGCGCGTCGCCATCCGCAGCAGCTCCTTTGGCGCTATCGCCGCCGCATTCAGCTTCTTCGCGCTCGCCGTGAGCGCTGCCAGGTGCATTTCCTCAAACATGTCAAGATTGTTGTTGCTCCCCGCGCCGTCTGTGCCGATACCGACGGTGAGCCCGGCATCCAGCATCGCTTTCACGTCGGCAAGCCCGCTTCCGAGCTTCATGTTGCTCGACGGGCAGTGAGCGACCGCCGCGCCGTGCTTTGCAAGTATTTCCCTGTCCTCCGGCTCTATCCAGACACAGTGAGCTGCGAACGCCTTTTTATTGTCAAAAAGTCCCTTTGATTCAAAATATTGCACCGGGGTCATGCCTCCGTGACGCTGCTTGCACTCCTCGTGCTCCTGTCGCGTCTCGGATATATGTGTGCTGACGCGGACGTCGTGGCTGCGCACGTAGTCCGCAAATTGCGCGATAACGCCGTCACAGGAGGTATATTCCGCATGGAGCGCCAGCTCTGCGCGGATACGTCCGCCGTTCGCGCCGTCGTAGTCCCGCATTATATCCAACGCCTGACCGAAGCTCCTGATTTCCCCGAGCGGCCTGTCGTCGGAGCAGGAGATGCAGCGAGCGAAGTTGCATTTAATCCCCGCAAGCTCCGCCGCCTTGCAGACCGAATCGCCGAACATGTACATATCGCTGACGGAGGTGACGCCGCCCGCGAGCAGCTCCGCTATCCCGAGCAGCGCGCCCCAGAACGCGTCCTCGTCGGTCATTTTATCCTCAAACGGGAATATGCGGTCGAACAGCCAGCTTTGCAGCGTCAGCCCGTCGCCGTAGCCGCGCATCAGCGTCATGGGCAGATGGGAGTGGGTGTTGACCATGCCCGGCATGAGCAGCCTGCCCTCGCCGTGATAGCGCGCGCCCGAATAATTCTCCGGCGCTTTGCCGGTTATCGAGACAATGCGACCGTCCCTTACGAGCACATATCTGTCCCGTTGAAGCTCAAAATTTTCATCGATGATGCTTATCTTCTCAAACAGCATCTCCCGCGCCCCCGATCTCCGCCACGATCTCGCGCACCAGCGCGGAAAACTCGCCGTGAACGCGCCTTGCCGTCTCGACGACCTCCTCGTCGGAGAGCTTATCTCCGGAAAGCCCGGCGGCCATGTTGGTGACGCATGATATACCAAGCGTCTTTATGCCGCACTGCGCCGCCATAATCACCTCCGGCACGGTGGACATTCCCACCACGTCGGCGCCGAGAACGGACAGCATTCTTATCTCGGCGGGCGTCTCATACTGCGGCCCCGGCATCCACGCGTATACGCCCTCGTGCACCTTCATCCCAAGGCGTCCGGCGCAGAGCCTTGCCTTTTCGCGCAGCGCACACGAATACGCGTCGCTCATGTCGAAGAATTTCGGGCCGAACGGCGCGTCGGTGTTGCCCCTGAGGGGGCTGTCGGAGAAGAATTTGATGTGGTCGCGCAGGACGACCAGCTCGCCCTTGCCGTAGGCGGGGTTTATGCCGCCCGCCGCGTTGGTGACGATAAGCGTTTCGACGCCCATCTGCGCGAGCACCCCGACAGGGAAAGCCGCGTCGGCCATCGAATAGCCCTCGTAATAGTGATAACGCCCGGCAAGCGCCGCGACGGTGACTCCGCGCAGCCTGCCGATATACAGCGCGCCCTCGTGCATCTCGTTGGTGGAGCGCATGAAGCCGGGAATCGAGGTATACTCGAACCTCTCCGCGCCCTCCAGCTCGTGCGCAAGCGCGCCAAGCCCGGAGCCAAGTATTATCGCAAGCCTCGGGCGCTGCTTTGTTGCCGCGAGGATGTGCTCCGCGCTTCTTTTACATCTGTCAAATTCTACCATTCGCCCGCTCCTCAAACATATACGCCTGTGCGTTTCCACACAGAGGAACGGAGCGCCGCGCCCCAAAGCCGCCGCGTTTCCGTTCCTCCGACTTCATTCTGCCTCAAAAAACATCGCTGATCATTCCTCAGCGGCTGTGTCCTTTTCCTCTTTCTCCGCGGTCTCCGGCTCATTCTGAGCGGTCTCGGCCTCGGTGGTGCCCTCCGGCTCCTCCTTCACCAGCTTTGTGCCGCAGACATAGCAGTAGGTCGCGATGATGTTGTTGGCCGTGCCGCACTCTGGGCATCTGACGACCTTCTTCGCGGCGTCAATCTTCCCCTTGCACTCCTCAAGGCGCTGATAGAGCGCGTCTATCTCTGCGACGCAGTGCTTTACAAGCTCGGAGTTGTCGCAGTCCTTATTGTAGGCGCTGTAGGTCAGCGAGCCGAGCTTCTCAAAGCCTCTCTTGATATCGCTGTTGATGGAGGCGATCTCCAGTCTCACCTTGGAAAGATCAACCAGCTCAGTCGTCTTTTTGCCCGCCTTGCTTGCGAGCTCTCTCACGGTGTCAAAAATCTCGTCGAATGTGTTTGTCATAGTCTGGTCCTCCGTTTCCGTTTGAATAAAAATATTTAGTATATATGCGCAGACGGACAACGTCTGTGTCTCCTTTTATTATACGTCAGGAGCGCCGGTTTTTCAATTAACAAATTTAATAGCTTATATAAACTAATTGTTTTTCTCCGGTATAAATTCGCGCAGCATTGAGCTTGCCGGAACGGATTCGGCAGGGATATCCTCAAACCTGTTGAACGCCTCGCGCAGCCTAACGAACTCTTTGGAATAGCGCGTCTTTCCAAACGCCGCCGCCTCTGTGAGCAGCGGGAACAGATAGTTGTGGAAAACGTTCGGCTCGTAATCGTAGGTGGTATTCATCGCAAAGTCCGCCTCGCCGATATACGGATGGATATACTTCAGCTCGCCCTCCAGCACGCCCTCCCACAGGTCGAGAGTGCGTTCAAGACTGGTTGCGCGGTAGTAGTGGTCGCGAACCATGCGGCGCACCTTGCGCGTGTCCTCCGGGGACATCACGACCTTGCCGCCGTGAACGAACTCGGTCGCCGTGCGGACATACAGCCGCAGAAACATATTTTCATCAAGGTCGCCTGTTATCAGCGGATTAAGCGCGTGTATGCCCTCGATTATCAGAATCCCGCGCTCCCCTGTCGTTATCTCGTGCGCATCCGGGACGGAGCGTCCGGTTGCGAAGTCATAGCGCGGGAAAAGCGCGCTGCCGCACTCGAAAAGCCGCGCAAAGCAGCGCTCCATCGCCGCAAGATCCAGCCCATAGACCGATTCGAGATCCGGCTCGCCGTTCACGCGGCGCGGGAGCTTATCGACGCCCTTGTAGAAGTCGTCGAGGGAGATGACCGGCGCGTTTATCCCGGCGAGCGCAAGCCTTGCGCTGACCTCGTGTGCGGTCGTCGTCTTTCCGGAGGCGGACGGACCCGCTATGAGCAGCACCGATTTGCGCCCGATCTCCTCCTCGATGCGCTCCGCGACCGCCTCGATGCGCCGGGAATAGCGATATTCCGATTCCGCGACAAAGCTCTTTATATTTTCTGCGCGACGGTTATTTTCGTCAACCTCAATCCGTTTTATCTTCAATTCTCTCATAAAATTCCCGCACGCTCTCCTTTCGTTCAAGCACCGTTGCGAAGCGCGAATTGTATTCGTAAGGGTATTTATAGTTGAAGCTGCGCTCGATACGTCCATCCGGCGCGCAAAGCTTGGTCACTCCGCCCGCGCCTGCGGCAAGTATCGAGTGCGTCTCCGCCATTATATATATGTTGTATAGCCCGTCGAAGCCCTCCCGGGAAAAGCCCGTGTTTTCAAGGTTGTCAAGCGTGTTTTTCTGGCGGTAGAGGTAGTATGGCAGATAGCCGCTCGCTCCGAGAGCGTCGTAGGCGTAGTCCAGCATCCTCGAGGCCGTGCCGTTCGCCGCCGAGAGGAGCTGCTCGCCGGTTTCGCTGAGCCCCGCCGCCCGCTTGATGCTCAGCGTGTGGACGGTGATATTCTCCGGCTCGAGCGCGATCAGCTCGTCAACGGTGCGCCGGAAGCCGCCGGTATCGTCTCCGGGCAGGCCCGCAATGATATCCATATTTATACATTTAAACCGGCGCTTTCTTGCGAGCGAATAGGCCTCCCGCGTTTGCTGCGCCGTGTGGCGGCGTCCGATGTTTTCAAGCACGGCGTCGCTCATCGTCTGCGGATTTATGCTTATTCTATCCACCCCGCAGTCGATCAACGCATCCAGCTTTTCGCCGGTTATCGTGTCCGGGCGGCCCGCCTCGACGGTGAACTCCCGTACCGTGGAAAAATCAAAGCTGCTGCGCACCGCGCCCAGCACCGCCCTGAGCTGCTCCGCCGAAAGCGTGGTTGGCGTGCCGCCGCCCATATACACCGTCTCCAGACGCAGCCCCAGCGACCGCGCAACGGCTCCTGTGCGCTCTATCTCCCTTTGCAGCAGCTCGACATATTCCGACACAAGCCTGCCTGCCTTGTCTATCGAGTGCGAGACGAAGGAGCAGTAGCGGCAGCGCGTCGGACAGAAAGGCACCGCAAGGTAGAGGCTGAACGACTCCGGGCGGGACAACGAGACCGCCTCGCGCTCACGATGCGCCGTGCGCAGCAGCACGCGGCTCTTTTTCTCCGAGACGAGGTAGCGCTCGCTCAGCTCGCGCACAATATCCTCGTCCGCAAATCCTCTTTCCCAATATTTATATACCAGCTTGACCGGACGTATGCCTGTCAGCACGCCCCAATGCGGCGTGCGGCCGGTGAGGCGCGAGAAGGCACGGTAGATGAGGATGCCGAGGATACGCTCGCACTCGCGGTCGTATTCCGGCGCATCCGTGGCGATTTCAAGCGTCTCGCGCTCCTCGCTCCTCTTTCCCGCGACGGTGACTGCCGCGAAAAGCTCCCGCCCACGGCGTGCAGCGAAAACGCTGTCGCCGCTCTCCGGCTCGGTATCCGTTTCAATTATATTTATTTTGGCGCTGCCCGCAAATATCCGACAGACAGCCTCCAGCTCATAGCGGAAACCGTTTCCGCAAAGTGCAAGCGTTATCATACCTCGCCCCGCATATAACCGTTATACAGCCGCTCCTGCGCGAGCGTCGTGCCCTCGCCGTGTCCGGGATAAACCCGGTAATCTCCGGGCAAGGCGCTCAGCCTTGCCAACGAGCGCAGAAGCTGCGCGTGGTCTCCGCCTGGCAGATCCGTGCGGCCTATGTCGCCGTGGAACAGCGTATCGCCTGTGACGAGGATATCCCCCGCCTTGTATACGACGCCGCCGGGAGTGTGCCCGGGAGTGTGCAGCACCTCTATCGTCTCATCGCCAAGCGCGAGCGTATCTCCGTCCTCGAGCAGCCTGTCCGCACCGCCCTCGAGCGGAGTTGTGCGCGGGAAAAAGCGGTCATAGTCTCCGGGATGGATGAGCCTGTCCGCATCCGCCGAGTGGATCATAACCTCCGCTGCGGGATAGCGCGCCTTTATCTGCGCCAGCGCGCCTATGTGGTCAAAATGACCGTGCGTGAGCAGGATATATTTGACCGCAATCGCGTTTTGGCAGACGCCGCCGACAAATTTCTCTATCCTTGCGGCGCTCGCTCCGGGATCGATTATCGCCGCCTCGCTGCCGGACGTCAAAAGATAGCAGTTTGTCCCAAGCATCCCGACGGATATCCGATATATGTTCATCTCTCGCACAACCTCCTTGGCTTGCGACCGCACGAGCCGCATTTTGGCCTGTAATAATATTGCTTAACAACGCTTATTTTGCCTTTTTCATGATCTCGTCGGTGTCCATTATTATCGTCACGGGTCCGTCGTTATCGACGCGCACCTGCATATTTGCTCCAAACACGCCGGTCGCCGGGCGTTCGCCCCAAATCGCTCCAACCCGCTCCACAAAATATTCGTAAAGGCGTCCGGCCTCCCCCGGCTCCATCGCCGCGGCAAAGTAGGGACGGTTGCCGTGACTGCAATCCGCAAACAGCGTAAAATTCGGTATCAGCATCAGCCCGCCGCCTATATCCGTCACGGAGCGGTTCATCCTGCCCGCCTCGTCCTCGAATATTCGCAGATTTATCAGCTTTGCGGCTAAAAAATCCGCCTGTGCCTCGCCGTCGCCCTGTGCGACGCCCACAAAAGCCGCAAGTCCCCTGCCTATCTCGCCGGTCGGAACGCCGTCCGAAACGACCGACGCGCCGCTTGTCCGCTGTATAACAAGTCTCATATTAAAGCCCCTCCGGATATCGATACTATCACCGAATCATCACTGACCGCAGCGCTCGACGCGGCTGACGCCGTCCAGGCTGCGGAATTTGTCCATTATCTTGGCGAGCTGCTCCACGCTGCCGACCTCGACGGTCAGCTTGATGCTCGCCATGCCGTCCTTGCCCTCTCTGGCGTTGAGGGTGTGGATTGGTATCTTCATGTTTAGCAGCGCGATGCTCACGTCGGCGAGCAGGCCGCCTCTGTCGTTGGCGATAATCTCGATGGTGGACATGTATCGCTCGGCGGCCACGTTTTCCCAGTGTGCCTTGACCCAGCGTCCGGCGGTGGATTCGCTGTTCATCGCGTTCACCACGTTGATGCAGTCCTTTTTGTGAATCGAAACGCCGTAGCCGCGCGTGACGAAGCCAACGATCTCGTCTCCGGGCAGCGGGTTGCAGCAGCGCGCAAATTTGACGAGGCACTCGTCGAGATCCTCGATTATGACGCCGCTCGAGGTCTTTTTATCACGCTTCGTCTTGGCGATTACCTTCTCTATCTTCGCTGCGTCGTCGGTCTTGTAGATGCGCTGGTAGTCGTCCTTGATGCGCGGCATTATCTTGGAGATGGCTATGCCGCCGTAGCCGATCGCCGCATAGAACTCATCGACGTTCGGGAACTTCTGACGGCGCGCCACCTCGTCGAGGAATTTGGACATTTCCTCGTCGCCAAGGTCGATGTTGTTGCGTCGAAATTCCTTCTCGATCTCCTCTCTGCCCTGTGCGATGTTTTCGTCGCGGCGCTCGCGCTTGAACCACGCGCGTATTTTGCTGCGCGCTTCGCCCGTCTGGACGATGTTGAGCCAGTCGCGGCTGGGGCCTCTGTCCTTGGCGTTGGAGGTGATTATCTCGACTATCATGCCGGTCTTGACCTGAAAATCAAGCGAGACCATCCTGCCGTCCACCTTCGCGCCGATCATGTGGTTGCCGACCTCGGTGTGGATGGCGTAGGCGAAATCAATGACGGTGGCGCCGGTCGGCAGGCTCTTGACGTCTCCCTTTGGGGTATAGACGAACACCTCGTCCGGCGAGAGATCCGACTTGATGGAGCGCACAAGGTCGGTTGCGTCCGACTCCTTCTGCGCCTCGAGCATTTTTCGCACCCATTGCAGGCGCTCGTCAAGCTTGTCGGTGCCGGTTACGCCCGCCTTGTATTTCCAGTGCGCCGCAATGCCGTATTCCGCCGTATGGTGCATCTCCCATGTGCGTATCTGCACCTCAAAGGGCGAATTGTTGGTGCTGGTCTTGTCGATAACGGTGGTGTGCAGCGACTGGTACATGTTCTGCTTTGGCGTGGAGATGTAGTCCTTGAAGCGGTTCGGTATAGGCGTGAACATGTCGTGGATAATGCCGAGCACGTTGTAGCACTCGGTCACGGTATCCACAATGACGCGCACGGCGTAGATGTCGTATATCTCCTCAAAGGCGTGGCCGTTCATATAGAGCTTGCGGTAGATGCCATAGATGCTCTTGACGCGCCCCTCGATATAGACGCCGGGCAGCTCGGGGCTGAGGCGGTCGTATATCTTCTTCTTGATCTCCTCGATGAAGCGGCTCATGTCGCTTTTTTCCATGTTTATGTGATTCTCTATCTCGGCGTAAGCCACCGGGTCGAGTATCTCTATTGCCGAGTCCTCCAGCTCCTCCTTGATAGCGCGGATACCGAGGCGGTGCGCGAGCGGCGCATAGACCTCCATCGTCTCCAGCGCTTTCTGGCGCTGCTTGGAGTCGGACTTGAACTTCATCGTGCGCA
>CANNTZ010000004.1 GCA_947522735.1 uncultured Oscillospiraceae bacterium | reverse complement strand
GATGTCCGGGTGTGGCGCAGATTGGTAGCGCGCTTGACTGGGGGTCAAGAGGCCGCAAGTTCAAGTCTTGTCACTCGGACCAAGAAACCCTTGGAATTGAGCCAAAAACTTAGTCCCAAGGGTTTTTCTATTTTCGCTTTGATAGTAACGTGATAGTAACAGCTTTTTCACATAGAACTCAATCAAATAAGCCCCGGAGCGTTCATCTGAACACCCCGGGGCCTTCCCATATGCGCAATTATTTCGTTTCCCCGCCGCCCTCGGGGAGCGGCTCTGCGCCCGCAGCGTCTCCGGTAGGTTCTGCCAGCGTTTATCAGCTTTTTTGCCGTCCTTGAAGCGGAATACCAGCCTGTTGCCGCTTTCGGCTACGATTTCCGTTAAATCCGCCGATTTCCATATCGGCGGTCAGGGCCGTCGGCGTAGGCTACTATATCTGCTGTGCGTTGCCGTAGCAGCGGAAGGTCCGACCGCAGTTTTTGCATACGAGCGTGTAGTACGCCTTTCACAAAACCCAATCCTGATGGAATTCCAGTATTCCATCCGGCAGCAATCCGAGCAGAATTTCTTCTTATGGCTGCTCCGCTGTGTAACGGCTTTTCCGCACTGTGGACAGGCAGGAATACCTCCGTCCTGCTTTTCGTGTGTTGCCGATAAAATATCTGTACAGTCCGTGCGTCATGGCATCCACGGCCATTCCGCAGAGGCGAAGCTGATTGTGGCAGCGCGGACACTCGATGTCATAATCAAGCGTCTCGACAAAGCGGGGCGGATCACACGTGCGAAGGCGATAGCGTCTGTACAGCTTGCCGTCATTGTCGACAAGGTGCTCCGTCATAAAGAGCGGCTCCGTTTCCGAAAGATGCTCTTCCGCGAGCCGGATCTCCTTCGGAATCAGGGATTTGGTGTTTTTGTAGTTGACAAAGGTGTAATTAGTCATCATTTTTTCCTCCATTTGATGATCTTTGGGGTTAATACCACGTTTGAATTATGGTTTTTGCGTTCGTGCCCTCTCGCCGCTGTCCGTCCCGGAGGGGCACAGAGCTTCAGACCGCCCTACGGTCATCGGAACACAATCATACGCATCACTGCCGTTCATGATCTTAACTTCCCACCGGTCACGAGCCTTCAAAGCGGTTCGCTTTTCCCGGAGATTTTTCTCTCCACTACCCACTGGATGGGTTTGCCGGTTTTGAACGAAAGTTTTTAAAAATTCCTTCGTTCACTACCCACTGGCTGAAAATGGGCTGTTTGGCCAAAAAGCTCTGAAACCTTTTCTCTCCGATACCACCTTGCCAAAGCTGGCCGGTTTTGAACGAAAGGAAATAAAAAATGCCCTCGGAAATTTTCCGAAGGCAGTAGAAAAATTCATATAGCCGTGCTATATTATTGCTATATTGCAGCAGATGATGTGCAAAGGAGATGCAGTTATGAGCTTTCAAGCAGAGCTGAAACGGATACGACAGCGTTGCTTTTTGTCACAGCAGGCATTTGCAAAAGAGATAAATGTGGCTTTTTCTACGGTTAATCGCTGGGAAAGCGGCAAGACAAAGCCCAATCTGGCCGCCATGAAGAACATCAAAGACTTCTGTTCGAGAAATGATGTAGATTATGCATCTCTCGAAGAACTCTGGCTGGATCTGGTAACGGAGGAAAAGCAGCATGATTAATTGGATGCTGCGTATTGCAGTTCGGAACAAATATCGCGCTTTTAATGATTTCGACCGGGTTTGCAAGTTTTTTGAGGCTATGTATGCCAGTAACCGCCTCGGCATTCCGCTTTCGGGGCTGCTGATAATCGGCTATTGATGGAGAAAAAACTATGAATAGAAATTTGATAAAAAAGTATATAGATGAACAACCTATAAAGATCGTATCGTCAATTGATTTAGCAAGTAATAAATTGACATATGATAAGCTCCGCCAAGGCCGTACTATCAACGAAATTCCGGGCGATGAAGAAATGTCACGAGCTTTTATATTGACAAGGCTCGTGAACGAGCTTGGTTATTCGGCAGATAGAATTGAAATCGAACACGAATACACCGCCGGAAGGCCGCACACAAATACAAGCCGTATTGATATCATCGTTAGGGATTCGCACGATGATGCCTTTCTATTTATTGAAGTTAAAAGTCCAGAGGAGTATGCATCCATTGATAAGGATAAAACTATAGAGGAACAGCTCTATAAGGTTTCTTTCATGGAAAACGCGGAAGGCCATAGCGTTAAGTATCTTGTGTTATATACTACGTCAGAGGCATATAGCAAGGTTTCAGACGAATGTATGATTATTGATACAGATGAATATCCCACTTTTGCTGATTGGGAATCGGACCGGAACTGCACCAATGATTTGCCTATGCGATACGGAAAGGCACAGCACAAGCCATATATCAAGGATTCCGATAAAGACCTTGAAACTAACTTTACAGGCGAGATGCTTAATCAGCTTCAGGCCGATCTCCATAATGTTCTCTGGGGTGGAGGCGGAACGGATGATAATGAGGTTTTTGCTTCATTAACAAATCTTATTCTGGCAAAAATCCAGGACGAAGATACTACCGAAAGCGGAGAAACCTATAAGTTTCAGTCACTGACTTTTGAAAAGGAAGGTGACGAGGAATTTGAAACGAACGAGCAACTCTTTGAAAGAATTAACACGCTTTATCGGGATGCACTAAAAGCAAAGCTGTATATTCTTGACGAAGAAGAACTTGCAAAATCATATGTCGTAGATAGCAAGAAGTTTTCTCTCTCGAAGCTAAAATATGCCGTTCAAAAAATGGAAGGGCTTTCTTTTGTTGATGGTAAAAACAGCTTGAGCGGCAAAGATATTCTTGGCGACTTTTTTGAAGGAATAATCAGAAACGGCTTTAAGCAAAGCAAGGGACAGTTCTTTACTCATATCAATATCGTGCGTTTTATGCTGTGGGCTATTCAAGCTGACCGGCTTGCAATTTCACGCATAAAAACTGATAAGGAAATACCGTATATGATTGATCCGTCTGCTGGTAGCGGAACATTCTTGATTGAATACATGAGGTTTATTACGGAAAACATGAAATATCGTTTTCGTAAAGAGCTTGGCACCACACGAGCCGTAAAGGATAAAATAGAATCCGACTGGTTCTATCCGGATCATCGTGAAAACAAGTGGGCGCAGACCTACATATATGCTTCCGAGTCGAATTTTAACCTTGGTACTGCTACAAAGGTAAATATGATTTTGCACGGGGATGGTTCTACAAATATATTTGTAAAGGACGGTCTTCTGCCCTTTGCGTACTATGAAAAGGAAACTGCCCCGAATGTAATGCACGATAGCACAGCTGAGCCGCTCTATTTCGACAAAGCAATAAACGGCAATTTTGATCTGATATTAACCAATCCCCCGTTTAGCGTTGAGCTTGATAATGACACAAAGAAATCAATAAAAAAGAGTTTTGTCTTCGGAGAAAAGAAAAACTCGGAAAATCTGTTTATTGAGCGTTGGTATCAGCTTCTTCGAGAAAACGGGAGGCTTGCAGCGGTTCTGCCGGAAAGCGTGTTTGACACTACAGAGAATAAGTATATCAGGCTTTTCCTCTATAAATATTTCAAAATCAAGGCGGTTGTTTCTTTGCCGCAACTGGCCTTTGAACCCTATACATCAACGAAAACAAGCCTGCTGTTTGCTCAAAAGAAAACATCCGAGGAGGTTCGGGCGTGGGATGCTGCGTGGAGCGAGGCATCAAAGGAGTATTCAAAACTCAGAACAAGAGTAGAGAATCTGGTGGCAGCTCATGATGGCACTAAGGAAAAGAAAAAGCTGCCCTCCATAAAAGACATGAGTGCAGAGGATGAAAAAGCTGCTATCTGCTGTATGCTGAAAAGCTACATAAACAAAAAAGATACTTCCCAAGCTGCTGGCGATCTGATTATAAAATATCGCGCAGAATTAGAGGAGCTTTGCAGCATAGATAAAGACACCGTTGATTCCTTTGGTCATGTAAATACTTGGTGGGTTTTCGGTGAAGTTGCTAAGAAATTCAATTATGATATTTTCATGGCAGAGGTAGATAATATCGGCTATAAGCGCACAAAACGCGGCGAAAAAGAGATGCCAAATGAATTATTTGAATTAGAGTACGCTCCATCTACGCTTGATGCTTCTCTTGTTGAAAAGGATTATAAAGCTGTTATTGATGCGCTTTCTTTAGATATTGCCTCTATAATCGACAAAAAAACAAAAGAAAAAAAGCCAGATAAGATTATACAGCTTGAAAACAAGCTGAACGAGCTTTTGGATAAGAGAGCTGCTGTTGAATCGGATTTTGAAGCTGTGAAAAACTTTATTGCAGCATATTATTCTTCCGGTACTCTCAAAGATGAGTATATCGAGCGCACAGATGCCGCTTTGATAAAGGAATTCAAGAATGGCAGATTGCAGAAATATCGCAGCGAAGCCATTGCTCTTCACAATGACACATACAATACAGTTCTTGATTATCTGAGACGGGTCGATTGGGAATGAGGTGGTATAAATGCTGACACAAAGAACTACACTTTGTGATGTCGGAAACGAAAAAACGCTGAGATTTGATGTCGATTATATAAAATATCATCAGGCTCATGAAGAAAACTATTATTCATTTAACGACCTGTTTTCCATAATAACTGAAGGCGGCTACAGTGAAGGGGATTTATTAGGTCCATTTAAGTATTGCGAAATTGGCAACTCCGATAAAAATGGAGACATATCTCCTGTAATACTTGATTTTGACAAGAGATCTCTCGAGGATGAAAGCTATTACAAAAAAATCGAAAAGGGCGATATTACAGCCGTTGCAAAGGACGACATACTTATCGCAAAAGTTCGGCCAAATTTGAAGAAGTATGTTCGCATTACCTCTGATAAAGAAAGTGTGTATTTTACAACGGCTTTTATTCGCTTGCAAGCAAAAGAGATGCCGGATTTGCTGTATTATTGCCTTCGGTCGGTTTTTTATGAAGATTTAATGGCAATAGCACGACAGGGGAAGGGTTATCCAACAATAAATGAAAAGGATTTGGTTACTCTCAAATTCTACTGTAACATAATCAACAAATTGCGTGCAGGGTATACAGATATTTCTCTGTTGATAAAAGAGGCAGGATGCAAAATAAGAGGAAAACAAGCATGTATTCTGTCTTCTCAAGCTATCATCGATTCGGTTTTTCAGCATGAATTTGGGTTTGATTATGCCAGATTTGAGGAATTGAAAGCCAACAAGCATTACACGGCAAAATATCCGTTGTTCTCAAACAATCCCGATTTGAGATTCAGTACAAAATTTCATCGGCCAGCCGGTGATTATGTAATGGAACAGCTCTTGGAAATTACCGAGAAAAAGATCAAACACTTTCTGTCCGAGCCTATCCTTCTTGGTGCAAGCGTATCTCCAAAAGACTATGATGAATTCGGAGAGTATTCCTACATATCCATGGCCACTATCAAAACATGGACATTTGATAGTGATGCCGCCTCCTCGGTGAGTGATTCATTTTCTTCAGATAAAGCACTCAAAACTGTCCGGAAAAATGACATTATTTTAGCACGTTCCGGCGAGGGCACAATAGGTAAAGCAGCAATAATCACCGATGATGATATCAAAGGCGTGTTTTCAGACTTCACAATGCGGATCAGATTAGATGAGAGCAGCTATAATCCGATATTTGCATATTACTATATGCGTAGCTGTTATTTTCAATATTTGATCGAGGTTTATAAAAAGGGGTTAGGTAACAACACTAACATCTTCCCGATTGTGATACAAGAGTTCCCAATTCCTGATATTTCTCTTGCAGATCAGCAACGAATCGTTGATGAGATTCAAACAGAAATAGAAAGGCAGGAAAAGATTAAGGATGAGATAGCTGCATTAAGAAATCAAATTGATGTGGCCATAATGCAAACTATTACTGCTTAATTAGAGCTTTACCTCCTTGCCCTCATAGAGAATGGCCTACACGCCTTCCTTATACCGGCGCTTGAAAATGAAATCGCCGTCCTCGTAGTACCGGCTAAAGAAGGAATACAGCGCAGAGTACACGTCCGTCTCCAGCGCGGCCAGCTCGGCGCCCTCTGCAGGCTACCCCCAACACTCTGGAGATCCCATGATCATCTCGCTGATATCGCAGGGAATTTCTCCTCTGCTGAGCGCCGCGCGCTTGATAAATTCCGTGCGGCGCTTTCCGTCCGGCGAAAGCCGCTTCTCCAGCACGTCCATCATATGCTCAAGGGTTTCCCGCGGAGAGGGGATTTGTCCTGCCGCTGAGCATGTCATAAAATACATCCTTACAATTTCGGCTTCGCTGTAAAACTCGAATTGCGTCATACCCGCATCTTTGATTATCCGCGCAAGATATTCGCCAAATTCAGACTTTCTTTTGCGCTCTCCGACCCTCCGCGTTCCTCCACTCGTATAGTATGTATACTTACATACTACCATACTTTTTACAAAAACAAGTGGCTCAGGCAAATTTGTTCTGTCGATTTTTTAAAAAACTGCATGGTCAATTGCGTTCCGTCCATAAAAACAGCGACCACGCGTATTCCTTCACACGGTCGCTGTTTCGTTTGCCGCCCAAGGCTGACCTATGTATTTTATCAGCTACATTTCGGCGCACACCCATCGGGGCTGCTTTTACTGTGCAGAAGATGGGAACAACAAATACGCAACATGGCTTTGCGCTCGCCGAAAAGCCCTCCGTGACCTTATCCTCAGCCGCCGCCCCTCTGGGAGCGGCTTTGCAACCCGCAGCGCCTCCTGCCAAGCCTCGAGCCGCAGCATCAGCTCCGGCTCGGCACGGCGCGCCTTGCCGCAAAATATTTTTTCTGCGTTTTAGTAAACATTTTACCTCTTTAGGTTGACAAGAGGTAAAATAGATGTTAAAATATTTACATATGGTAAAACAGTACAGAGGTGTTGGCGTTGGCTGAAACAAAGAGAGCGGTGTCGGCTCTGGTTGAACAGACAAAACAAAAGGTTTTGGAAGAATACGGAAATCATTACGGCTTTATTGCGCTGCCGGGCGAACGCGAGCTTGCAGAGCGCTACGGTGTCAGCCGCCCTACGCTGCACAAGGCGCTGCTTCTGCTGGAGGACGACGGCAAAATAGTGCGCGTCGACGGCAAGGGCTCCTTCTTCATGGGCGAGAAAAAGTTTGCCAATCTCAGCCACACCAAGCTGATCGGCTTCACAGATATGGTGCTGGATCGTGGACATTCCCCGACCGTGCGGATGCTCGTGCAGAACATAGAGCCTGTCGAGGACAAGATAGCGAAGATATTCTCGCTGAACCCCGGCGACCAGATATTCCACATGCGCACGCTTGCATATATCGACGAGGAGCTGTACGCTATGATCGACGATTACGTCGATCCGCGCATCCACTCAGGGCTGGTCAGGCTCGACTTCGCCAGCATCTCGATACTCGACACGCTTGCCGAGAGCGGGCATGTCGTCGCCACCATGAAGGGCCTGCTTGAAATACGCCCCGCCAACAGCTACGAGGCGATGAACCTTGAGCTGAAGCTCGGCGATCCGATAACCGTCTTCCGCAACACCGGCTACGACCGGAACGAGACCGCCGTTATTCACAGCGTCGTCCGCTCGCTTGCATATGAGACGAGCTACGAAATTTACACCGAGTGCCTGCGCTGACCAAAGCAAACCGGAGCGGCCTCCGCCATTATCGGACGGAGGCCGCTTTTTACTGCGCGTTTACATATTTCCCAAGATTGATTATCGAGTCTCGCAGCTCGGAGACGTCGCTGTAATTGTTGCGGTAAAGCTCGACGACCAGAGCTCCGTCGTAGCCGTCTGCGCGCAGGGTGCGGACAAGGCGGGCAAAATCAAAGGCGCCGGAGCCCACCGGCAGGCAGCAGCGTTCCACGTCCGCGTCGCTGACGTGCAGGTGCGCAAGACCGCTGCCCATCGCGTCGAGCATATCGTATATTTCGACGCCGCCGCGGCGGCACTGCTTTAAGTCGAGCACAAATTTCACGTCGCCGATATATTCGCGAAGCCCGCGGATATAATCGGGGCTGCACGAGAGGCAGCGCGAGACGTTCTCGTGGACGACGCGGACGCCAAGCTCGCGTGCGGCCCGGTCGAGCAGAGCAAACCGCTCATAGCCGTGCCGCCAGTCGAACTCGCTGTCTCGACGGTCGCCGTGAAAGACGAAGTATTTTGCGCCGAGAGCTGCCGCCGCGTCAAAATATCGCTTGTAAAGCTCCACGGCGTCGTGAAAGCGGCGCTCGTATTCGCTGAAAAAGAGCAACGGCTCAAGCGCGGAGGTGAACGGGTGTATCGAAACGACACGGGAGCCGTTTTCGCTGAATTTGCGGCGTATCCCGCGGATGAAATCCGGAGCGAGCTCCGAGACGGTATTGACAAATATTTCGACTACCGGCGGATGCCATCCTATGATGGTATCGACGGCGTTTTCGAGCAGTCCGGGGTAAAAGCAGGAGGTCGAGATTCCGTATTCCATAGAGCGTTCCTTTGGCAGAGATTACATTTGCGCACGGAGGCGCGGGATGCTATAATGATTATAGCACAAATCCGCCGCAGCTTCAATCCATCGCGGCGCAATAATATTCAGGATGTGACGGACAAATGGAACGGCTCAAAAGAGCTCTGGCGAACCTGCCGAAGCTGATACCCTACTCGCTGGCGGTGATAAAGCTCGGCATAGCGCTGTTCGCCGGATACATATTTATAGCGTGCGTGATGCACCTTATGGCGTTCATGCCGGCGTATTACATGGGCGCGACGGTGATATTCCGCGGCGCCATCGAGTCCGGTGCGGGATGCCTCGCCTCGGCGGTGACGTCCGCGCTGCTGTGCGACGTTATCTACAAGCGCGGCGCGCGCTGATCCCTCCGCAACACAAAAGGCTTGCAGCAGCTTCAAAAACGCCTGTCCGGTCGTTTTGACGCCTCCGCAAGCCTTTTTCAGTTAATCGGACCTCTTGCGGCTGATTTTCGCCGCCTCATGGCCGGTTTCGTGTTTATTTGCGAACCTTGCCGTCCACAACCTCTTTAATTAGCGCCGCAAACCCGTCGCGGCTCATCGTGCCGAGATCACCCTCTGCTCTGTGACGCACGGCGACGGTGCCGCCCTCCACGTCACGGTCTCCGACAACCAGCATGTACGGTATCTTCTCCATCTGCGCCTCGCGGATCTTCTTGCCGATCTTTTCGTTGCGCTCGTCAACCTCGACGCGGTAGCCCTTGCCGTCCAGCTCCGCTGCGACGAGCTTCGCGTACTCGTTTGCGCGGTCGGTTACAGGCAGAACCTTGACCTGAACCGGGCTGAGCCACGTCGGGAACGCGCCTGCAAAGTGCTCGGTGATAACGCCGATAAAGCGCTCGATGGAGCCGAGAACGACGCGGTGTATCATGACCGGACGGTGCTTTTGACCGTCCTCGCCGGTATATTCCAGCTCAAAGCGCTCGGGAAGCTGCATATCGAGCTGTATGGTGCCGCACTGCCATGTTCTTCCAAGCGAATCAGCAAGATGGAAATCAAGCTTCGGGCCGTAGAACGCGCCGTCTCCGGCGTTGATTATATACTCCTTGCCCATCTCGGTGATGGCGGCGCCAAGGGTATCCTCGGCGAAGCGCCAATCCTTCTCTTCGCCGATGTGGTCGTCCGGCATGGTGCTCAGCTCGATGGTGTAGCTCAGCCCAAAGGTGGAATATACCTCGTCGAACAGCTTGACGACGTTCTTGATCTCGTCCTTCATCTGCTCCCACGTCATGAAGATGTGCGCGTCGTCCTGCGTGAAGCAGCGGACGCGGAAAAGCCCGTGGAGCGCGCCGGAAAGCTCGTGGCGGTGGACAATGCCCAGCTCTCCCA
The DNA here is from genome assembly GCA_947522735.1 of uncultured Oscillospiraceae bacterium. GTDB lineage: Bacteria > Bacillota > Clostridia > Oscillospirales > Ruminococcaceae > SIG526. The sequence continues at coordinate 69,701 of CANNTZ010000004.1, read as the reverse complement.
CGCGCAGCGGCAGGTCGCGATAGGAGTGCGGCTCGCTTGCGTAGACCATCATGCCGCCCGGGCAGTTCATCGGCTTTATCGCGTAATCCTCGCCGTCGATGACGGTGGTGTACATGTTCTGCTTGTAGTGATCCCAGTGTCCGGAGCGCTCCCAGAGCTTGCGGTTGAGGATTATCGGGGTGGATATCTCGACGTATCCGTAGCGCTTGTGAACCTGACGCCAATAATCGATCAGCGTGTTTTTGAGCACCATGCCCTTTGGCAGGAAGAACGGAAAGCCGGGGCCCTCCTCGGTGAGCATAAACAATCCCAGCTCCTTGCCGAGCTTGCGGTGGTCGCGCTTTTTCGCCTCCTCGACACGTGCGAGATACTCGTCAAGCTCCTCCTTCTTCGGATAGGCGACGCCGTAGATGCGCTGGAGCGTCTCCCTGTTGGAATCCCCTCGCCAATAGGCAGCGTTGCAGGCGGTCAGCTTGATGGCGTTGCCCTTGATGCGTCCGGTGGAATCGAGGTGCGGACCGGCGCAGAGGTCGGTAAATTCGCCCTGACGGTAGAACGAAATGTGCGCGTCCTCCGGCAGGTCGTTGATGAGCTCGACCTTATACGGCTCGCCCTTTTCCTCCATGAGCTTGAGCGCCTCGGCGCGCGGCAGCTCGAAGCGTTCAAGCTTCAGCTTCTCCTTGCATATCTTTCGCATCTCCGCCTCAAGCTCCTCCATGATCTCCGGCGTGAACGCGAACGGCGCGTCGAAATCGTAATAGAAGCCGTTCTCTATCGAGGGCCCGATGGCGAGCTTGACCTCCGGATGCAGACGCTTCACCGCCTGAGCGAGAACGTGGGAGCAGGTGTGCCAATAGGTGTGGCGGTACTCCTCGTTTTCAAACGTGTACTGATTGTTTTCCTCGGACATTTGCTTTTTCCTCCTTTTTTCTGAGGGGCAAGATAAAACAGAAAATCCCGCCCCTGAAATGAATCAGGGGTGGGATACAAACAGTATTCCACGGTTCCACCCTGCTTACGGACGCACTCGCGCCGTCGCTCGTTTTCTCTGTAACGGGAGAACCCGTCCCAGCCTACCTGTCGGTGGGCGGCTCCAAGGCGGTGGCATATCCCGGATATCTCCAAGACCGTTTTCAGCCCATGGCGGTCTCTCTCTGCGGCATTTTCCGGGCAGCGTCCTTTTCCAAGCCTTTTAATATTCTGAATTACCGTAATTATAGCACCGCAGCGCCGGTTTGTCAAGCATTTATGCCGTTAGTATAATTGACGTACTCATTTTTCCGGGTTATACTTTTATATATAGACCGACATAATCCTGCGAGGTGATCGACTTGACGCCATATTCTGACGTATTTGCCGCGGGTGCCATGAATATTCCCGATCTCAGGTGCAGTTGCCGCTGCTCGCGCTTCACCGACAGCGGCGGAGCGACGGCGGCCCTTGCCGTAATCCCGCGTGGCTGGAGCACCTCCGGCGATATCGACGCTTCCGCGCGCCGTTTTGCCGCCGGTATCCTGGCCGAGGCGCCGGACGGGCTGACAAAAATGTTTGCCAACACCGGCGAAGCGTTCCGCCAGATCAAACGCGGGCTGCTTGAAAGCGACGCCGGAGACGAGGCCGGACAACTGCCACTGCGCGCGTTCACTCCCCCCGCGGACTATCTTGACCAGACCGCCTCCGCGCTTCTCGGATGTGAATTTGACGTGACGCACGCCCTGCCGCTCCCGCGCGAGCTGCCGGAAAATCTCTGCGCCGAATACGAGCGGCGGCTGTCCGGATCAGCTAATGGGCTGCGGCTCGATATACAGAACGTCTTTTCCGGCGGAGCGATGCGTGTATACCGCTTTGCGTCCGACGGCGGCGAACGCTGTCTTGCGCTTGCCGCCGAAATGCACGGCGTGGAATATTCCTACAGCCCCGCGCCGCCGCTGGGGCTTGGCGCGCTCGAAATGAACGGCTGCGCGCCGGGCGGATCCGCCGATGATTTCGGCCACGCGCCGGTCAGCGGAGCGCTGGCGGCCTACGTGGATTGGGAGAGCGCCGCCGTGTTTGGTATGCTCTGCCGCGCGCCGCTCTCAAACGGCGACCTCGACGGCTTCTGCGCATTCGTGCGCTCCTGCCGCTTCACCCCTCCCGCACGGGGAGACTGATCCCGTCAGAGCCGCTTTTGCCGCACAAGCTTATGTGCGTGCCGCAAGACGGCTGTAATGCGCCTCGACGCCGTCAAAGACGCTCTCCCACGCGACCGGGACGGTTCTTCTTGCGTTCTCGCTGATTCTTGCGCGCTCCGTCTCCGGCATATCCAGATAGCGGCAGATTGCGCGCGAAAGGCTCTCCGCGTCGTTTTCGCTGACAAGGCCGTTTTCGCCGTCCCGGATGCACTCGGCGGGCGCGCTGCCCTTCGACACCACCGACGGCGTCCCCATCACGGCTGCCTCGCGGATGACAAGCCCCGCCGTGTCGTACATCGACGGGAACAGGAACAGCTCCGCCGCCATGTACAGCCCGTCCAGCAGATCCACATCCATGATGTGCCCGGTGAAAAGCACGTCGTCAAGCCCGACTGTTTCTGCAAGCGTCTCAAGCTCCTCGCGATCCTGTCCCTTTCCCGCCAGCACCAGCCGGAACCTATAGCCCCTTTTGCGGCACAGCGCCGCCGCGACAATCACGTTGTTCAGGTTTTTCTTCCGGTCAATCTGCCCTACATAAAGCAGCACCGGCGTGCCGGGCTCCAGCCCGAGCTCCTCTCGCGCGCGTTTTTCGTATTCCGGCCTTGGCGCGCGCACCTCGCTGCCGTTGACCACGATCCTCACGTCTCCCTCGTAGCCGTAGGAGCGCAGCACGTCCGCAGCGTAGCCGCTGACCGTCCACACCTCGTCGCACCCCTGATAGAATCTCGCGACGTACTTCGCGCCAAGCGACGCGAGGACGTCGCTTTTTGTTATCCGCAAAAAGTCGTCGTAATATTTGGAGTGGAACGTTCCGACAAGCGGCTTGCCGAGCTTTTCCGCAAGCCGTATCGCCTCGCTTCCGGAGAAGCCCGGCGTGTGCGCATGGATGATGTCGAAATCGATATCCCTGACGCGCCCGGCGTAATGGCTGTCCAGCATTGCTATTCCGGTGCGGTACTGCTGTGCGCTGGGCAGGGCGAAGCTGATGAAATCCACGATTTCGAACGGGCTGCCGCCGCGATAGCCCGCGTTACGGTACGGCGTTATCACATAGCACTCGTGGCCGCGCGCCGCGAGGCCCTTTGCGTATTCGTACACGACGCGTCCCACGCCGTCTATCACCGGCAGGAACGAATCCGAGCACAGGGCGATTTTCATTTCTGCTTCCTCCGTTTTTTGTTTTATATATGCTCCTGCTTATATAATACTATAAATCCGGGAAAATGTACAGCCCCTTGCGCCGTGTGCGATGAAACGGCTGCGCCGGGGGCGCACATTTTTGCACGCAGAAGAAAAAGAGGGAAACCGCTCGCGCGGTTCCCCTCCCGTTTGTCGTTGCGTTTTTAATTCTTGTCTCTGTGGCCGTCAAAATCAGCCCGGATAAACCTCTACGTAGAGCTTCTGATAGTCCTCTGCGCCCATCTTTTTCAGCTCGGCGATGAAGTTGTCATATTCAGCATCGATGCTTGCGGCGCCGGTGATGAACTTGGCCTCCATCTGGTATACGTAGTCGTTGAGGATGGTGGCGTTCGCGTCCAGCCACTCCTGCTGCTCTGCGGTGAAGTAAACGGTCGGATAGCCGGGCTTTGCCCACTTTGCGTCAACCATCAGGTTGTTATAGCGCCACCAGCCTTCGTTCTCGTCTCCTTCGTTTCCGCTCTCTATTCTCCCCTTGTTCTGAACCTGAGTTTCTTCAGCGTTGCTTGGATATCCCTGCCAGATCTGACCGAAGATATAGCCCTCGCCAAGGGAGATGTCATAAGCGCCGTTGACTGGCTTATTCTTTGCGTACCAATCCCAAAGGGTGTATTCATCGGCATACTTTTCGTAATAAACGGTGGTGTCAATGCCAGCGTAGTTGCCGTCCTTGTCAAGAATGGCCGGTGCGGCGACCTCAAAGCCCTTGTCGTAATCGGCGACGCCCTCGGAGATCATGGTATACTCGCCGGTCTCCTGATTCTTCGTCATGGTCGGGCCGTACATGATATTGAACGCGTGCTTGGGCTGATAGAACAGGTTCGCCCAGGCGATGGCAAGCTCGGGACGCGTGCACCTGTCGGTGATCTCAAACGAGCCGTAGCGCACGCTGGAGCCGATGTTCTTGACGGGGTCGCTGTTGCTGTCGTATGCTATGGCATAGCAGGTGTATTCCATGTTGCGCTCAAGATCCATCAGGAACGGAACGGAGTATATCCAACCGGCTGCGCCGCCCTCGGAGGTCTTGGCCTTGAGCTGGGTCTCATCCTGGCTGTAGAAGTCCTGATCGAGCAGGCCCTCGGAATACAGCTTGTTCATATAGACCAGATATTCTCTATATCTGTCGGTGGTGGGGATGAACACAACCTTGTCGTCGATAAATCCGATGCTGTTGCCGTCGGTAACAAAGCCGAAGGCGTTGAGCATCGCGATACGCAGTCCGCTGCTACCATTGTCTATTCTGCCGGTCAGAGGAACAAGTCCGGTTTCCTTAAGATCCTTGAGGACGTTATACAGCTCGTCAAGGGTCATGATATAGTCTTTATCGGAGAAGTCGTAGCCTGCGTCATTGAGAAGCTGGGTGCGGAGCCATAGCTCGGCGCTATTATTGGCGTAGTAGTTAGCCGGATTGACATACGCGAGAGAGTAATTGGCGCCGTCCGGAGTGGTGACATAGTTCCATGAGCCCTCGACCAGATCCATTGCCTTGACGTAATCCGGGGCGTAGTCGTAATATTTGGAGAGATCGAGGAACACGCCGTGAGTTCCGTTGGTGAGCATCTCGCCGGTGGTGAAGAGACTTCTGCTCCAGAATACGTCGGTATAGTCTCCGGAGCCCATGATGACGGCCTTCTTCTCGCCCCAGTCGGCTTGGAGAACCGGAGTTATCTGCCATTCAACGTTGGTGATGTCCGCATAATATTTGAAAAACCACATGTCGTTGGGGTCGTCGTCGGTTGGTCCTACCAAGAGCGTCATGGTCATATCGCTGACCCTTTCGGGCACGAGCGGGAGGGAGCCGTCCATGCTGACCTTGAGCTCGCCGTCGTCAGGAGCGGAGTCCTTCTTGTCCGGCTTGGAGCTGTCCGCCTTGCTCGAATCGGGCTTGGAGCTGTCTTTTCCGTCGCCCGCGCAGCCCGCAAAGCATGCCGCTATCATAATGATTGCCAGGATGATAGCCAACAGTTTTTTCATTGTTCTGTTCCTCCGTTTTTAATAAATTTTATCCAAACGGCGGCTCCTCGCCGCCGTTAAGAACCAATCCCCGGGCAAGGCCCGAAAAAATCCGCCGCTTGCGTCAGCCTTGTCCGCTCAGCCCTTCAGCGCCCCGATCATGACGCCCTTGACAAAATACTTCTGCACAAACGGATACGCAATCAGCATCGGCACGCTGGCAATGAAAATTATGGAATACTTCATGCCCTCCGCCATATATTTTCGCCTCATCAGCGACGCCATCATGTCCGTGTTGGTCATGCTATTGACGTTGATGATGTTCATCTCCTGATTCTGTATCAGTATCGCGCGCAGCACATATTGCAGCGTGTATAGCTTCTTGTTGGTTATATACAGCAGCACGTTGAACCAGGAGTTCCATGTCCCCACCGCAACATAGAGCGCAATCACCGCGATTATCGCGCCGGCAAGCGGCAGCGCTATCCGGAAGAATATGCCAAACTCGCTTGCCCCGTCAATCTTCGCCGCCTCGTAAAGCTCGTCGGGCATGTTGGACATGAAGAACGTGCGCCCGATTATCATGTTATATACGCTGAAGCCTGCCGGAATTATCAGCGCCCAGCGCGTGTTCATCAGCCCAAGGTTCTTGACGAGCAGATATCCCGGGATAAGCCCGCCGCCAAAGTACATCGTGAACACGAAATAGCCCATCAGGACGCCCTTGCCCTTCAGCCCCTTTCGAGACATGACATACGCCGCCGGAATTGTGACGATAAGGTTATAGACGACGGTCAGCACAGTGTTAATTATCGTGTTCTTATAGCCTATCCAGATATCGTCGTTGCGGAAAACGTTCGCGTAAGGCTCAATGGTGAAGCCCTTGATTGCGAACACCACCTGCCCCTTGGCAACCGCATACGGATCGCTGAAGGATGCTATTACCGTGAAGTATAGCGGATATATGATGACAAGCGTTATGAGCAGCAATAGGATTACGTTTATCGTGTCGAACGTCCTGTCGGACATTGTTCTTCTGTGAGACGCCATTTCGATCCTCCTGACCTGATTTATCTGCCGCGCCGCATCACCACAGCGACGAGCCGGTGAGCTGCTTGGCGAAATAGTTGACCACCGTGAGCATCACAAAATTGACCACCGAGTTAAACAGTCCTATCGCCGTGGTATAGCTGAACTGCGCACCCTGAATGCCAAGACGGTAGACGTAGGTCGCAATGACGTCGGACGATTCCATGTTGAGCTGGTTTTGCAGCAGCAGTATCTTGTCTCCGCCGACGCTGAGGATGGAGCCGCAGCTCAGTATCAGCAGAATCACTATCGTCGGCAGGATGCTCGGAACGTCTATGTACCATATCTTCTGGAAGCGGCTCGCGCCGTCGATGATCGACGCCTCAACTATCTGCGGATCAACGCCCGAGAGCGCCGCGAGATAGATGATGGTGCCCCAGCCGAGGCCCTGCCATATGCCGGAGATGACGTAAATTGTCTTGAAGTATTTGGGCTGCGAGATGAAGTCGATGCCCTCCTTCCCGAACGCCATCCTTATGACGTTGAGCAGGCCGCTCTCTCGCTGCAAAAACAGGATGATGAGTCCGCACACGGCAACCGTAGAGATGAAGTACGGCGCATACGATATCATCTGTATGACCTTGCGCAGCTTGTTGGAGCGCAGCTCGTTGAGCATGAATGCCAGTATTATAGGAGCCGGGAAGCCCGCAACAAGCGAATACAGGCTTATGCCAAGCGTGTTTCGCAGCAGCGGCCAGAGGTTGCTGGAGGTGAGGAACCGCTTGAAGTGCTCAAGCCCCACCCACTGACTGCCCCAGATCCCGTCGCGCACATTATAATTGCGGAACGCTATCTGTGCGCCGTACATCGGCTGATATGCAAATATCGCGATGAATACGACCGCCGGGAGCACCAGCACGTAAAGCTGCCAATAGTCGCGCACGTATTTTTTAAACGCGAGCGCCCTGCTGTCCCTCGCCGTCAGCCTCCCTCCGGGAGACTTCGTTTTTTCCGACATTGATTCGACCCCTTTTCATTTATAGCGACCCGCGCAGGCGGAGGCTGCATTGTTTTTTCGTATATAATGTGTATAACATATAAGCACAAATACGATGCCAACTTAATGGCTTTCTGTCCGCCGCGTGTTATATTTTATGTTTTTAGTGTATAACAACTGGCCAATAAATGCAATAGTAAAAACTTGTTCACATATAGGACTTTTTTGAGACCGCATTTTACATGTTTTTAACGAGAGGATAGGATTTTTTTGTGTCACTTTTATCATCTCTAAAAAGTCCTATCCCAAAGCCCCTGCCGATGGATAGGACTTTTTTGCGTCCGCTTTATCATTTCCCAAAAAAGTACTATTCCAAACAGAGCAACCGCTTTTCGGCTTTTTTCAGCCGCTATTGCAATTGCGGCAAAGATAAAGTATAATAAAAAAGACGGTTGCTCTTACAATTTAATTATGACAACGGAGGGATAATATGGGACTCGTAGTGCTTAAATGCCCCGCCTGCGGCGCGGATATCGACATCGACGATTCGCGTGAGCATTCCTTTTGCACATATTGCGGTGCAAATGTTGCCTTTGAGAAAAACAGGATTGAGCTTTCCGGCAGCGTCTCGGTCAAAGGCTTAGCCGGGACGGAATCGCTGCTCGAACGCACGCTTATCTTTCTCAGCGACGGCGACTTCGACTCCGCCGCGCAATACGCCGAGCGCGTGCTGGACATCTCCCCAAGATGCGCCAAGGCATATATTTTCCGTCTAATGGCAGCCAAAAGGCTCCGTCAAATCGGCGATATAGGCTGTCTGCAATCATATATCGGGGACAACGCGGACCTCAAAAGAGCGCTTGAATTTTCAACCGGCGAGGAAAACGCATATTATCAGCAGCTTGCCGCTCGGAACCGCGAAGCGTTTGGAAAAGCGGCGGCCGAACGCAACGCCCTTCAAAATAACCTCAGTCAAAGCCTAAACCGCTTCACTATCGCCAAAATCATCTCGATCCTGCTCATCGTCTTTTTCGGCCTTGCCTTTTTCATCTTAACCGTATACAACCTCCCGACGCTTGTTTTGATCTCCTTATTGATATGCGTAATATCCGGGATTACCTTGTCCGTCTGCATCAACAAAGAAAAAGCTCTCAAATTAAAACTGAACCGCATAAATTTTGAATTGGAGCAACTGAGCGCAGGAAAGGAAATAATCTGACACAATGGACTATACCGAGCAGGCCCGCGAATACTTTGCGGAAGACAAATTTGCCATGAAAACAGCCGGAATCGCCATCGACGAGGCTCGCGAGGACTATGCGCGCTGCTCGATGAAGATCGACGAGCGCCATCTCAACGCAGCAGGCGTCGTGATGGGCGGCGCAATATTCACTCTCGCCGACTTTGCCTTTGCCGTCGCCTCCAATTCCGGCCGGTCAAGCACCGTCTCGATGACCTCGAACATCAACTATCTCAGCCCGGCGCACGGCCCGCTGCTCACCGCCGAAGCAAGCTGCGTCAAATCCGGCAGGCGCACCTGCACCTATGTCATCGACGTCTTTGACGCCTCCGGCGTCCGCTGCGCCTTCGTCACCACCGTGGGGCACCGCCTGTGAACGCCGCGCCGTTGCCGCCGCGCGCCCTCTCGCCGGACGGCTATATCATAGATCAGGGCTGCCTGCACGAGATCCGCTACGGTCGCTTCGGCTCCGATTACAACGGCTGCGGCTGGATTGCCGCATACAATCTGCTGCACCGCTGCGGCGTCGCTGTGACGCCGGACGAAGCGCGCGGAGCGCTTGAAAAGCGTTTGCGTCTCGGAGGGAGACTCGGCACGTTCCCGCTTGCGCTGCTTTATTTTCTGCGGCGCTATCTCCCCGTTTCGCTTAAAATATGCGGCAGAAAGCGGTTCGAGCGTCTGTCCTGCTCGCCGGGAATATTGCTCTACTGGACCGGGCGCGGCGCGCACAATGTCCACTTCGCCCCCTGCCGCCGCGACGGCCTTGTCACGCTGTGCAACGCCGAATACGGCGCCTCCGCCCACTGCCTGTCCCCCGCCGGCTTTTGGGCTCGATACGTAAAATTTCCGCTCGCGCTCATCTTCACCGCAGAAGCGTCACATATTATATAGAAGCTACACATGTGCAGTTTTCTGCACATATGCAGCTTTCTGCACATATGCAGCTTTCTGCATATATGCAGCTTTCTGCATATAAATAACGAGCGCGCCGTCAGGCGTCCTTAAAAACGGCCTCCCGCGCCGCCTGCGTTTTTGCTATTGCTAAAGCAGCGTTTTTCTGCTATAATAAAATTGATAAGAGTGTGTTGAGGAAGTTCATCTCTGGAGGAATATAATGAAAAAGAATTTTTCCAAGGCTTTAACCGCGATTTCCGCGTCCATCGCCAGCCTGTTTACAGGCTTCAACCGCACCTACGCGTCGGTCGATATCGGCGGCGGCAAGGATCTCGTCCTCACAGGCGACAACTCAAACACCCGGCTTGCGCTGTGGATACTGCTCGGAGCCGGAGCGGTGATTGTCGTCTGCGCAGTATTCTTATTCGCAAAAAAGAAGAAATAGAGGCGACAGGTCATGCCGGTGCGGGCAAGCAAAAGAATTTACCATATCAATCTTGAGCTCGGTATGCCCACGTCAGACGCGGCGCTCAAGCAGCTATCGCAGGCGCTTCGCACCGCCCGGGCCGGTGGCTGCATCGCCGTCAAGGCTATACACGGCTACGGCTCGTCCGGACGCGGCGGAGCGATACGCTCCGCTGTGCTGCGCGAGCTTTCCGCACGGAAAAGCGCCGGGACTATCCGCGAATATGTCCGCGGCGAGGATTTTTCCCCGTTTGACCCGGCGTCGCGGCGTATTCTCGCCGTCTGCCCGGAGCTGTCGTCCGACCCCGACCTTGCGCGCGCGAACCACGGGATAACCGTTATACTTCTCTGATAAGCCCGCGCGCCGCACCGTATATATGATCGCCAGGAGCTCGCGTATTCCGCGCAGCTTCCGGTTTTTTATGCAATTTTGTCTGGTGGTGATTACATATGCCGACAGCCGAAAAGCTCTCAGCCTCTCCGAAGCCATGGACTGTCCGCCGTGCGCTGCTGCGCGCGCTGCCATTTCTGCTGCTGACGCCGCTCGGCCTGCTGCTGACCTGGCTCTCGACGCTGAATGCAGACGCCACGGAGCGTCTCTGGTCCACCTGCATCTATCCCGTTCTTGCGCAGGCGGTGTCCGCCGTAACGGGCCTTTTCCCATTTTCCGTCGCGGAGCTGATAATACTGCTCGCAATACCTGCGCTTATCGTGTCGATTGTCGTGTTCGCCGTGCGCCTCGTCCGCGGAAAGGGCCGCCGCGCCGTCATAGCCGCGCGCTATCTCTCGACGCTGCTCGCCATCGTCTCCACCGGCTACTTCTGCTTTGTGCTGACCGGTGGCATCAATTACAACCGCCTGACGTTCTCTGAATATAGCGGGCTTGAAATACGCGAATCCTCCGCAGAGGAGCTGACCGCGCTGTGCCGCAGCCTTGCGGCGGACGCAAACGAGCTGCGCGCGCAGGTGAACACCGACGAAAACGGCGTGTTTGCCCTCTCACAAAGCGTGCGCGAGACAGCTTCCATCGCCCGCAATTCCTTTTCGGCCCTGCACGAGCGCTATCCGGTGCTCGCCGGACGCTACAGCAAGCCAAAGCCGGTCGTATTCTCACGCGTCATGTCCTATCTTGACATCGCCGGAATATTTATCCCTATGACCTTTGAATCAAACGTCAATGTCGATATGCCGGATTGCAGCATTCCGGTCACTATGTGCCACGAGCAAACGCACCTGCGTGGCTTTATGCGCGAGGACGAGGCGAACTTCATCGCCTATCTCGCCTGCCGCAGCTCCGACAGCGTCGATTTCCGCTATAGCGGCACAATCCTGGCGCTGACAAATTCGATGAACGCACTCTACAATGTGGATTACGACGCATTTTGCGAGATATATTACACCTATTGCGACGGGATCCTCGCCGACTATGCCTACAACCGCGCCTATTGGAAGCAGTTTGAGGGGCCGGTCGCCGAGACGTCGTCGAAGATAAACGACAGCTATCTGAAGGCGAACAACCAGTCCGACGGCGTGCAGAGCTATGGCAGAATGGTTGACCTGCTGCTTGCGGAATACCGCAGAAACGCACGGTGATATACGAAAAACCGAAATGAGGAACGATAAAGATGCAGACGCAAGATACCTCCCGCAGGCGGATAACGGTATTTGACACGACGCTGCGGGACGGAGAGCAGTCCCCCGGCTGCTCGATGAATCTGAATGAAAAGCTCGATATGGCGCGCCAGCTCGACAAGCTCGGCGTGGACGTGATCGAGGCGGGCTTTCCCGCGTCGTCGCCCGAGGATTTCGCCGCAGTCAGAGCCGTCTGCGCCGAGGTGCGCGACTCCGCCGTTGCAGCCCTTTCGCGCGCGATAAAGGGCGAGCTGATGCACACCTATGAGGCAATTTGCGACGCCGCAGAGCCGGTTTTGCATACTGTTATCGCCACCAGCGATATCCACATGCGTTATAAGCTGCACAAAACCCCGGACGAGGTGCTTGAGCAGGCGGTCGAGTCGGTCAAATTTGCCAAACGGCTTTGCAGCCGCGTTGAATTCTCCGCCGAGGACGCCACCCGCAGCGACCGTGATTTTCTCGTCAGGGTCTACTCCGCCGTTATCGCCGCCGGAGCAACCGTCATAAACGTCCCCGACACCGTCGGCTATGCGACGCCGCGCGAGATGGCTGCGCTGATAGCCTATCTGCGCGAGCGCGTCGAGGGCATCGAAAACGTCGCGATATCGGTTCACTGCCACAATGATTTGGGACTCGCCGTCGCAAACTCGCTCGCTGGGCTGACCGCGGGCGCATCGCAGGTGGAATGTACCCTTTGCGGCATCGGCGAGCGCGCCGGAAACGCGTCGCTCGAGGAAATTGCAATGGGCCTTGCCACCCGCGGCGATTTCTACGGCCTTGAGTGCGGCATAAACACAAAGCGCATCTACCGCGCAAGCCGCGTGCTCTCGTCGATGATAGGCGCGTCCATCCCGCCTAACAAGCCGATAATCGGTGCGAACGTCTTTGCGCACGAGTCCGGCATCCACCAGCACGGCGTGCTCAGCAACCCGCTGACCTACGAGATATTGACGCCGGAGAGCATCGGCGTTCCGCAGAGCCGTATGGTGCTGGGCAAGCACTCCGGCCGCCACGCTTTTGCAGATCACATCGCCGATCTCGGCTACGAGCTGTCCGGCGAGGCGCTGGCCGCCGCATTCGAGCGCTTCAAGGAGCTTGCCGACCGTAAAAAGATGGTTACCGATTCCGATATCGAGGCGCTGCTGAACGCCGAAAAGTCCGGTGCAGAGCCATATTTCAAGCTCAACTCCTTCGTCGTGAACTCCGGCACCAACATTCCGGCCACCGCGACGATATCGCTTGCCTGCGAGGGCGAGACGCTCAGCGGAGTCGCCGCCGGCTCCGGCCCCATCGACGCCGCGTTTACGGCGCTCGAACAGATCATCCGCTCCGGCGCAAAGCTGGACGCCTATTCCATACAGTCGGTGACCGAGGGCGAGGACGCGCTCGGCGAGGTGACGGTGAAGCTCCTCCATGAGGGCAGGCGCATCACGGGACGCGGTCTCAGCACGGACATCATCGAGGCGAGCATCAAGGCGTATCTCAGCGGCATGAACAAGATCTTTCGCTCGGCGCGCGCCTGACCTCCCGTCCTGCGCGCAAATATTAAAAGCAAGTGTCCGCGGGATATCCTGCGGGCATTTTCATCCTTGCCGCGCATAATTCAGCCGCTTTGGAGAACAATTACACCGGGGGTGTTTGCATGTTCGCCAAGGTCATCCTGCCCGTTATTGTCTCCGTTTTTGCTGGCGCGGCAGGCGCGCTCGGCATTGGCGGAGGCGGTGTTCTGCTGCTCTATCTCACCATTTTCACCGATACCGGCCAGCTTCAGGCTCAGGGGATGAACCTCGTCTTTTTCCTCCCCACCGCCGTCACCGCACTCGTCATGCACTCCAAAAACCGGCTGGTCGATTGGCGCGCCGCCCTCATCGCAATCCTGCCCGGCATTGCGGGGGCGTGGCTCGGCGCCACCCTCGCCCGCTGCGTCGGCGACGACATAATACGAAAGCTTTTCGGCTTTCTCATCGCCTTTGCCGGGCTGCGGGAGCTGCTTGCGCCGGAAAAGCCCGCCCAAAAATAGAGGACGTCCCCGGAGCTGTTCCGGAGGCGTCCTCTGGCTTTATGCGGTAATTGTTCAAGCGGTCTCTATCCTGCTCGCATCCTGGAGATCGAGATATTCCACCGCGTCCTCGCGCATTTTGTATTTGAGTATCTTTCCGGCCGCATTCATCGGAAAGCTGTCCACAAAGCGCACGTAGCGCGGAACCTTGTGCTTTGCCATGTGGGTCAGCACGTAATCCTTGATCTCCTCCTCCGTCGCGCTTTCGCCCTCCCGGAGGATGACGCACGCCATTATCTCCTCGCCGTATTGCTTGTCCGGCACGCCGATGACCTGAACATCCGAAACCTTCGGATGGGTATAGATGAAGTCCTCGATCTCCTTGGGATAAATGTTTTCTCCTCCGCGGATTATCATGTCCTTGATGCGTCCGGTTATCTTGTAGTAGCCGTTAACATCGCGCCGCGCGAGGTCTCCGGTGTGCAGCCAGCCCTCCGAATCGATTGCCGCCGCGGTTGCCGCGGGCATTTTATAGTAGCCCTTCATTATATTATAGCCGCGCGCGACAAATTCACCGTCAACGTTGTCCGGCATGTCCGCTCCGGTTTCCGGATCTACAATCTTGCACTCGACTGCGAAAATCGCCTGACCGACGGTGTTGACGCGTGCCTCGATAGAATCGGTGGTCTTGCTCATCGTTGTCGCCGGGCTGGCCTCGGTCTGGCCGTAGGTTATGCAGATCTCCGGCATGTGCATCTTTTCGATGACCTCGCGCATGACTTTTATCGGGCAGGGGCTGCCCGCCATGATGCCGGTGCGCATGTGGCTGAAATCAGTCTTCGCAAAGTCCGGGTGTGAGAGCATCGCGATAAACATCGTCGGAACGCCGTGGAAGCAGGTGATCCTCTCGCGGTTGATGCAGTCAAGGCCCTTCTTCGGCGAAAACGCCGGTATCGGCGACATCGTCACCGCGTGCGTCACAGAGGCGGTCATCGCAAGCACCATGCCGAAGCAGTGGAACATCGGCACCTGTATCATCATGCGGTCTGCCGTGGAAAGATCCATGCAGTCTCCGATCGCCTTGCCGTTGTTGACGACGTTGTAATGCGTGAGCATGACGCCCTTCGGGAAGCCGGTGGTGCCGGAGGTGTACTGCATGTTGCAGACGTCGTGCTTATCGACGGCGGCGGCGCGGCGGTAGACCTCCTCTACGGGGACCTTTTCCGCAAATGCAAGTGCCTCGTCCCACGTCAGGCAGCCGGGCTGCTCCGATTCGACGGTAATGATGTTGCGCAGGAACGGCAGGCGCCTGAGGTGCAGCGGTCTGCCCTTTTCGGCGGACGCAAGCTCCGGACAGAGCTCCTTCATTATGGCGTTGTAGTCGGAATCCTTGAAGCCGTCCACCATGACTAAGGTGTGGGTGTCCGATTGACGCAGCAGATATTCGGCCTCGTGGATTTTGTACGCGGTGTTGACGGTGACGAGCACCGCGCCAATCTTGGTCGTCGCCCAGAAGGTGATGTACCACGCCGGTACGTTGGTCGCCCAGATTGCTACGTGGGAGCCGGGCTTGACGCCGAGAGCTATCAGCGCGCGCGCAAAGCCGTCCACGTCGTTGCGGAACTCGGCGTAGGTGCGGGTATAATCCAGCGTCGTATAGCGGAACGCATACTGATCCGGAAACTCATCCACAACGCGGTCGAGTAGCTGCGGGAAGGTCAGGTCGATGAGGTGCTCCTTGGGCCAGAGGTACTTTCCGGTATGCGCATTGTTGTCGTAGAGCCGTCCGCGGGCCGTCCCCGCCTCGATAAACTGGCTCATATAGTTTACGTACTGCGGGAACACGACGCCGGGATCGCTCAGCTCCGGCGCGTAGCTCTTGAGCCATTCAAGCGAGACGTAGCCCTCGTAGTTGATGGATTTGAGCACGCGGATGAAGTCGGCTATCGGCAGGTCGCCCTCGCCGAGTATGCGGTATTTGACCTGCCCGCCGGACATAACCGAATCCTTGATGTGGATATAGCGGATATATGCGCCCAAATTCTGGAGCGTCGTCTCCGGTGCTTCTCCAAGGAATCGGTATGGATGGTGGAGATCCCACAGTGCTGCAACGTTGTCGCTTCCGGCGCGGTTGAGTACCTCGGCGAGACGTGCGGAATCACAGTATGCGCCGTTGGTTTCGAGCAGTATTGTGACGTTTTTTTCCTCCGCCAACGGCAGCACGCGTCCAAGCAGCGCGAGCACCCGGTCGTCGTCCACGTCCTCGCGCGGGTCGGCAGTCGGCTCGCACATCACGCGCACATATTTTGCGCCGAGCTTTGAGGCAAGGCTGATATATTCCGATATCTCATTTACTATTGCGCCGTTCTCATCGCCGCGGTTGAGCGAGCAGCCGGACGAGAGGCAGGATATCTCTATATGCAGCTTTTTAAGGGTCTCTATTGTTTTTGAGATGTTTTCCGGGCGAAACGGCTTCGCTCTTATCGAAAACACCTCGTCGCCGAGCCCGCGCAGCTCGATACCGTCGAATCCGATATCCTTTGCCATCGAATATATCTCTGACCAGTCAAAATGCGGACAGCCAAGCGTTGAAAATGCGAGTTTCATTCTGTTTTCCTTCCTTTTCCCGTTTTCCTGAGACGAAGGACAAACAAAAAAGCCCTCGTCTCTTTTACTAAGAGACGAAAGCTGCAAGCTTCCGCGGTACCACTCTTGTTGACGTATCGAATACGTCCGCTCTGCGGGATCTTCGGATCGTTATCCGGTCAATCCCCTCCGTTTATAACGGGCGGAACCCCGTCCAAGCCTACAGCGCCAAGGCCTTCAGCCGGCCGCTCCGGGGTGAGATCAAGCTGTACGCCGCGCCGTTTCGCACCCTCCAACGGCTCTCTGCTTGCGGCAGATGCAGTTCTTTTTCCCCATCACTGCGTTTTCAATATTGAATCTATTATAATACGGCCTATGCTGCTTGTCAAGTGTTTTTTTCCAAAAGCGGAAATTTCCAAGCCTCCGGGCAGCGCCCTGAGGCAGGTCCACCGGCAAAGCCGGCGCAAGTGACGGTTTTGCCGGTTTAAGCCGAAGCTCACGGTTACTGTTGCGCTGCGTTAATTTCGCAGCGCGGGCGCATATTATTCTCTCGCCGCGCAAACCGGCTCGCGCAATCGATAGCATACCGTCCACGCGGCGCGAAGCGTCAGGACGACCGAGCCGCCGACATATCGCCGGCATTGCCCGCCGCGATTATTCCTGCTGGCGTTGCTCGCTGCCGGTGGCATGCTGACGGGATTTCATTTGCGTCGGGGTTACGCCGAAGTTATTCTTGAATACGCGGATGAAATACGAAACATCGCCAAAGCCGACCTGTGCCGCCACGCTCTTGACAGTCATGTCGGTCGTGAGGATAAGCTCCTTCGCACAGTCGAGCCGCCGCTTCACGATATACTCGCGAAAGCCGGAGCCGACCGTCTTCTTGAACAGCGTGCTGAACGTATATATCGACATCTCGAAATTATCCGCAGCCATCTCCAGACTGATGTCCTGGTTCAGACAGTTGGCGTTGACGTATTCGATCACCGCCTCGCTTATCTGCTTGTCGGTGGTATCGCGCTCGCGGCGCACCTCTTCGCAGACGCAGGTGGTCAGCTCCGCCATCTGCATCTTCAGGTCTTCTGAGTTTGAGAATGCCATCAGCTTCGCGATAGCGTCGTTTTCAATTGGATATCCCAGCTTGTTGACGGTCTTAACGAACATGTTGACTATGTCGTTATAGACGAACCTCTCCAGCATCCACGACGAGATGTTGCCCGCGATGTGCTCGAATATCCCGTCAAGCGCCTGCCTTGCGCTTTCGGTGTTGCCCTGCTTGACGTATTGCAGGAACAGCAGCACCTTTTCGGAGGGATAATTTTCAAAGCTGCTGAAGTTCTGAACCGCCTGCTCGTAGAACGAAACGCTGTGATCCTCGCCCTGATCGGCGGCTATGAGCGAGCTGAGATAGGACGAGCGGATATTTTCCAGCTTGCTCTCGACCGTTCCGACGCCGAGCTTCAGCTTCTTCACGCCGCTGTCGCCGATAAAATCCAGCACCTCCTTGGCAACGCAGCCGCTCACCTCGGGCCGCCTGGCGTCTCCTGCGGCTATCAGCAGTATGGTCTGCCCCTCAAAGAAGGATTGCGTCATTATCGCGCGGCAGGAATAGCCCTCGGAGAGAGATATGAGAAGCTGCTCGCGTATGTCCGCCGTCAGAGCAGAATTGATCTCTGCCACAATCGTTATGATGAAGAAGTCGGTATCGCGGCGAGAAAGCCGGACGATCTCAAGATCCTTGTCGGACACGCTCTTTCCGGCGAGCAGCCGCTGCATGACAAAGTCGCTCACCATCATGTCGCGCTCGGATATCGTCCTGCTCATCTCCTCGTTGATTGTTATCACGTCGTCGAGCGTATCCATTATCGTCGTGATCTCGCCCTTTTCGCCCCTGCCCTCTCTGCCCGGCGCAATGCGGTTCATCGCCTCCATTATCGGCCGGTAGTTTATGTAGACCGTCACCGCCGCAAGCATAATCAGCATCACCGCGGTGATAAGCGTCATCTTGTTGATTATGTCCCTGATATCGCTTTCCGCGCCCGTCACATGCTCGAGCGGCGCGGAGACAACAAAGCTCAACCCCGTCGCGGCGTCGTATACCTTGGTCACATAGAAAGCCTCCTCGCCGCATTTCACGTCGGCGTTGGCGCTTCCCTCGGTTCGCATCAGCTCAACAAACTCCTCCGAATCGCCGAGCCGCGTCTCCCCTGCCGTCGTCACAAGCAGCGTTTCGCCCTCGAATATCAGCATCTCCACGCCGTCGTTGCCGCTTTGTCCAAAGTAGGCGCTCGCAAGCGAGGATGAATTGATATGGAACATCACGACGGTGTCAAGATCGCTTCTCAATCGCCCCGGCAGACAGACCAGCATCCCGTTGCGCAGGCTGTTCCGCGGATTGTCGATGGCGATATAGCGCACACGGTTGTCATTCGCGTCGAGCGCCTCCGCAACACTCTCCTCAAATCTCTCGCTGCCTGAGTATCTGGCCGTAAAGCTGTTTGTGAAAAACGCCCGGTGAAACTGGCTGCTCGGCCCAAGCACGTATCTGCCGTTGCGGTAATAGACGTACACCGCGCTTGCCAGCGGCAGCATCCTGCTGTAACGGTTTACGCACGATATCGCCGGTATCACGTTGTATCGGTGCGCTGAGATGGTGTTCGGCATCAGCTCCGAATCGAACTCCATGTCGTATATGATCCTGAGCATTTCGTTTTGCTGTATCGAAAAATATTCCGCCAGCCGCCGTGCGTTCCCGGCCTGTAGCTCGCGATTCTGCCGCTCCGTCCGGGCGTAGATGTTCCCGAGCGCCAGCCAGTTGACGATCATCGTGGGCAGGCATATCAGCATGAACACCGTCAGCAGCAGCCTCCACAGCATCCGGTACCTCGACACGATATTTTTGATCCCACCGCTGTTCTTAATCTCCACACGAGCACCCCGCCGATCAATATATTAACGCTAATTTGCATTTTTCACATTTCGCGTCGTAATACATTGATTATACCACACAAAAATCCAAAAAACAAGTACTATATTTATCAAAAACGCACATTTATACCATAAATCGCTGTTTTCTTGTTGTGAGTCGCCCCGCTGTGCTCCTAAGCCTTTTCCTCGCGTCCGCATCATTGCCGTCAACGCCGAAGCAGCTCCGTCAGCCCCTTCTCGTCAATGACGGCGACGCCAAGCTCGTTTGCGCGGATCAGCTTGCTCCCGGCGTCCTCCCCGGCAAGCAGATAGCTTGTTTTTTTGGAAACGCTCGACGAGACCTTTCCGCCGTTGCCGGTTATCAGCCTTGACGCCTCCGTGCGGGTCATCGTTGGCAGCGTTCCGGTCAGCACGAAGGTTAGTCCCCTCAGGCTTTCGCCGCGCTCCCGCCGCTCCTGCGATGTCGAGACTCCGAGCGCACGCAGCCGTCCGATAAGCTCGCGGGCATGCGCAGACGCGAAATAATCCACGACGCTCTGCGCCATAGTGCCGCCAAAGCCCTCTATAGCCTCGATATCCTCGCGTCTCGCGTTCATCACGGCGTCGATATCACCGAAGTGCTCCGCCAGAAGCGCCGCTGCCTTTTGGCCGATCCCACGTATCCCCAGCGCGCAAAGCAGCCGCGCCAACCCCGCCGATCTCGACCTGCTTATCGACGCCAGCAGGTTGTCCGCGCTCTTCTCGCCCATGCCGTCCAGCCCGGCCAGCTCCTCGCGCTCGAGGGTATATATGTCCGCACAGGAGTGCAGCAGTCCATTTGCCACCAGCTTTTCAACCATAGCGCCGCCCATCCCCTCGATGTCCATCGCGTCGCGTGAGGCGAAGTGGATGAGGTTGCGCAAAAGCTGCACCGGGCAGTCGGGATTGACGCAGCGCAGCGCGGACTCGTCCTCGTCGCGCACGGTTTTGGAGCCGCAGGCGGGACAGGTCTCCGGCAGCCGGAAATATCCGCTGTTTTCGCCCTTTTCCGCAACGCCCAGAACCTCCGGGATTATCTCGCCGGCCTTGCGCACGAGTATTTTGTCGCCCACGTTGAGATCCATCGCGCGGATGAAGTCCTGATTGTGCAGCGACGCGCGTGAGACCGTCGTCCCCGCAAGCGTCACCGGCTCGAACACCGCCACCGGCGTTATCGCGCCGGTTCGGCCGACGTTGACCTCAACCGAGAGCAGCTTCGACGTCTTTTCCTCCGGCGGGTATTTGAACGCCACCGCCCAGCGCGGATACTTCGCCGTCGAGCCGAGCCTCGCGCGCATCGCGAAATCGTCCGCCTTGACGACGGCACCGTCGATGTCAAAGTCGTTTTCGCCGCGCGTATCGCCGATCCGTGCGATCTCCGCGCAGACCTCCTCCACGTTTTTACAGCGGACATAGCTCGGAATGACCCTGAAGCCGAGCCGCTTGAGATAATCCAGTGACTGTGCGTGGGAGACGAGCGTCTCGCCCTCTATCCGCTGGACGTTGAAAACAAATATACTCAGCCTGCGCGATGCCGTAATCCTCGGATCCTTCTGCCGCAACGAGCCTGCGGCGGCGTTGCGCGGATTTTTGAACGGCCTTTCGCCCGCGTCCTCCTGCCTTGCCACCAACCTTTCAAAGCTGCTCAGCGGCATATAGACCTCGCCGCGCACCTCGAGAAAAGCCGGCCTTTCCCGCAGCGCCAGCGGCACCGCGGCGATGGTTCGCAGATTTTCGGTGACATCCTCGCCGGTATCGCCGTCGCCGCGCGTCGAGCCCCGCACCAATACGCCGTCGCGATATTCCAGCGAGACGGACAGGCCGTCGATCTTCGGCTCGACTATATATTCCGGCTCCTCGCCGCTGTCGCGCAGCCGCCGGTCAAACTCCCGCACCTCATCCATGTCGAACACATCCTGAAGGCTCTCCATCCGCACCTCGTGCCTCACCTGCTCGAAGCTGTTGAAGCCCTTGCCTCCCACACGCAGCGTCGGCGAATCCGGCGTTTGCAGCTCCGGATATTCGCTCTCGATCCTCTCCAGCTCACGGTAGAGCATGTCATATTCGTAGTCCGAGACCGCCGGGTCGTCCAGGACATAGTAGAGATAGCCGTAGTGGTTGAGTTTTTCGCGCAGCTCCCGTGCGCGCGCCTCGCATTCCGTTCTGTCCATATTTCCTCCGAAAATTAGTATTCAACGTTATTTCACGGCGAAAGATACACCTCCGGTATCTCGCCTATCATCACAGTTTCCGCCAAAACGCAGCTCGTATTGGCCGTTGCCGGCACATTAAAGCCGGGCAGCGCCGCCAAAAGCTCCGCAGTTATCGCCAGCGACAGCGTGTGACGCGTCTGGTTTATCCCCGCCGCTTCAAGGCCGCTCTGCAGCTCCGCCCGGACGTAGCCAGCGGGCACTATGCGAATCTCGACCTCCGGCCCTCTGCCCGCCAGCAGCATCAGCCCTGTCAGCGTTCCCGCCGGAACTCTCGTCGCAGCGGCTTTTCTGTCCGCAAGCGCCCTTGATATCTCCAGCGTTATCTCCGCCTTCAGCCGGTTTATCGCAACGGCGTCGGCGCGTATGGCCTCGATGCGCCCGTCGCTCCCGCGCGCCAGCTCCACCAGCCCGTCGTAGCGGACGTCATCGCGCTCCAGCACCTTGCGCACGCTGCGCTCGATAAGCTCAGTCGCCGCCGCCTGCGCCTGATACGCCGCCATCGCCCGCACTATCGGACGCAGCCGCGCATCCAACGTCAACACCGCCGCAAGCAGCGCGCAGCCAAGCACTATCAGCGCCGCCGCAAAACGCTTTCTCCCTCTCATCCCATCACATCCGAAAATCATTATATGCCATTATATTCAGACAAACAGGATAACTTCGCCATTTTGAGAGATTTTTTGTCAGCCGTCTCCGGGCTTTACCGAGCTCCACTCCATCTGCCCGCGCCGCGATTATCCTGCTGACGTTGTCCGTCGCGGCTGCTTCTGCCGGTCTTGCGCGGAGGGAGGGAGATATTTGGCCAAAAAAGCCTCGGTGTCGACAGTAAATTCGCGGCCATCGAGATAATCCAGCAGTCCGTGCGTTTCTCCCGCCGAAAAGCTGAACCGCAGCTTGTATGAGCAAAGCGCCTGCGTCCGCAGCTTCGTGTGCGGATCGAGCCGCCCGTATTTCGTGTCGCCAAGCAGCGGATGTCCGGCCTGTGCGAACTGCGCCCTGATCTGGTGAGTGCGGCCCGTTATCAGCCTTGCCTCGACGAGATCACATCCATCCAGCCGCCGCAGCACGCGATATTCCGTGAGCGCCGTTTTTGCGCCCTCCCGCCGCCCCTGCGATACCGTAACCCGGTTGCTCTCGCAGTCCTTGAGCAGATAACCGCTCAGCCGCCCCTTTTCCGGTGTGATGTGGCCAGTTATGATGCAGATATAGCGCTTGTCCAGCTCCCGCAGCCGGATCTTCTCGTTGAGTATCCGCAGCGCCTCGGCGTTTTTCGCCGCGATGACCATCCCGCAGGTGCCCCTGTCGATGCGGTTGCACAGCGCCGGAGCAAATGAATTCTCCCGCTCCGGATCGTACTCGCCGCGCTCGTAGAGCACCCGGCAGATGCGGTTTATGAGCGTGTCGTACTTCTCGTCCGCGTCCTCGTGAACTATCAGCCCGGCGGGCTTGTCGGCTATCAGGATGTTCTCGTCCTCGTAAACGATATTCACTTGCGCCGGCGCGAACAGGAACGGATACGCCCTGCTGTCCTCAAAAAATTCATCGTTGACATACAGACTAATCACGTCGCCCTCATTGAGCCTGTCCGCAGCGCCGCAGCGCTTGCCGTTGAGCTTTATACGCTTCATCCGCAGATATTTGTGCAGCAGCGTCTGAGGCAGCCGCGGCACCGCCTTGCCCAAAAACTTGTCGGCACGCTGCCCGGCGTCATTTCTTCCTATGACAAATTCCCTCATTGTATTATTCTCCGTTTTTTCGATTGCAAAAATCGTACCATCTACATCTTAACACAAATTTAAAATTATATCAATATTTGATTTCATCCGCTGCGGTATAATGATAATACACAAAAACAGTTCACATTGAATTGTTTTACAGGAGGGATTGCAGCTATGTCAATTGAGAAAAAAATAGAAAAGATCATGAAGCTTGGCGAAAAGCAGAAGGCCGGAAAGGTGATAAAATTCGCGTCCGAAAAGGACTCCGCCATCCGCGCGGGCGCTGCAAAAGCCCTCGCGCTCATCAAGAACGACGAGAGCTACAACGCGCTCGTGACGCTGACGCATGATAATGATATGGCGGTGCGCAAGCAGGCGGTGATCTCGCTCGGAGAGCTTGGCAGGGCATCGGCGGTCTCGCATATCATGTATGTCAGGGACTCCACCGACGACCCGGAGCTCAAAGCGGCCTGCCGTGACGCCCACCAAAAGCTGCGCCGTCTCGAAACTCTTTGATGCAATATTTTACATATTTTTCCGCCGGATGCCCTCCGGCGGATTTTTTGCCGCCCCGTCATCCCTCAGCTTGCATTTTCTCCCAATATCCTATATAATATATGTGTGCTCGACCGCAGGACAAGTGCGCCGCGGTCATGCTCCGTTGCGCGACGGGCGCAGGGCCTTGGACACACCCTCCGGCCCTTTATTTTTCTTTACGCCAAGGCGCCGCTTTCCCGTCCCCTCAACCGATTTTATCCGGAGAATCTCATGAAACGAGCCTTTCTTTATCTGAAGCACGACTTCCGGAAAATGTGCGGCGGGCTTACGCTCAAGCTGCTCGGCGCGTTTTCGCAGCTACTCATCCCGTGGATACTCGCCCGCATAATCGACGACGTGCTGCCCACCGGCGACGCAAAGCCGGTCATCCTGCTCGGCGTCTGTATGCTGCTCTGCGCCGTTTTGACGGTTGTGTGCAACATCTGGGCAAACCGCATCTCTGCATATGTCGCGGGTAGCGCGACCGAACGGCTGCGCCGCGACCTGTTCAACCGCACGATACGCCTTTCTGCGCGCGACATCGACCGCTTCACCATCCCGTCGCTCATCTCCCGCCTGACCTCCGATACCTACGAGATCCAGCGTATGCTCGGGGTGGTGCAGCGCATGGGCGTGCGCGCGCCGATGATAATGCTCGGCGGTATCGTGATAACGCTGACGCTCGACCCGGTGCTCTCGCTTATCATGCTTGCGGCGATGCCGCCCATGGCGGTGATAACGGTGCTGCTCTCCCGGCGCGGCGTGCGCCTGTATAAGCAGGCGCGCCGAACCGGCGACGATATGCTGCGCGTCGTTCGTGAAAACGTGACCGGAGTTCGCGTCGTCAAGGCGCTCTCAAAGGGCGAATACGAAAAACGCCGTTTCAATGTGCAGAACCGTCGCCTAACCGAATCCGAACGCTCCGCCGGACGCACGTTGGCCGGCGTAGACCCGCTGATGAGCGTCGTGCTTAATCTGGCGCTCGTCGCGGTCATATTCGCGGGCGCTCAACGAGTGAACGCAGGACTCGCCGAAGTCGGCAAGATCGTCGCGTTTCTCTCTTATATCACGATGATCTTCAACTCCCTGCTCGCCGTGACGCGCCTGTTCAGCATGTTCTCTCGCGCCTCCGCGTCCGCCGGACGCATCTTTGAGGTGCTGGACTGTCCCGCGGAGCCACTCCTCAATTCCGGAGACTCTCTCGACGGCTTTGACCCGTCCGCGCCCGCCGTCCGCTTTGAAAGCGTATCCTTCCGTTATCCCGGAAGCGGCTTTGCCATCGAAAACGTCTCGTTTGAAATCGGCTGCGGCGAAACGCTTGGCGTCATTGGCGCCACCGGCTCCGGCAAATCGACGCTGCTGCGCCTGCTGCTGCGGTTCTATTCGCCCGATTCCGGCAAAATTTATCTCCACGGCCACGATATCTCCGGGCTGAGCGCCTCCGCGCTGCGCAGTCGCTTCGGCGTGGTGTTCCAGAACGACATCCTCTTCGCCGGATCAATAGCCGAAAATCTCGACTTTGACCGCGCGCTCTCCTCCGGACAGCTCGAACGCGCACTGGATATCTCCTGCGCCGCCGAGTTCGTAGACGATATGAACGCCGAGGTCGCCATAAAGGGAGCAAACTTCAGCGGCGGCCAGAAGCAGCGGCTTATGATAGCGCGCGCTATTGCGGGCGAGCCGGATATACTCCTGCTGGACGACAGCTCGAGCGCCCTCGACTATATCACCGATTCCGAGCTGCGCGGCAAGCTTGACACAAAGACGGTCTCAACCAACATCATCATTGCACAGCGCGTCAGCTCGATAATGCGCGCCGGGCGCATCATCGTCCTCGAAAACGGACACATCGCCGGTATCGGGCGGCACGACGAGCTGATGGAAAGCTGCCCGATATACCGCGAGACCTACGAGGTGCAGATGGGAGGCGGCGAAATTGAGCGGTAAAGACAAGGCGTCAGGGATATTCACCGGGCGCAGGCGCGCAGTGCTCGCGCGGCTCATACGCTATCTGCTGCATGTCGACGGCTGGGCGCTGCTGGCGGCGATAGTCATATCCATCTCCGGAAACGCGCTGGCGCTGGCAGGCCCCGCGCTCTCCGGCAAAGCCATCGACCTCATCGTGCCGGGACGCGGCGCGGTCGATATTCCCGGCGTGCTGCGCTGCTGCCTTGCCATGACCGGCTGCTACGTCCTGTCCTCGGCGCTCTCCTACGCACTCTCGCTGCTTATGATAAGAATCAGCCAGAACGCCGTCTATAACATGCGCCGCGACATCTTCGAGAAGCTTGCATCGCTGCCCGTCGGCTGGTTTGACCGCAGCCAGACCGGCGACGTGCTCAGCCGCGTCTCATACGACGTGGACACCATCAACACCTCCCTCTCCAGCGATATCGTGCAGATATTTTCAAGCGCTGTCACTATAGCCGGTTCGTTTGTGATGATGCTGACGATCTCGCCGCTCCTCTCACTGGTATTTGTCGTTACCTTTCCCCTCTCGGTCACGCTCGTGCGCTATATAACCTCGCGTACCCGCCCGCTGTTCCGCGAGCGCTCCAAAAAATACGGCGAGCTCAACGGCTTTGTCGAGGAGATGATAACCGGCCAGCGCACCATCAAGGCGTACAACCGCGAGGACGTCACCTGCGGCCGCTTTGAGAGCTTCAACAACGCCGCGATAACCGCCTTCTTCAAATCGGAATATTACGGCAGGATAACCGGCCCGACCGTCGGCTTCGTCAACGACCTCGCGCTGTCGCTTGCAGGCGTGTTCGGCTCGCTGCTGTATCTCGCGGGGAAGCTCGGAATCGGCGGCATATCCTCCTTCGTGCTCTATTCCCGCAAGTTCGCCGGCCCCGTCAACGAGATCGCAAATATCATCGGAGACCTGCAATCCGCCATCTCCGCAGCGGAGCGCGTCTTTCGCCTGCTCGACGAGCCGTCCGAGCGCGAGGACACTCCCGGTGCGTTCGAGCTGGATGAGGTGAGCGGTGACGTCGCCCTTGAAAACGTCGATTTCAGCTATATCGACGGCATTGAGGTCATCCGCGGCCTGAGCCTGAGCGTCCCCGCGGGCAGTCTCGTCGCTATTGCCGGGCCGACCGGCGCAGGAAAAACCACGATCATCAACCTGCTCATGCGCTTTTACGATCCGCAGCGCGGCGTCATAACCCTTGACGGTATGCCGACCGGCTCCGTCACCCGTTCCAGCCTGCGCCACGCCTATTCGATGGTGCTTCAGGACACGTGGCTGTTCGGCGGCACCGTCTACGAAAACATTGCCTACGGCAAGGAATCCGCAACGCGCGAGGAGGTCGCCGAGGCCTGCCGCAGAGCCGGTATCGCCGACTTTATCGAGTCCCTGCCCGACGGCTACGACACCGTACTTGACGACGACGGCGGCAACATCTCCAAGGGGCAAAAGCAGCTCCTGACCATTGCGCGCGCAATGCTCATCGACGCCAAGCTGCTCATTCTCGACGAGGCCACCTCCAACGTCGACACCCGCACCGAGCGCCGCATACAGACCGCGATGCGCCGCATCATGGACGGCAAGACCTGCTTTGTCATCGCGCACCGCCTCTCCACCATCCGGAGCGCCGATATGATACTCGTCGTGCGCGACGGACGCATAGTCGAGACCGGCACCCACGACGAGCTGATGGCAAAGCGCGGCTTCTACCGCGAAATGTTCGAGGCGCAGTTTCTCTGATAAACCGACGCGAAAGACCGGCCCCGCCGCAATCAGGACGATTGCGCCGGAGCCGGTCTTGTCTGTCCGCTACGCCCGCGCCGCGGCGGGCCCGGAGCCCTCCACAACGCCTCTGCCGGAGAGGGGATGGCGGAGGTAATAGACGAGCGTTACCGCGCTGCACACAAGCCAGCCCGCAGGATAACTCATTATCACCGGCAGCGTCGTGTTGGATATATAATGCGTCGTCACGTAGAGATAGCACTGGCGGAACGCCACAAAGGAGAGCAGCATGAACACCATTGGCGCGCGGCTGTTGCCGGAGCCGCGCAATGCGCCGGAATAGATCTGGTTGAAGCAGCAGAGCACGTAGAACGGCGTGATGTAACGCAGCATCATCGTGCCGTAGCCCACAACCTCCGGCTTGTCGTTGAAAAATTCTATCAGCCGCGGCGCCGCGAGCATGACCGGCGCCATGAGCAGCAGCGTCGAGGCTATCGACATCAGGAACGCGATATTTGCGCCCCGGCGTGCGCGGCGCTCGTCGTTCACGCCAAGATTCTGCCCGACAAAGGTCGTGGAGGCCAACGCCAAAGACTGCATCGGCAGGAACAGGAGCTGGTCTATCTTGGAATACGCCGTCCAGCCGGACATGCAGTCCGGGCCAAAGTGGTTGATATACGACTGGACGAACACGTTCGAGAAGGAGGTCACGGCCATCTGTAGCGCCGCAGGCAGGCCGATCCGCACCGTCTTTATCAGCATTTCGCGGTCTATCCTCAGGTCGCGCAGCCGCAGCCTGACGCACATATCGGTCGTCATAAGCTCGAAAACGACCAGCGTCGCCGATATCCCCTGTGCGATTACCGTCGCCAACGCAACCCCGCTGACGCCCATATCGAAAACAATAACAAAAACGAGATCGAGCACCGTATTTATGACTGCGGCGACGACGAGATAGTAGAACGGACGCCGTGAATCGCCGACGGCTCGCAGTATCCCTGCGCCCATATTGTATATTAACAGGCCAATTATTCCCGCGAAGTAGATAGTCAGATACGCCGTCGATTCCGGCTTGACCTCCTGCGGCGTTTTCATCAGCTTGAGCATAAACGGTATCATCGTGATGCCGAGCGCCGTAAAGAGGACCCCCAGCCCCAGCGTCATCAGCATCGCGGTATGGACGGTGTCGTGGACCTTATCATAGCGCTTTGCGCCGTAATATTGCGAGATCACGACGCCAGCGCCGCTGGAAAAGCCCATGAAAAAGCCGATCAGCATATTGATTATCGGCCCCACCGTGCCTACAGCTGAAAACGCCTCGTTGCTGACATAGTTTCCGACCACCCACGTGTCCACCGTGTTGTAGAGCTGCTGGAATATGTTCCCGATTAGCAGCGGGATGGCAAATTCAATGAGATGACGCGCAATGCCTCCGCGCGTCATGTCGATATCGCCCCTGCCTCCCGTAAGCCGCTTCATAATACCCATTTTCCCAAAAACGCCTCCGACACCATTATAACAATCCCCATTATACCAGATCCGGGGATATATTACAACATGTTCGCGCCGATGCTGTTTCCGCTTCAGCCCGCTTCGCGGTTGACTTTCCGGCGGATAATTGATATAATCTGGATATAACTTGCTAAAAAGAGGTTTTTTTGATGGATGGCAGACACGACAAACTTTTGCGGGTTGCGGCGATACACGACCTCTCCGGCTTCGGGCGCTGCTCGATAGCGGTGATTCTCCCGGTGATGTCGGCGATGGGCGTGCAGGTGTGCCCGGTTCCGACGGCAGTGCTCTCGACGCACACCGGCGGGCTCGGCGACGTCGCCCTGCGCGACCTGACCGACTTCATCGAGCCATGTCTCGAACACTACAGGCGCATAAACATCGATTTTGACTGCGTATACAGCGGCTTCCTCAATTCACAGCAGCAGATCGACAGTTGCCTTGACTTCTATGCTGCGTATCCAAACGCCCTCGCCGTCGTCGATCCCGTCATGGGCGACCACGGCAAACCCTACCGCACCTATACCCCCGAAATGCGCGAAAGAATGAAGGAGCTGGTTCACGTCGCCGACGTGATAACGCCGAACACAACCGAAGCGTCGATGCTGCTCGGCGCGGAGCTCATCCACTCCCCGCTGACGCGCACTCAGGCCAAAAGCGTCCTCGCGCGGCTCGGCGAGATGGGACCGCGGCTCATCGTGATAACCGGCGCAGAGATGGCCGCAGGCGAAATGGCAAATATCGGCTACGACAAGGAGAGCGGAAAATTCTGGTATGTCGGCTGTGACTACGTCCCGGTGTCCTATCCCGGCACCGGCGATATCTTTGCCGCCGTGCTGACCGGCGGCCTGATGCAGGGCGACAGCCTGCCGCTCGCGATGGTGCGCGCCACCCGTTTTCTCGAAATCGCAATCAAGACCACCTTCAGCTATTCCACCGACACCCGCTACGGCGTAATGTTTGAACGGGCGCTGCCTTATCTGACTCAAAACGAGATACTCAGCGGATTTTCACTGCTGTAAATTACAAATAGTATATTCAAAACGTCAAGCAAGGGGAACACAGAAAAATGGAAAAGCTTATCCAAAGCACTCGCGAGCACTCCGGCGAGTACGGCGCGATCCCGTTCTGGAGCTGGAACGACCGGCTTGAAGAGGAGGGGCTGCGCCGCCAGCTCCGCAACATGCGTGAGATCAACATGGGCGGCGCATTCATGCACGCGCGCACCGGACTTGACACAGAATATTTCTCCGACGAATGGTTTGACGCCGTGCGCACAAGCGTGGACGAGGCGGGAAAGCTGGGCATGACGGCATGGTGCTACGACGAAAACGGCTGGCCGAGCGGCTTCGGCGGCGGCGAGCTGCTGAAGGATCCCGCCAACTGGGCGACCTTTCTCACCGTCGAGACCTCCGAACGCTATCCCGACGCGCCGAGCGGAAAGCCAATGCTGCACATGGGACAAACCGGCAGTGGCGACCCTATAGTCGGTGTCTACATGCTGCGGGACGGCAAATGCGTCCGCGTAAACGGCGATGAGGGCAAGGGGAGCTATTACGTCGTCCGTCAGGGCTACGACCCCAGCTATGTCGATACCCTCGATGCAAAAATTGTGCGCAAATTCATAGACCACACCTACGAGACCTATAGGGAAAGGGTGGGCATATCCGAAACTATGCCCGGCTTCTTCACCGACGAGCCGCAGTATTACCGCTGGGGCACAACGTGGTCCAACACGCTGCCGGACGAGTACCGCCGCCGCTACGGCGAGGATATCTTCGACGGGCTTGCGGCGCTGTTCCTTGATTTCGACGGCGCGGAGCAGTTCCGCTACCGCTACTACAAAATGCTGCATGAGCTGTTTATCACGGCGTTTCCAAAGCAGCTTGGCGAATGGTGCGAGAAGAACGGCGCAAAGCTGACCGGCCACGCAATCGAGGAGTTTTCACTCGAGGGCCAGATGCTGTGCTGCGGCGGCGTCATGCCGTTCTATGAGTATGAGCAGCTCCCCGGCATCGACTATCTCGGCCGCAATCTTGTCAACGACCTCGGCCCGCGCCAGCTCGGCTCGGTCTGCGCGCAGCTTGGCAAAAGGATGGCGCTCTCCGAGATGTTCGCCTGCTGCGGCTGGGACGTCTCCCCGAACGAGCTGAAAAATATCGCCGAGCTGCAATACGCCGGCGGCGTCAACCTGATGTGTTGGCACCTCTATCCCTACTCCATCCGCGGACAGCGCAAGCGCGACTACCCCGCCAACTACTCCGAGCACCTGCCGTGGCAAAAGGCGCTTGGCGAATTTAACGAATATTTTCGCAATCTCGGCTATATTCTCGCGCAGGGGAACGAGCTTGCCGAGACGCTCGTCATCCATCCGAACCACAGCGCATGGATGTGGTACAAGCGCAGCGGCTCCGGCAAACGCTTCGAGCACCTTGAACGCTCGCTCTCCGGGCTTATCGAGCTGCTCGGCGAATATCAGGTGCCCTATCACCTCGGCGACGAGTGGATGATGGCGCGCCACGCGAGCGTAAGCGGCGACAGACTGCGCGTCGGGCTCTGCGAGTATTCGCAGGTCGTCGTTCCCGTCTGCGACACCCTCGATTCCTCCACCGCCGCACTGCTGCGTGAATTTATCGCAAACGGCGGCCGCGTCTGGCTATACGGCCCCGCGCCCGCCTGCATCGACGGCGCTCCCGCCGACAACGGCTGGCTGCGCTCCACCTGCGGCTTCGACGATATCAAGGCCTCCTGCCCCGTCGCAGTGCGCGCCTCCGCTTCTCCTCAAGCTCCGCTGCCCGATATCAAAATGATGCTGCGCAGAACCGGCGAGGGACGCATAGTCTACCTCACCTCCCTCTCGCACAGCGCTATTGACGGCGTTTTTGTCCGTCTCGACGGCTTCAGGGGCGTCAGCGAGCTTGACCTCCTCACGCTTGAAGCAAGGCCCGTCTACGGCGAGCGCTGTGGAGACTCTCTTCGGCTCCGGCTCGACTTCGCCGATTCCCAGTCTCACCTGCTCATCGAAACCGACGAGCAGCCCTCCTCCGTCCTTCAGCCCCGCGCAAGGGCGATACGTCTCGGCGACTTTGAGCTTGCCGAAAAGCCGGTCAACGCCCTCACGCTCGACCGCGCCCGCGTCAGCCTGAACGGCGGCGGCTTCAGCGAGGAGCGCCCGATCGAGCGCATCCGCGACGAGCTGCTTCAGGAGCGCTTTGAGGGCGACGTCTCGCTGCAATTCTCCTTTGACGCCGGTTTTCTCCCCAAGACGCTGCGCGTCTGCGCCGAGCCGCTCAAATACAAGAGCGTTTCTGTCAACGGACACGCGCTTGACCTCGGCGCTCCGTGGTGGCTCGACCGCAGCTTCCTCACTGCCGATATCGCGCCCCTTGTCCGCGAGGGACACAACGAGCTGATCTTCACCTTCGGTTATCATCAGCGCGAATACGTATACGAGGTGCTCTACGGCGGCGGCTCCGAGAGCCTGCGCAACTGTCTGAGCTTCGACACCGAGGTCGAGGCGGTCTATCTCTACGGCGATTTTGCCGTGGCATCGCTGCCGCTCGTTCCGGACGTCAGGAACAGCCTCTGCTGCGAGGGCGGTTTCCGCCTCGTCCCGCAGAAAAACACCGTCGACCTGCGCGATATAACCTCCGACGGCTACCCCTTCTTCGCCGGAACCATCACAGCTAAAACCACCGTCAGCTACAGGCGCGGCGGCGCCACGCTGCTCGATCTGCCCGGACGCTATGCCGTCTGCGAGGTTTTCGTCAACGGCGTCCACGCCGGACGGCTGATGTTCGCGCGCAGCATAGACCTTGCGGACTATCTGACTGAGGGCGACAACGAGCTTGTCCTGCGGCTGACCAACTCCAACCGCAATCTGCTTGGCCCGCACCACTGCGTCGATCCCGAGCCCTACGGCGTCGGCCCCAACACCTTCAGCTTCGAGAGCCAGTGGAGACACGGCCGGTGCAGCCGCTTCCGCGAGCGCTACGCTTTCGTCCGCTTCGGCATTGACTGCTGACGTTTTCTCCGAACAAAATTCCGGCCCGATATACCCTCAACCCGCCGCGCGAAAAGGCGTCTCACAGAAAATGAGACGCCTTTTCGCATTTATTGTTCAGCCATGTGTTTTTCGCCGCCGGAGCGCAACGCGGCTTTTCCATCGACAGATACCCGCCGGCCCACTGCCGCTCCCACTCAATAATGAAGGCTCCGATAAGGACTGAGGTTTTCTCCGGGTATCCGAGGCTCCTGCTCATCGCCGCCAGCCGTCACTTCAGCTTCTGCTGGCGCATCCAATAGGTCATGACGAAGCTGTGCGGCAATATTTTGGCGAGCGCCGCCTGAAAGCGTGCGACAAAGCCGAACTTGCTGACGTCCCGTCCGCGCTTCAGGTCTCGCCACGCGCGCTGTACAATCTGATCCGGCTCATACATTGCGGTATATTTTTTGACAATCGGGTTTTTGTCCTTTTCGATGGCTCGGTCGAAAAATTCCGTTTTTGTCCAGAACGGGCAGACCGCCGTCACGCTGATTCCGCGCCCGCGCAGCTCACGGTTCAGCGCGCGGCTGAAGCTGAGCACGAACGCCTTCGTCGCGGCATAGACGTTGATGTACGGTATAGGCTGGAACGCCGCGACAGAAGCGATGTTCATTATCCGCGCGCCGCGGCTCATATATGGCGAGGTTAGCTGACACATCGCCACCACCGCGCCGCAGTTGAGGTCGAGCATATTGAGATTGCCGTCGAGCGGCGTGTCGAAGCTTGCGCAGAAACGGCCATAGCCGCTGCAATTTATCAGCAAACGTACCTCCGGCTTTTCCTGCGCGAGCAGCCGCTCATATTCGTCAAACGCGCCCCGGTCGGTCAGATCCATCGGCAACGCGCGCACTGGATATGGCGTTTTCAGCTCCTTTAGCCGTTCGAGCCGCCGCGCGACGACCCATACCTCGTCGAGCTGCTCGCCGTATTCGCCTATCGTCTCGGCAAAGCGTCTCCCCATGCCGCTGGACGCGCCGGTTATCACCGCTATTTTCTTCGCATTTTCCATATTCTCAGCCTCCTTTGCTTTGTTACATATTAATGATACCACATTTTCCCCGCAAAGTAAACGCCGCCCGCAGCAGCAGACGGCGTTTCTTTTATTCCGGCGGAACCTTTAGAAATTTCTCGACCTGTACACGCTTTTTCCGCCTCCGGAACGCGCCCCTCATATTGTAGCCGGAACAGAGTCTTTAAAAGGTGCGCGCGCCTCGCAGCTAAAATCGTTGAGGATGTGCGCCGACGCATAGGGCTCCGCGTCCTCTCCGCAGTAGCCGTGAGCGAGCAGCCCCGCATAAAGCGGCCCTGTTATTATGCTCCAGCCCTCGAACAGCGCATTAAGCTCCCGTCCGTCCGCTATCGGCGCGGACAACTCGTCGAGATAACTGCGCACCCGCTCCTCCTCGCGGCCCAAAAGCAGCGTGGGGCTGTCGTCGCGCTTGCCTGTATGAACGACGGCGGCGCACCCTTTTCGAGCTTCAGCTCCGCAAGGCAACCGGAGCTCCACGGCGCCTGCTCCCCGACCGGCTCCTCCGGCGGGAAAAACAGGTTGCCAAGGCTGTATATCACCGGCTTTCCGTCGTAACATTCCGTGACCTACATACAGCGCGGATGGTTGCCAATCACCGCATCCGCGCCGAGATCAATAAACAGCCGGTACCTCTCCGCAGCGTTCGGCGCGGGGAAAGGATAGTCCCCGGTGCCGCCGTGATAATAGACGACGGCAAAATCGGAGCGCTCCCGCTCCTCCGCTATCGCACGGCGCACCCGGCGTATCGGGCCTGCGACGCGAACTCGTTGCCGCAAGCCGTCACGACCGATACTCGAACGCCGTTTTTCTCCGGCCGCAACGGCCTGTACTCCCGCTCGATATCTTCTCCCCCCGCCAAAATAGCCTATGCCGCTTTCATCGAGCACACGCAGCGTCGAGCGGATGCCTGCGGCGCCGTAGTCGCCGAGGTGGTTGTTCGCAAGGCAGACATATCCGAAGCCGCCGGCGCGCAGCAGCTCCACGCTCTCGGGAGGCCCGAGCAGCGCCGCACCGGATTTGACAATCGGCCGCGCCTCTCCCTCGCGTATCAGCGGACACTCGCGAGTTTGGCAATGGAAAAATCCGCCTTTTCGGCGCGGCTGCACACTCCGGCCATCGTCTCGGCGGCTCTCTCCCCCGTGCATATGTCGCGCCGCCTGACGGTGCAGACATCGCCTCAAAAAAGCATGACTATTCTATTGTTCATCGCGTTTTCACCTTTCTCACTCGCCCCAGCTATACAGCCTCGGCATATCTATCGCCAGCGCCGAGTTGTCTCGCAGGAATCTGCGCCCCTGCCGCGCGCAGTCGATAAAATCGAGGAATACGAGAAAATCCTCCGGACGGTGATAGTGCGTGCCGTAGCGATAGACCGAGGCGATATGATCCTCCGCGCCGAGGAAGGCATAAACCTCTTTTGCCGCGAGATAGGTCTGATATGCGCCGTTGGGGTTGGCCCAGATGTCGTCGAGGGTGTTGTTGAGCAGCAGCCAGCGCGGCGCGACTGCCGCCTTGAGAAAGTGCTGGTCGAACGGAAGCTCCGTCTCGCGCCCGACATATCCCGGCATATCCGGGCCGAGCCAGTACGGCACCGGTCCAAGCAGGTCGGCGAGGCGCTCGCTGCGGTCGTCCTCGAGCGCGAATTTTTTGACGTATTCCGGATCGGCGTATTGCTCGTAGCGGAAGCAGCCGCCGCCCGCCGCGCCGGATGAGTTGTCCTGCGTGAAGAGGATGCGGTCGTCGGTGGCGGCGGCAAGCAGCGTCGTCTTCCCACCGCGGGAGTGGCCGGTTATCGCGACACAGCCGCTGTCCACGAGGTCAAGCCTCTCAAACGCGTCCACGCAGCGGTGATAGCCCCACGCCCACGCCGCGAGCGCGCCGAAGCTCAGCTCCGGATAGACGGTGTAAAGCCCGAGATCGCGGGAGGAGTCGCCGTAGTTGTCCTTGGCAAGCTCCGTGCGGTCAAATTTTGCCGCGATATATCCGCGGTCGTTTATCATTTTGATAACATCGTCGTTCATGTAGTGGCAGCATCCGTCTCCGTCAAGCACCACCGGGAACGGCCCATCTCCCTCCGGCACAAAGAGCTGGAGCTTGAGCTGCACCGTCTTTTCCCGCGTGCCCGCCTCGATGAGGTAGGTATAGAGCCGATTGTGCCAGTTGAAAAGGTAGGTCAGCCGGAAAACCTCCGGCTTTGGCGGCATACCGCCGTAGAGCAGCGGAACCGTTTTCCCGATCAGCGTTCTGCGCTGCTCGGGCCACTGTTCGATAGACGTCATCCGCCTGCCGTCCGCACCCATGAACGGATCCGGTAGATTCCCAAGCCACTTGTCTCTGCCAATATCCATTTTATCCCATCCCTTCAAGTTCATAGCTTATCATAAAGCGCCTGGAGAAAGCGCTCCGCGATCGGATTCTCGCGCCGCAGCTCGGCCAGACAGATTACATATCGCCTGCCCTGATACAGCTTTTCGCCCGCGACGATCCACGGGTCGAGGCTTCCGTTGCAGATGAGTATTGGCCTGAATCCCTCTGCGCGGAAACACCGGCTCGCTATTGGCGTCAGCCGGTCGCGCTGCGCATCATACCACATACGGAAATCCTCCGGCTCAAAGTCCTCCACGACGGGGTGACCCGTCTTGCGCGAGAGGAAGTATGTTGGAGCATGAGGGCAGTCCGACACCGTAACCTTCTCGCCCGCTATCTCGTGCTCGCCGTTTTCCAGCGAGTTTATTATGACGATATCGTCGCGTATCCGCACCTCGCGACGCGCAAACACCTCAAAATCAAAGGTGTTGACGGATATAGCTTCTCCGCTCGGCTTCACGAGCAGCGCGCGCAGCGTGCATTTTTCACGGTCGTTCACGTTTTCCACGGCGAACTCGGCGCTTCCCACATAGTCGGAGGTGCAGCCGCCGTAGACGACGCTGTTTTCGGCGCGCATGAACGGCTTGCCGCTGCGATAAAGCTCGTATATCACTCGGCAGCCGTCCGCAGACGGCTCGTTTGTATCGTTGCAGACCCACGTCTCGACGCTGACCGTCTCACCCTCGTAACAGGTGAAGCGGTCGCTGCGCAGGCTTATCAGCACCGGTGCAAGCGCGTTTCGATAGGCGAAATAGGCGGGCTTGGGCGTGCGCTCGCAGTCCATTATCGCCTTCATCCAGCCGTCCGGCCATGCGTCGATAAAGAGATGTATCGCGTTGGAGACGACACGCGGATCCCGGCGATAGCACTCGGTCATTATCCGCGCGGTGAACGCCTGATGGCGCTGCGTCGCCGCCGACCACTCCTCAAGCGTCTCCGGCGTATCGATGAAAGAGCCGTGCAGCGCGTTCGACTGCGCGGTGATTATCCTCGAGGTGTCCAGCGGCTCCGCCAACCACTCCTTCGGATAATACCTGCGCATAACCTCCGGGAAATCCATGCCCTCTGCGCCGTATTCGCCGCAGCCGTAGAACCAGCCCGGCGCTACCTCCTGCTCAAAGCCGCGATATAACATGCCAAAATCGAGCTGGCCGCCGTTATACCACAGCGTATAGCAGTGCAGGTCTGGCATCGAGTCGCGCGTAGGCGGGTCAAAGTCGCCGTCAACATGCTTGATCACGCAGCCGGGTGCATTGTAGTGCACCACGCGGTCGCATATCTCGAAGAAAACCTCCATCTCGTCGCGCAGCATATGTCGGTGCGGCTCGTGGTTGGCGTCCGCCCACGGCTCGTTGATGTAGGTTATCACGACGTTGCAGGGGTGACTGCGCACAAGCCGCACCATCTCCTCCACCTGCTTCACCGCCTCGGCGAGCTTGGTGCGGCGCATCACGCCGAACAGCGGAAAATCGCACTGCGTCATCAGTCCAAGCCTGTCGCAGCAGTCGTATACCTCCTGCTGCACCGGACGTTGGGTTATCCGCCAAAAATTCATATTGCACAGCTTTGCAAGCAGTATGTCGTCAACGAGCCGGTCAAAATCGCCGCGCAACACGTCCTGTTGCTCAAAGCCCATCGTGTTCGCGCCGCGCAGCCGTATCTTTTTGCCGTTGAGATAGAACATGCCTTTGGTTTCGGCCTCGGTGTCCTGCGTGAAGCTGCGCATGCCGAACTGGCGCGCCGCCGTGTCGCAGAGCCGCCCGTCCTGCGTCAGCCGCACCTGCATCTGATAGAGATATGGCGCGTCCGGCTCCCACAGCCGCGCATCCGGCATTGCGACGGGTATCTTATAGACGTTTTTGCCATGCTTTGCATTCAGCGCAAGCTCTCCGAGCTTAGGCTCCACCGTCTCGTGCTCCGTCACGGTTTCCTCAAAGTTCTGCCCATAGACCGAAATATCGAACCGCACCGGTATCGTCTCGTAGCCTGTGTTTTCAACCTCTATCCACGCCGTCGCACGCTCCGCCTCCGTTTCCGGCCGGACGTAGAGATCCGAAATGTGCAGCCTGTCGCGCAGCTCGACGTACACCTCGCCGTATATCCCCATTCCGGGCGGGCAATGGTGCCAGCCGATCAAGGGATCGTCGTAGCCGAGCCCCGTCGCGGCGTAGAGCTTGTCTCCCTGGATCAGCTTTGGATCCTTTTCGCCCCCCTCGCCGTTGCCCATGAAGATAAAGTCGTTTTCGAGCACAATCTCAATTTTATTTGCTCCCTCGCGCAGCAGCTCCGTTATTTCAAACTCAAACGGCGCGAAAAAGCCCTCGTGTATCCCGGCGCATTCGCCGTTTATCAGCACCGTCGCGCGGTAATCCGCACCCTTGCAGCAGAAATAGGCTGCCCGGCCGTCTATCCCGACGACGTTCAGCTCCGCGGTATATCGCTGCTTCGCACGGCCAAGCGGCCCGCCGTAGTATGGCAGCTCAATCTCGCCCTGCCCGTCGAGCGTGAACCGCTTTATCTCAAGCTTTTTTCTTGTGCTTTCAGGCTTTGGCGCCAAATCGCGAAGAAACCGCTTACATTTTACGCGCAGCTTATCCAGCTCCGCGTAAAGCTCCTCTTTGGAGTCCATCGGCTTTTCCGTTTTCGCCGCCTCAAAGCGTTCCTCGCGCAGCCTGCACGCCGTCTTTTCAAACGCCACTGGCTGCGGCGTCACAAGCTGCGCGCGCTCCCCCGAGTGCGTCCTCCTTCCGAACTGCTCAAAACGGTCTCCCTCCATGCTCTCTCCTCCATATGCGATATTCTGTTGTTCTAATTATAACCCGTGCAAGGCGTCCGCGCAATGTCTCTTTTTTGTCTTTTTGTCCGCAATTTCAACTATAAGCACTTTACATTTCACGGTGCAGCCGTTCGCCGGCCTCTTGCGTTATTTGAGCCTCGCGTGCCTGTAAGCCGGAGCAGCGGACAGGGTCCGTTTGTTCTGTTTTTTGACTCCGCGGCTGCGTGTCCTGTTTTTTTACAATGTTTTGTGCGAGAGTTGCAAGTTTTCTCGCCCGCTGATATACTTATCACATAGTATAAGGTCAAAGAGGTGTGTGCCGTGTCTTTTTGCGATACCCGTCGCTTCTGGGAAGCGCCCTCCCGTCCTCTTGAGGGCGCAGAGCCGCCGCGCGCCAGCCTTTTTCCGTTTGAATCGCGCTGCGACGCGCTGCGCTTTCCCTTTGAAACAGGTGCTTGCAGTCCACGCCTCCACAGCCTCAACGGCGAATGGCGCTTTCGCTTTTTTTCAAAATATTACGACGCGCCCGAGGCTTTCGGCTCCGCTGCTTTCGATTGCGGCGATTGGGACACGGTGCGCGTCCCCG
This sequence comes from uncultured Oscillospiraceae bacterium, assembly GCA_947522735.1. Lineage (GTDB taxonomy): Bacteria > Bacillota > Clostridia > Oscillospirales > Ruminococcaceae > SIG526. The sequence goes on along the minus strand of CANNTZ010000004.1, from coordinate 30,111 downwards.
CAAACTGGCAGATGTATCGCGAGCGCAATTATGAGCCTCCGCAGTATGTCGGCAACTCCTATATATTTCAGCTCGACCCGCCTCGCGTCGGCGATACTCCCGTCGGGCTTTACTGCCGCGACTTCACCCTCGGCGCGGTCATGCCCGAGCGGCGCTATCTGCTGAATTTTGAGGGCGGCGGCTCCTGCATTGAGATCTTTTTCAACGGCGAACGCCTTGGCTTCGCCAAGGGCTCCCATCTGCCCAGCGAGTTCGACGTCACGGCGCTCATCCGCCCCGGCGTCAACCGCATTGCCGTGCGGGCCTTCAAATTCAGCGACGGCAGCTATCTTGAATCGCAGGATCACTTTTTCCTGAGCGGCCTTTTCCGCAACATCCATATCGTCGAACGCGACCGCAAGCACCTCCGCGACATTTATCTGCGCGCGTCCTGTATCTCCCGCAGGCTGACTGCCGCGCTTGAGCTTACCGGCGACGTCGAGGTCATCGCGGAGCTGTATTCGCCGGACGGCGCTCTCATCCGCTCCGACACTCTCCTCTCTCAAGACGGACGCGCGCTGCTTGACATGACGCTTGACAGCGTGACCGGCTGGAACGCGGAGCGCCCGGCGCTATATACGCTCCTGCTGCGCTGCGGCGGCGAATATCTCTCCTTTGCCGTGGGCTTTCGCGACGTCTCGACTGCGGACGGAGTTTTTCGCATCAACGGCGCTCCGGTCAAGCTGCGCGGCGTCAACCGCCACGATATGAATCCGGACACCGGCTACTTCGTCCCGGAGGAGGAGATGGAGCGCGAAATAATAATGATGAAGCGCTGCGGTGTCAACGCTGTGCGAACCTCACATTACCCCAACGCGCCTGCCTTTTACCGCCTGTGCGACCGCTACGGCGTCTATGTCATCGACGAGACCGACCTTGAGACCCACGGCATGATGTATGCGTCCGACCCCTGCGCCCTCACAAATTCGCCGGATTGGCAAGACGCCTATCTTGACCGAATGCGGCGCATGGTGGAGCGCGACAAGAACCACGCCTGTGTGATAATGTGGTCTCTCGGAAACGAGTCGTATATGGGGACAAATCACCTTGAAATGGCAGGCTGGTGCCGCAGACGCGACCCGTCGCGCCCCATCCATTACGAGCCGTTCGATACGGCGCAGCTTGACGAATACGGCGAGCCGTCGGAATATTTCGACGTAATCGCAAGGATGTACCCCTCGCCGCACGAGCTTGCCACGATAAGGCAATACAACAACAGGCGCCGCCCCGTTTTCATGTGCGAATATGCACACTCGCTTGGGCTTGGCCCCGGCGGACTGAGGGACTATTGGGACGTAATCTTCTCGGACGAGCGCTTTATGGGCGGCTGCGTCTGGGAGTGGCGCGACCTATCGGTGCGCGAGACGCTGCCCGGCGGCAGGCGCTGCTTCATCTACGGCGGGCACTACGGCGAGCAGCCGAACGATATGCAGGTCTGCGCAGACGGCCTGCTATTTCCCGACCTCACGCCCAAGACCGGCTATTTTGAGCTGAAAAGAGCCGTTCAGCCTGCGGCCTTCCGCATTGATGACGGCGATTTCTCGACCGTCCTTGTCACCAATCGCTTTGACTTTTCCGGCCTTGACGGCCTTGCGCTCGTCTGGACGCTGCTGCGCGACGGCGATTCCGTTTCAAGCGGGCGCTGTGAGCTTCCCCCGTGCGCTCCCGGAGAGACGGTTTTGGTTGCGACCGGCTGCGCCGTTCCGGACATGCACGGCGAATATGCTTTCACCGTCTCGCTTGTCACCTTGACAGACACTCTCTGGTCAGAGGCAGGCTACGAGCTTGCATGGGAGCAGTTCATACTCGACCGCCGCTCTCCGCCCGCTGCGCGCGGAGATGCCGTCTGTCCGCAAGGCGGCTGCGGACGCCATATCGTCTTTTCCGGCGACGGCTTTGAATATACCTTCGATACACGCCTCGGCGTGCCGGTCAGTATAAGGCACGGCGAAGCGGAGCTGCTCGCGCAGCCTCCGCGGCTCACCGTCTGGCGCGCGCCGATAGACAACGACGTCTTTGCCACACGTGAGGAGCCGCCCGTGACGCGTTGGCGGGAGCAGTGGATGGATCGCGCGTTCTCACGCATAGACTCCGTATCGCTCGACGGCGGCACGCTGACCGTGACCGGCGTGCATGGCGGACTGAATGTCGAGCCGCTGCTGCGCTACACTCTGCGCTGGAGCGTCTGCGAGGAAGGGAGCGTTTTCTGCGATATCGACGCGCACATAAGAGACAATCTGCGCGATATCCCGCGCTTCGGCATGGAATTTTACCTTTCAAACACTCTTGACTCCATCGAATACTACGGCTACGGCCCCGGCGAGCGCTATTCCGACCTCAACCTCTCCGCAAGGCTCGGGCGCTGGCGCTCTGACGTCGAGGCGCAGCGTATGCCATACCTCAAGCCGCAGGAAAACGGCGCGCACGCCGATACCCGCTGGCTGACGCTCTCGGGCGGCGGGCTGGAGCTGCGCTTTGAGGGCGAGCGTTTCGGCTTCGGGGCATCACGCAACACTCCGGAGGAGCTGGAGCGCGTCCGCTATTTCGCGGAGCTTGAGCCGCGCGGGCACATCGTGCTCAACCTCGACTACCGCCAAAGCGGCGTTGGCTCGGCTGCCTGCGGGCCTGTCCTGCCCGGACCGCTGCATATCGCCGAGAAGGATATCCATTTCAGCTTCGGCCTCCGGCCGGGCACTTCACCGGGAGGCTAAACCGTATGAAAATATTTGCCAACCACGCACACATATATCAGAACAACGCCTACGGCGGCAGCGTCGATAACCTGCGGCGCACGATGGACGCCTGCGGTATAGACAGGGCTGTCGCCTTTGCGCCGCTCCCGCCGGATTACGTCCGCGAGGGCGGCCTGCACCAGAACGAGTGGCTTGCCCGGCAGATAGCCTGCGACCCCAACATCACCGGCTTCGGCGTCATCGATTTCGCGCTCGGAGATCTGCGCGGGCAGGTGGATCAGATCCGACAGCTCGGCTTCAAGGGCATCAAGCTCCACCCGGCCGAGCAGAGGCTGCGCATAAACTCTCCCGAGGCGTTTGAGGTCTACGCGCGCGCCGAAGAGCTGGGGCTTGTGATCAGCTTCCACACCGGCGTCCACTGGCACCGCATCTCCGATTACAACATGCTGCTCTACGACGAGGTCGCCTACAACTTCAAAAAGCTGCAAATCACCCTCGAGCACGTCGGCGGCTACTCCTTTTTCACCGAGGCGATGGCGGTGCTCGTCAACAGCCCCAACACCTACGCCGGCCTCACCAGCGTTTTTGATCCGGAGGTCAACAGGTTCTGGTACCTGAACGATGAAAAGCTCCACGACCTGATGTGGATGATAGGCCCGGAGCGCTGCGTGTTTGGGCTGGATTTTCCGTGGAACGGCGTGGACAAGATAACCGCGGCGCTCGCGAAGATAAACTCGCTCGATATCACCGGCGTGCAGCGCGAGGGCATCCTCGGCGGGAACCTTGCGAGGCTGCTTGACGTCGCGCTTTGACAATGCGCGATTTTGCCTGTGTCGCCTGCACGCATCCGGCACACCGCGGCATACGGCATTACCATATAACTTTTAAGGAGACGAAAACCATGAAGATCTCAACGAATCACTGGCTGCTTGACAAGACCTACGAGCCCTGCACCCTCGACGAGTGCGCGGACATCCTCACCGCCGCCGGGTTTGACGCGGTGGACTTTCCAGTGTGCGACTGGCCGGATCAGGACAACGTCTACGCGACCGATGACTTTGCCCAAACGGTGCTTGACTCCGCCGCAAAACTCAAAAGTCACGGACTCACCATCAACCAGACCCACCTGCCCTTCCGTCCCGGACATTATCCCGCCCTTGGCAACGGCTCCTTCGACGACTTTGCCGAGATCTACATACCGATGGAAAAGCGTATGCTGGAGCTGAGCGCCGAGCTTGGCGCAAGGATTGCCGTCATCCACCTTTACAGCGGCAAAACCTTAGAGGATACCTATGAAAGTAACATGCGCTATATCGACGCGCTCCGCCCATTTGCCGAGAGCACCGGCGTCAAGATAGCAATCGAGAACCTCTTTGGCTGGAATCAGCGCGAGGGCATCATCACTTGTGGCGTCAGCACCGCCGACGAGCTGTGCCGCTACGCCGATTACGGCGGCGAGATGTTCGGCGTCTGCATCGATACCGGCCACGCGATGCTGCTCGGCGAGGACCCCGTCGAGATGATAAGACGCTGCGGCAAGCGGGTTATCGCGCTGCACATCAACGAAAACCCCGGCAGCCGAAACCGCGACGATCTGCACATGCTTCCAAACACGATGTGCTGGTCCAAGCCGACCAAATGGGAGGACGTCTCGGCGGCACTCAAGGCGACCGGTTACTCCGGCTTCTACAACATGGAGCTCATCGTTCCCTACGGCACCCCGAAGGTGGCGTTCCCCGCGTTCTACGCCTACGCGGGCGCGCTTGCCCGCTACTACGCCGGGCTTGCCGAGTGATTTTCCGCGGCACAAGCAAAAAGGTTGAGAGCCTCTCCGCTCTCAACCTTTTTATATGAGTGACTCCGGCATATTGTCCAGCGAGTCCTGCTCGCCGTCTCTGACGCCCTCAATTTCGCCCTGAAGCCGCGCGGGAGCTGCAATAATAGCGTCGATTGCTTTTCCTCTTGCGTTTTTCATTCTCCTTCGCAGTTATTTTTTCTTGACCAAATTTATCTGCTGTATCATTGAGCTTGCTCTTTTTATAGCTGTTGAGACTTGTTTTCATCTCATATCTCTTTCCTTTTTTAAAAAAAATATCGGCCTGAGCTTTAGACCGAAGGGCGTTTGTCAATCGGATTTATATCAACGCATCCGGGTGTTCCTGTGAATGCCCCGTGCGTTCATTTTATTTTGCAGAGGTGAGCACTGAGATGAGCCATATCCTCTGTGCTGTATTTGCAATATGTCCCCTTTTGCTTCTCACGGTATTCGGGCAGACGCGGCGGCGTTTGGGCTGCGGCAAGAGTTTCTGAGTGCCGCTCGCGGGAAAACTACGCGTATTCCAATTTAATCAGACAGCACGTCCACACTCCACGGACACACTCAGAAAAATTGTATTTACACCGTGGATTATTTTAACTTTAGGTCTTTACAACAGCAACGGAAGTGTGCTATAATTTACAGGTCAGATTCAACGTGGGAGGTTGGCGCGGTGTCTGAGTACAGCCTTGCGGCGGAGTATGGCTCCGGCAGGCTCAACTATGTTGCGCGCGGCTGCGATGCCGGGCGGCGGATCAAGCACGTTCTGCGCGGCGAGCTCATGCTGTCGTCGTCTCTCGTTGCGCGGATAAAGCTGCTTCCGGACGGTATACTTCTCAACGGCGAGCGCGCCTTCACAAGCGCTGTGCTCTCGCCCGGCGATATCCTCTCTGTCAGGATCACCGATGAGCCGTCGAATGCCCGCATCCGCGCTGTGGAGCACCCGCTCGATATCGTTTACGAGGACGAATGTATCCTCGTCATAGACAAGCCCGCCGGGATGGCGGTGCATCCCGGAGCGCTCGCGCAGGACTCCTGCACCGTGGCAAACGTGCTGGCTTACCGCCTCGGCGAAGCCTTCACCTTCCACCCCGTAAACCGTCTGGATCGCGGCACGACCGGGCTTATGGTCGTTGCAAAAAGCGCCTACATCCACGAACGGCTCAAGCGGACGCTGCACGCCGCGGGTGAGAATGCGTTTTATCGCGAATACCGCGCCGTCGTGACCGGCGTCCCGCAGCCAGGCTCCGGAACGGTCGAGCTGCCCATAGGACGCGCCGGAGACTCCGCGATAAAGCGCTGCATTGACAAGGACGGCGACTCGGCGATAACCTTTTACGAGGTGCTTTCGCAGCGGAACGGACTGGCGCTCGTGCGGCTGCTGCCGTTCACGGGCCGCACCCACCAGCTCCGCGTCCACATGGCGGCGCTTGGGCACCCTCTCGCCGGGGACTGGCTCTACGGAGTGGAGGATCGCTCGCTGATCTCCCGCCCGGCGCTTCATTCATATAAACTGCGCCTCACGCATCCGATAACCGGCGAGCCGCTGGAGCTCATTTCGCCGCTGCCGGAGGACATGCTGAGGCTGATATAACAAATCAAAGCAACAGGAGAGAAAAAGCAATGAAAGCCGTTATAACCGTTATTGGCAAGGACATGGTAGGGATACTCGCAAAGGTGAGCGGAAAATGCGCCGAGGCGAACGCAAACGTCATCGAGGTCACCCAATCGGTGCTTCAAAGCATGTTCGCAATGATAATGCTGGTGGACATCACCGAGCTTTCGATGCCGTTCTCGGATATGGTCGAGAGCCTCGAACAGCTTGGGCGCGACCTCGGACTGTCTATCCACGTAATGCACGAGGACATTTTCAACTCGATGCACAGGATATGAGCGCGCCGCGCAAGGCTAACAGCTTATTCAGCGCGGGAAGCCCGCGGAAATTTTGAACGATAGGAAGAAACACAGTGCTTAACGAAAGAGATATTCTGGAAACCATCCATATGATACAGGACGAGCACCTTGACGTCCGCACCATCACGATGGGCATTTCACTGCTGGACTGCTGCGCAGAGGACATTGGCCGCTCCTGCGAAAAGCTCTATGACAAGATCACCAGCCGCGCCGAAAAGCTCGTTGTCACCGGCGAGAGCATCGAGCGCGAGTACGGCATACCGATCATCAACAAGCGCATTGCGGTAACGCCTGTGGCCATGCTGGCAGCGGCCTCAGGCGGCGACCCGATACAATATGCGCGCGCCATGGATCGCGCCGCGAGCGCCGTCGGCGTCAACTTCATCGGCGGCTATTCCGCCCTTGTCCACAAGGGCTTCAGCTCCGGCGACCGCGAGCTTATTCGCTCCATCCCACAGGCGCTCAGCGAAACCGAGCTCGTCTGCTCCTCGGTCAACATCGGCAGCACCAAAACCGGCATCAATATGGACGCCGTGAAGATGATGGGCGAGACAGTCCGCGAGGCTGCGCTGCTCAGCGCGGACAACGGCTGCATTGCCTGCGCAAAGCTGGTTGTTTTCTGCAACGCTCCGGAGGACAACCCCTTCATGGCGGGCGCTTTCCACGGTCCCGGCGAGCCGGACTGCGTAATCAACGTCGGCGTTTCCGGGCCGGGCGTCGTTCATGCCGCACTCAAAAAGGCCGGCGACTGCGACCTCACCCACGTCGCGGACATCATCAAAAAGACCGCCTTCAAGGTCACGCGCATGGGGCAGCTTGTCGGCACAGAGGCGTCGCGCAGGCTTGGCGTGCCCTTTGGCATTGTCGATCTCTCCCTCGCGCCCACTCCCGCCGTCGGCGACTCCGTCGCACGCATCCTCGAGGAGATGGGCCTCGAATGCTGCGGCACCCACGGCACAACCGCCGCGCTCGCGTTGCTCAACGACGCCGTCAAGAAGGGCGGCGTGATGGCTTCCTCCCACATCGGCGGGCTTTCCGGCGCGTTCATCCCCGTCACAGAGGACGAGGGCATGATTGCCGCCGCGGAGTGCGGCACGCTCACGCTGACCAAGCTTGAAGCAATGACCGCCGTCTGCTCGGTTGGGCTTGACATGATCGTCGTCCCCGGCGATACGACTGCCGCGACGATATCCGCAATCATCGCAGACGAGGCCGCCATCGGCATGGTCAACTCCAAGACGACCGCCGTCAGGGTCATCCCCGCCATCGGCAAAGGAGTCGGCGAAACCCTCAGCTTCGGCGGACTGCTCGGCTACGGTCCCGTAATGCCGCTCTGTGAAAAGAGCGCCAAACGCTTCATTGATCGCGGCGGCCGAATCCCCGCCCCGCTCCAAAGCCTCAAAAATTGACGACGCTCAATGCCTCCGCAACGCCCGACAGAACGGCCGCGCTACCGGCTGCGTGGACTTATCCGCGCGGCGCAGTCGTGGGCCGTATCTGCCTTTGTCGCGGTAGCGCATGATTCAGCCGCTTTGATACAATTTAGCCGTAACGCAAAGGCCCCTGAAGGTGCGCTCATGACTATCGCTCCTTCAGGGGTATCCTGTCTGCGGATATTTTTTTGTCTCTGATACATGTCAGCATTAAACCCGCTGAGACCTCTTCTCCGAAAAGCCGTATCGCTCCATGGCTCGCCCGCATATCCCGCGGCGAAAGAATATACAAAGCCGCGCGCTCCGCGAAACCATGTTATCGCGCTCTGTAACGCGAGGCCCCGCACGCGCGGCAGGAACAGCCGAACCGCGGACATTCCGGCAAGCGCTGTCCTCCCCGGCGGTCAATCGAAGAGGGGGGTGCTGAAATAGCGCTCGGCGGTGTCGGGGAGGATGGTGACGACGGTTCTGCCCTCCCCGAGCAGCCTTGCCATGGCAAGCGCTGCGGCGACGTTCGTGCCGCTTGAGATCCCGCACATCAGCCCCTCCTCTCGCGCAAGACGCCTGGCGGTCGAGATAGCCTCCTCGTCGGAGACGATGTAGATATCGTCGTAGATCGTCTTGTTGAGATTGTCCGGCACGATGCCGTCGCCGATGCCCATCTGGAGATGCGTGCCGATGTTACCGCCCGCAAGTATCGCAGCGTGCTCAGGCTCCACCGCCCATATCTTTATATCGGGATTGAGCGCCTTGAGCGTCTCGCCTACGCCGGAGATGGTGCCGCCGGTGCCGACGCCGGAGCAGAAGCCGTCAATCGGCCCCGCGACCTGCTCCAATATTTCGAGCGCGGTGTGGTTGCGGTGCGCCATCGGGTTGGCGGGATTGCTGAACTGCTGCGGCACGAAAACACGCGGATCCTCGGCGGCCATGCGCATCGCAGTTGCAAGACACTCGGCTATACAGTCGCCGATGTTTCCGTTGTCGTGGATGAGCACCACCTCCGCGCCGTAGTGCATGACGAGCTTGCGCCGCTCCTCGCTGACCGAGTCCGGCATGATTATCCGCGTCCTGTAGCCGCGCACGGCTCCTATCAGAGCAAGCCCGATGCCCTGATTGCCGCTGGTCGGCTCGACGATGATGGTGTCCTTCGTTATAATACCCGCGTCCTCGCCCGCCCTTATCATGTTATAGGCAGTGCGCGTCTTGATCGAGCCGCCGACATTCAGCCCTTCGTATTTGACCAGCACCCGCGCGCAGCCCGGCTCGCACATGCGTCCCAGACGCACCATTGGCGTGTGGCCGATAGCCTCCAAAATATCGTTGTATATCATTGTGTCCTCCTGAAGCCATTGATCTTTATCATATAATATGTATCTCGCGCGCCGGTGGTTATCCCGCGAGGCGCCGGAGCGCCATGAACACGAGCGGCAGCGTAAGCAACGCACACGCAGTCGAGATGAAGCAGACCTGCGCGCCGGTTCTGCTGTCCCCGCCGAACGCCTCGGGAAATACGACGGCGTTAAGCCCGACAGGCATAGCGTACATCGTAGCCGCGATGAAAACAAGCTCGTTTTCCAGCCTGAGCAGCCGCAGCGCGCCGAAGATCAGCGCCGGTATAACCACCAGCCGCAGCAGCGTGACAAGGTACGCGCGAGCGTTTGTCAGAAGCTTGCCCAGCGGTATCTTTGCAAGCACGAAGCCCGTCATTATCATCGCGAGCGGCGACATGCAGTCCGCTGCTCCTCCGCAGACCTTCATGACGATCTCCGGCATGCGCAGCCCGCTCATCCCGACCGCGATTCCGGCGGCCATAGATATGACCGTCGGATTGAGCAGCTTTTTGAGCGTGAATTTCTTTTTCGGGTCGAGCATGTATTGCGCGACGGTGAAGATAAAGAGGTTTATCGGTATCGTGAACACCATGGCGTCAGTCAACGCCTGCTCTCCGAACACCGCCTGTATCATCGGATAGCCGAAATATCCCACGTTCGGCACGCAAAGCGCATAGCGGTAGATATCGACCGTGTTCTCCCGCCTGCTGAACGCGCGGCCAAGCGGATACGCCACTGCGAACATCACCACGACCAGCACCGCGCCGCAGATGAGATATTTCAGGTTGTGCCCGAGGTTCGCCACCGTCATATTCTGCGAAAAGGTCTTGAAGCAAAGCCCCGGCAGCACCACGTTCATCAGCACCTGAGAGATCACCTTGCTTGTGTTTTCCGCAACACATTTTGTCCGGCAAAAAATGAAGCCCACCGCCATAAATATAAAAAACACCAGCGCCTGATCCAGCGTCACTCTGAGCGTATTCTCCAATTCCGTCACTTCCCTTAAAAAAGTCATTACCATTATATCACGCCAAAGCGCAGAAGTAAACACTTTTCCCGGCCTGCCTTGACATCTCCGTCCGGCAAAGGTATAATGTTATTGAAATTAACAAAAGGAGCTGACTGCCATGACTTGCGCCGATTCCAGAAACAGGATCGATTTTCACATACACACGAACCTCTCGACCTGCGCCGTACCCCATGCACGCGCCGGGGCTTATATCGCGAACGCTCGCGCGGTCGGGATGAGGGTTCTCGGATTCACCGATCATCTCTGGGATCCTCCGCTCGATACGCGCTGGTCGCGCGGCCGCATCTCAAGGCAGACGGTGGAGAAGCTGCTGACGCTCCGCAACGAGCTTGGAAACGCCGACGGCATCGAGCTGTTCCACGGCTGCGAGACCGAGCTTATGCTTGACGGCACGCTTGCCATCCGCCCGGAGCACGCGCCGCTGTTTGATTATATCCTCATACCGACAAACCACCTCCACCTGCGCGGCATCACCATCGACCCGTCGGTCAGGGAGCCGCGCGAGGTGCGGCGGCTGATGCTCGACCGTTTTGTCCTCGCCGCCAAAAGCTGGCTCTCGCACGATTTTCGCACGGCGCTCTGCCATCCGTTCACACCCTATGGCTTCTCTGAGATTGCCGACGAGCTGCTCGACGGCATAACCGACGGCGAATACGAATACTGTTTCTCGACGGCAGCAGGACTCGGCGTGCCGGTCGAAATCAACAGCGGCATACTCTCCATAGGCGGTATGAGTACCGACAAGCACGGCTTCCCCTATCAGTTCATCCGCATAATGACTATCGCGCGCGAGTGCGGCTGCCGCATCTACCCCGGCTCCGATTCGCACGAGCCGGGCTATTTCACCGATATACACTCCGGCGGCTCGTTTGACCGCTTCGCCGAGGTCTGCGGCATAAAATATTCCCGTCTCCTCTGAGCCGAACGCCTCGCCTATCCCCAAAAATTCCCGGATATCCTGCGTATGCTCCGTTTTCACAGAGAGAAAGCGGAGCTTTTTATGCCTGCCTCCGTCGCCGTGATGAAGTGCAAAATCTCCCCCTCCCCGAAAAAAGCCGTATGCTCAGCTTGACGCCGGCGCCCTGCGGGTGTATAATATGGTTCGAATCAACAACCGGGAGATGACCCTCATGACTCTGCCCGCCTCGGAGAACAAGACCGACTTTCATATACATACGAGCCTCTCGCCCTGCGCCTCGCCGGAGGCACATGTCTGCGACTATATCGCGAACGCACGCGCGCTTGGGATGAGAACGCTCGGCTTTGCAAACCACCTTTGGGACGCTCCGCTCGACCCGCACTGGTCGCGCTACAGATATCTGCTCCCGCAGACGATCGAAAACCTGCTGACGCTCAGGCGCGAGCTTGACGGCGTGAACGATATCGAGCTGTTATTCGGCTGCGAGACCGAGATGAAGATCGACGGAACGCTCGCAATCCGCCCGGAGCACGCGCCGCTGTTCGATTATATCCTCATTCCGACGACTCACCTCAACATGCCAGACGTTGCCATCGACCCGTCGGTCAGGGAGCCGCGCGAGGTGCGGCGGCTGATGCTCGACCGCTTTGTCCTTGCCGCCGAAAGCCGGCTTGCGCGCGATTTTCACACGGCGCTCTGTCACCCGTTCGTGCCCTACGGCTTCTGGGATATCGCCGACGAGCTGCTTGACGGCATAACCGACAGCGAATATGAATACTGCTTTTCCATGGCCGCCGGGCTTGATATCCCCGTCGAGGTCAACAGCCGTATGCTCTCCCATGAGGGGATGAGCTCCGACGCTCACGGCTTCCCCTGTCAGTTCATCCGCATAATGACTATCGCACGCGAGTGCGGCTGCCGTATCTATCCCGGCTCCGATTCGCACGAGCCGGGCTACTTCTCGGCAATACACTCCGGCGGCTCGTTTGACCGCTTCGCCGAGGTCTGCGGTATAAAATATTCCCGTCTCCTCTGAGCCGGATCACATCTGTTCAGGCTCCGCTTTTCTCTGAAGGGCGGGGCTTTTTTGTCTGCTGTCAGCACGGCGCGCCGCGGCATATGATGTATGGCGGGAGGTGATTAATTTGAACACGGCCAACTACTACCAATCCGGCGGCGCCGGACAAAGGCATAATGAAAACAGCGGCGAGAGCGGATATATCCTCATAAATTCCGTCACCTACGCGATAAAGGGGCAGCGGCTGCTCGAGCGGCGCGGCTTTCGCGCGTTCGTGGCGCGCGACAGAGAGATCAACCGCAGCTTTGGCTGCGGGTATGTTATAAAGGTATACGGCAGCGCACAGACGCTTGCAAGCGCACGGCAAACGCTGCAAAGCGCCGGAATACCGTTTCGCGAGCAGCGTGAACCGGAGGGGGGCGGCGGAAAATGATCTATTTCGACAACGCCGCCACCACTTTCCCAAAGCCGGAGGAGACGATACGCGCGATGAACGCGGCCATGCGCTTTTACGGAGCGAACCCAGGCCGCAGCGGCCACCGGCTGTCGCTCGCCTGCGCGGAAAAGGTGTACGAATGCCGCGAGCGCGCCGCAAGGCTGTTCGGCTGTCCCCATCCGGAGAACACCGTCTTTACAGCCAACTGCACCCACGCCGTAAATCTCGTGATAAACGGCGTTCTCACTCCCGGCTCGCACGTGGTCATATCGGATATCGAGCACAACGCCGTGCTGCGCCCGGTGCATCATCTTGCACGTATCGGCGTGTGTGAATACAGCGTGGCAGATACCTTCGAGACCGATCCGGACGCCACCGTCCGCAGCTTTTCGGAGTCACTGCGCCCAAACACGAGGCTGATAGCGCTGACGCACGCCTCTAACGTCACGGGAGCCGTGAACCCGGTGAGGCGGATAGCGGCTATGGCGCGCGAAAGGGGCGTTCCGGTGATGGTGGACGCGGCACAGAGCGCGGGCGTGCTGCCGCTCGACATGAGCCGCGACGGGATAACCTTTCTCTGCGCGCCGGGTCACAAGGGGCTCTACGGTCCGATGGGCACCGGGCTGCTGTTGAGCGCACGCCCGGAGCTGCCTGCGGCTCTGCTGCGCGGCGGCACCGGCAGCAACTCGCTCGATTACAGTCAGCCGGATTTTTTGCCCGATCGCCTTGAAAGCGGCACGCTCAACGCTCCGGGGATAATCGCGCTTTCGGCGGGAATGAGCTTCGTGGAGCGCACCGGCATACGCCGCATCCACGAATACGAGAGCTCTCTCGCAGAATACACCGTCCGTGAGCTTGCACGGCTTCCGGGAGTTGAGCTTTACGGCGCAGACAAGCTTCAAAGCCGCAGACTTCCGGTGATAGCATTCAACCTGCCCGGACTTTCCGGAGAGAGGACGGCGGAGCTGCTGAACGACCGCGGCTTCGCAGTGCGCGGCGGCTATCAGTGCGCACCGCTGGCGCACAAAAAGCTCGGCACCCTCGGGCGCGGCGTCTGCCGGGCAAGCTTTGGTGCATTCAACAATAAAAATCAGGCTATGAAGCTTGTTGCAGCGATAAAAGGAATAATATCCGGCGTCTGATTCAGCCCGAACGGTATGATAATATAATGTATAAAACATATTGTTAACCAGATTGACAATATTACCCGAGTATGCTATAATAATAGCGGAATACCTCGATAAACGTATAGAAGGGTGAGACTATGGAAGGTTTGGAACGGTTTGAGGGTATGAGCCGCGGGCGGCTCGCGGAGATAATCGACAGGCTTGGGACAGTAAACGCCGCGCTCATCGGCGACGTCTGCCTCGACGTGTACTGGTCGGCGGACATGACGCGTAGCGCCCTCTCGCGAGAAACTCCGCATTATCCGTTGCCGGTCACGCAGGAGCGCATGTCTCCCGGAGCCGGCGGCAACGTGGCGGCAAACCTCAGCGCGCTGAGACCCGGATCTACGTCGCTCATCGGCGTGGCCGGGGACGACTGGCGCGGCGCATGCCTGAAAAAAGAGCTCGCCTGCCGCGGCATAGACCCGTCGGATCTTATCGAGCTGCCCGGGCGCTTCACAAACGCCTATTGCAAGCCGATGCGCCGCGGCTATACCGGCATCGAGGTCGAGGATCCGAGGCTCGACTTTGAATCCTACGAACCGCTACCGCGCGATGTGGAGCGCAGGCTCATCGAAAAACTCGAAGGTATCGCCCCGGGCTCCGGCGTCCTCTGCGTCAGCGACCAGCTTGTGCAGGGCTGCGTGACGCCAACTGTGCGGGAGCGGATAACGGAGCTCGCAAGGTCGGGTCTGCTCGTCGTCGTGGACAGCCGCTCGCGAATAACCGGGTTTGGCGGCGCGATACTCAAGCCAAACGAGATCGAGTGCGCGCGGGCAATAAATTATCCCGGCGCATTGCCTACAAGAACCGACGGCGACATTGCCGTTGTCGCCAAGGCCGCGAAAACGCTTGCTGCACACACAGGCTCCGACGTCTGCGTAACAATTGGGGCGCGCGGCTGCGTCGTCTGCCACGGAATGGAGTGCGTTTTCGTGGAGGCTGCGCCGGTCGAGCCGCCGGTCGATACCGTCGGCGCGGGAGATTGTTTCCTTGCGGCCTTCTCGCTCGCGCTCGCAGTGGGGGCCAGCTTCCCGGAGGCGGGCTTTTTCGGCAATCTTGCGGCCTCGGTGTCGGTGAAAAAGCTCGGAGTCACCGGAACCGCGTCGCCGGAGGAGATTATTAAACGTTACGACACAGCGTATGTCAAGAGGTGAAAAATGGAAAGAAAAGCCAATAATTCAGCGGATATGAAGCGTCGGAACCGCGGAATAATTATGCGAATGATACGCGCGCAGCCAATATCGCGCGCGGAGCTTGCAAGAACCGCCGGACTGACGCGCGCTGCGGTCACGGTGATTGTCGAGGGCCTTATGCGCGACGGGCTTGTCGTCGAGGGCGAAACGGTTCTCTCGGACGTGGGCCGCCGCCCGACGATGCTGCGAATCAACCCGACGTCCCGCTTTGCGTTCGGCGTCGATATATCGACCTCCGGAACGCTGGTGGGACTGACCGACCTTGCCGGAAATATAATCGAAAAGCGCGCCGTCTCCGGGGCCGAAAGCGCTCCCTGCGGCGGGATAGCGCAGACGATAGCTGCGCTTGCGGAAAAGCATGGCGTGACGGGCAAGCGCAACCTCGGCGTAGGCGTCAGCTCGCCCGGACCGGTCGATACGGTTGCAGGACGCATTCTTGACCCTCCGCACGTCAGCGCCTGGCACAACACGCCGGTCGTGAGCGAGCTTGGCACGCGGCTTGGAATGGAGGTTTTTCTCGAAAAGGACGCGAATGTCCTCGCCCTCGCCGAGAAAAACAGCCGCACCGACAGCGATAATTTCCTGTTTCTAACCTGTGATAACGGCCTTGGCGGCGGGTTTGTCAGGGACGGTAAGCTGTATCGCGGCGCCGGCGGGTTCGGCTGCGAAATCGGGCACATCGGCATCGTTTTCGACGGAGAGGAGTGCCGCTGCGGAAACCGCGGCTGCGCCGAGCTGTATGCGTCGCTGCCCTCGCTGCTGCGTTATGCTCGGACGCAGGGCATCGAGGCGTCCGACTGGATCGAGCTGACTGACAGGGCAAGAAGCGGCGACAGGGCGTGCATGGAGCTTATCGAGCGCGAGGCGGAGCTGCTGTCGGCGCTCTGTGTCAGCGCGATAAATGTGCTCGAGCCGGAGCTGATCGTTCTCGGCGGAAAGCTAAGCCGCAGCGCGCAGTGGTTTGCTCCGATGCTGGAGCACCGCATTGCTGGAAGGATGATGACGCGCAAGCACCATCACGTGGCAGTGTGCGGCTCCGCGCTGAGCGCCGACGCCGGGCTTTCCGCAGCGGCGGGGCTTGCTGTGGAAAACTTCTTTTTACGCGGAGAGATAGACGATGAGAATACTTGAGAAGCATGAAAAAATGCGGATAACCACGGCGGTTTTTGACTTTGACGGCACGCTGTCCACCCTTCGCTGCGGCTGGGAGGACGTGATGGAGCCGCTGATGGTGCAGTATATCTCCGGCGGCGAGCCGGACGAGGCTGTGACCGCGATGGTGCGCGATTATATCGACCGCTCGACCGGCATACAGACCATTGCGCAGATGAAGTGGCTTGCGGAAAAGACGTCGGAATACGGCCGCTGCAAGAATCCTCTCGCCGATCCGTGGGAATATAAGGCGGAGTATAACCGCAGGCTGATGAAAAATGTCGAAAAAAGGCGCAAGGACGCGGAAAACGGCAACCGTGAGCGTTATCTCGTCGCGGGATGCGAGCAGTTTTTGCAGGCGCTGCGTGCGCGTGGGCTACGCCTGCTCGCGGCGTCCGGCACCGATGAGTGCGACGTGCGGCGCGAGGCGGCGGCCCTTGAGCTGGACGGCTATTTCGACGAGATAGCAGGCGCAAAGCCACATTCCGAGGACTGCTCCAAGCAGGCGACGCTGCAAGAGCTGCTCTCGCGAGGCGAGGGCGGTATTATCGTCGTGGGCGACGGCCCGGTTGAGATACGTCTGGGGCGGCAGGCCGGGGCGCTCACGCTCGGAGTTGCGAGCGACGAGCGGCTGCTGAGAGGCTATGATGAACTCAAGGCGAGACGGTTGAGCGGCGCCGGGGCGCACGTGCTGACCGATTGCTTCGAGAACGCGGACGAGCTGATAAACTGGATGGAGGAGTGAAAATGTTGCAGACGAGAGGTAAATTCATCGGTGAGGGACGAAGCAGGATTCTGGACTTTTCAGATGTTGTTACATGCCATACGACACAGCGGCGCAACCTTGTAACCATCGACAACCTGATGACACCGGGAGACGAACATGACACCTTTGAGCAGGAGGGCTTTGACGAGCTTGTGGATCGCATAGTCGCGGCGCGCAAAAACGGCAGCCCGGTGATCTGGAGCATGGGCGCACATGTGATAAAAAACCGCTTGTCGCGCTATCTTATCGCGCTGATAAGGGCGGGCGTGATAACACATCTCGCCTCCAACGGAGCGGGCAGCATCCACGATTTTGAGCTGGCATATCTCGGCGGCACCAGCGAGGACGTGCCCACGGCCATAGAGGACGGCTCGTTTGGCATGTGGGAGGAGACCGGCGCATGGATGAACGAGGCGCTGCGGCTCGGCGCCGCAGACGGGCTCGGCTACGGCGAGGCACTCGGCCGCTACATCGACCGTCGCCCGGAACGCTTCCCTAACCGATCCGACTGCGTGCTGTATCAGGCGTATCTGTGCGATATCCCGGCTACCTACCACATCGCGCTCGGCACCGATATCATCCACCAGCACCCGTCCTGCGACATGTCGGTCATAGGCAAATGCTCCGGCGTGGACTTTAAAAAGCTGTGCGCCTCTGTGACGCAGCTTGACGGCGGCGTATTCCTCAATTTCGGCTCGGCGGTCATCGGTGCGGAGGTGTTCCTGAAAGCGCTGTCCATCGCGCGCAATCTCGGCTACCCCACCTTCAATATCACAACCGCCAACTTCGACCTTGTGAACCTCGGCGATTATCGCCGCAAGATTGGCTACAGCGACCCGAACTACTATTACCGACCGCGCAAAAACATCGTCAACCGCCCGACGAGCTGCGGCGGACGCGGCTGGCATTTCACCGGAGACCACCAGATAACCATCCCGACGCTCTACGACCGCGTTATGAAAAAGCTGGACATATAAAATGCAAAATACCTCCCGGCAACACCGGGAGGTATTATTTTATATGGATTATCGTATTCATTTGTTCTCAAGGTATCTCATGGCGTTATCGGCCATACGGCGGCTCAGCTCTCTGTAGAGCGCCAGCTCATCCCCCGTCAGTCCGGCGACGAGCACGTTGCGAAAGCGGTCGTATGCGCGGTCGAAATCCTCGATTATCGGCGCGGCGAGCGCAGTCATATTGAGGTGGATGCGCCTGCGGTCCTCGGGATCGACGACGCGCACAAGCAGTTGCCTGCGTATCAGCCGCTCCACCGCCTGCGAGACGTTCGCCTTGGAGAGGATACAGTATTCCACAATGTCGCTCGCGACGTCCATCCCAGCGTTTGCGTGCAGAAACGCGAGAACATCAAGCTCCGGGCGTCCGAGCGCGTATTTCTCGCAGACCTCCCGGATTATCGAGTCGTAAAGCTTTTTGGTGCATCTCAGGTTGCGCAGATCCTCCGTATTGGTCATCGTATCAGCTCCTTTGCCGCGAAAGTTTCCTCTGGAAACAATATTACCGCATTTTTTATCCGTTGTCAATACGGCGTTTAGGGGGCTTTACAAAACAGTCGGAAATGTGGTATAATATGGTGTCAATCAAAACACAGGTGGGGTGATGCGTTTATCCCGCCAATTTTGTCGTGCATAAACGCAATCGCACAGCATTATTATATAGGGAGTAAGCAGAATGTTCAGAAGGCTGTTGGAAAGACGCGCCGAGGCGGCGCAGGCCCCGGTCAGCGGACCGGTCGAGTTCATTATAGCGGGGCTGGGCAACCCCGGCTCAAGGTACGAGCACACGCGGCATAATGCCGGCTTCATGGCGGCCGACGCCATCGCGCGCAAATTCGGCTGTCGCATCGACCGCATCAAATACAAGGCGCTCTGCGGCGAGTGCATGATTGCCGGTAAGCGCGTGCTGCTGATGAAGCCCTCCACCTTCATGAACAGCTCCGGCGAGGCGCTGCGCGAGGCAATGAGCTTCTACAAGCTCCCGCCCGAGCGCACGCTCATCCTCCTCGACGACATCTCCATCCCGTTCGCCACCATGCGCATACGCAAAAAAGGCAGCGACGGCGGCCACAACGGCATGAAAAGCATCATCTACCTCAGCGGCTCCGACGAGTTCCCGCGCATAAAGCTCGGCATAGGCGCAAAGCCGCACCCCGACTACGAGCTTGCCGACTGGGTGCTCAGCAAATTCACCGACCGGGAGCTGGAGGAGATGGACAAACTCAACTCCCGCGTCTGCGAGGCGGCGGAGCTGATAGTTTCCGGAGACCCCGACAGGGCTATGAATTTGTATAACGGAAAGTAATATATTTACAAGATATAATCGATCGTATAACACTTTATACCATTTCCACATCCACGGAGAAAGGGGCTTTCGCAGCGGCGAAAGCAATGGTCACAATATGCTCTGCAGGTGTCTTGAGGGGCTGGCCGAATACAGTCAGCTCACGGCTGCAATAAAAGATGAGAGGTTTCCGGTCTATGTCACCGGACTTTCGGCGATAAGCAAGGCGCAGTTCATTTCGGCGCTGGCCGGCGACGAAAAAACGGCGCTGGTGCTGACTCCGGACGAGGCCTCTGCGGCACGGCTGTGCGAGGATATAAACGCGTTTCTCGGCGGCGGCGCGCATGTCTATCCGGCGCGCGACGTAAGCTTTTACGATATGGAATCGGTCTCGCGAGAATACGAGCACGCGCGGCTGCGGGTGCTGGGGCTTTGCGCGCGCGAGGCTCCGGCGGAGCGCTGCCGTGTGGTGATAGCCTCCGCGGAGGCGGCGCTGCAATATACGATACCGCCCGACGTGCTGGAGGAAAACACGACGCTGCTCTCGGCGGGCGACGAGATACCGATGGAAAAGCTTGTCGCAACGCTGCTTGCCGCGGGCTATCAGCGGGTGGATCAGGTTGAGGGCGTCTGCTGCTTTGCGCAGCGCGGCGGCCTTGTGGACGTCTATCCGCCGGACAGTCCGTGCCCGGTCAGGATCGAGTTCTGGGGCGACGAAATCGACTCCATCAATCGCTTCGACATAGAGGATCAGCGCCGCACCGAGCTGGTGGACAGTATCACGATAACCCCGGCGCGGGAGGTGCTGCTGCCACCGGCGGAAGTTCTGTCCGGACGGCTGCAAAGGGCGGCGGCATTGCTCAAGGGCAAGCAGCAGGAGAAGGCGCGAGCGGAGCTGGCAAAGGATATCGAGCGCATAAGCGGCGGATTGTCTCCGGCAAGCTCCGACCGCTACCTGCCTCTGATATACGAGCGGCCGGCGACGCTGTTCAACTATCTCTCGGAGGGGCTTGTCTTTGTCTCGGAGTTTACCGGGCACAGGGAGGCGCTGCGCGCGCTGGAAAAGCAATGGAGCGAGGATTTGAAGCTGCTGCTTGAGGAGGGGATCCTCTTCCGGGGCTGCGACAGGTTCGCGATGGATTTCACCGATTATTGCGGCGAGCTGCGGCAGGCGCCCACCATCATGCTGGACAGCTTCATGCACTCGCCAAACGAGCTTCCGCC
This sequence comes from uncultured Oscillospiraceae bacterium, assembly GCA_947522735.1. Taxonomy (GTDB): domain Bacteria; phylum Bacillota; class Clostridia; order Oscillospirales; family Ruminococcaceae; genus SIG526. The sequence continues at coordinate 9,680 of CANNTZ010000004.1, read as the reverse complement.
CAAGTCGCTGATACCGGCGCGCCCGGTGCAGCTATCCAACTGGAGCGGCGAGATATCCACTCTTGACGAGACGTTGCGCGATTATGTCGACCGTGGCTACTGCTGCGCGGTGCTCGCGGGGACGGCGAAATATGCAGCCGCGGTGACGGAGGATCTGCGCCAGCGCGGCTTCAACGCACTGCTCAAGGACGATGCCGGGCCGCTGAAGCCGGGCAGCGTCTACGTCATTCCCGGAAGCGTCTCGGCAGGCGTCGAGTATCCCCAGCTGAAATTCGCAATCATCAGCCACACAAAAACGGCGGCCAGAACCGGCAAGCGCCGCCGCGCAAAAAAATCCGGCGAGGAAATCCGAAGCCTTTCCGACCTGACGCCGGGCGACTACGTCGTACACATCTCGCACGGCATCGGGCTGTTCGAGGGCATAGTCAAGCGGGATATCCATGGCGTCGTCAAGGATTATATCAAGATACGCTACGCCGGGACAGACGCGCTGTTCATCCCGGTCACGCAGCTCGACCTGGTGTCGAAATATATCGGCCCGCACGAGGACAGCTCCGTCAGGCTCAGCAAGCTCAACTCGGCCGAATGGGGTAAGACGCGCGCGAGGGTCAAAAAGGCGGTCAAGGAGATGGCGGGCGAGCTGATAAAGCTCTACGCCGCGCGAATGAAAGCGGAGGGCTACGCTTTCTCGGAGGACACCGACTGGCAACACGACTTCGAGGAGCGCTTTCCGTACGACGAGACCGGAGACCAGCTTCGCTGCGTCGAGGAGATCAAGCACGACATGGAGCAGCCGCGTCCGATGGAAAGGCTGCTTTGCGGCGATGTCGGCTTCGGCAAAACGGAGGTCGCGATACGCGCGGCGTTCAAATGCGTGATGGATTCAAAGCAGTGCGCGGTGCTGGTGCCGACGACCATACTTGCCTGGCAGCACTATCAGACGTTTCTCTCGCGCATGGACGGCTTCCCGATAAAGGTCGAGATGCTCTCGCGCTTCCGCACGCCGCGCCAGCAGGAGGAGATCGTCGGCAAGCTGCGCCGCGGTGAGATAGATATCATTATCGGAACTCACCGGCTGGTGCAGAAGGATGTGGTGTTCAGGGATCTCGGTCTATGCATAATCGACGAGGAGCAGCGCTTCGGCGTTGCGCACAAGGAAAAGCTCAAGGAGCTGAAAAGCTCGGTGGACGTGCTGACGCTCTCGGCTACGCCGATACCGCGGACGCTGAACATGGCGATGTCCGGGCTGCGTGACATGTCCGTGATCGAGGAGGCTCCGATGGATCGCTATCCTGTCCAGACCTACGTGCTGGAGCACGACTGGGGCGTGGTAACCGAGGCTCTCCGAAAAGAGCTGCGGCGTGGCGGACAGGCGTTCTACCTGCACAACCGCATCGACAACATCGTGACCTGCGCGGCGCGGATAAACAACCTCATCCCGGAGGCGCGCGTCGCCGTGGCGCACGGACGGATGTCGGAGGAGGATATATCGGAGGTCTGGCGGCAGCTGCTTGACCACGAGGTGGACATACTGGTCTGCACGACGATAATAGAGGCGGGGGTTGATGTGCCGAACTGCAACACTCTGATAATCGAAAACGCCGACATGATGGGGCTTTCGCAGCTCTATCAGATACGCGGGCGCGTCGGGCGCTCGAACAGGCGCGCCTTCGCCTATTTCACTTTCACAAAGGACAAGGAGGTCTCGGACGTCGCTACAAAGCGCCTGACGGCAATCCGCGATTTCACGTCGTTCGGCTCCGGATTCAAGATAGCGATGCGCGACCTCGAAATACGCGGCGCCGGGAATATCCTTGGCTCGCGGCAGCACGGCCACATGGAGGCGGTGGGCTACGAGATGTACATGAAGCTGCTCAACGAGGCGATAGCGGAGGAAAAGGGCGAGAAGCCCGCGCAGGAGCACACCGAATGTATGGTGGATATCCGGCTGAACGCGCACATTCCGGAGAGCTATATCGGGAATTTGTCACAGCGCATAGACATATACAAGAAGATAGCCGGAATACAGACGCGCGAGGACGCGCTTGACGTGACGGACGAGCTGATCGACCGTTACGGTGAGCCGCCGCTATCGGTGAAGGGCCTCATCGACGTGGCGATGCTGCGGAATCTGGCGTCGTCGCTGGGAATATACGAGATAAACCAGAAGGGAGAGGACATGTTCTTCTATGCCGGCACGTTTGACATTGCAAGGGTTGGGGCGCTGGCGGCGAAGGAGCGCGGACGCATCAAGCTGAACGCGGGGGCAAAGCCGTATATAGCGGCGAAGGTGGCGGCTGGCGAGCTTCCGTCGGATGTGATGCGCACCGTCCTGTTCGCCCTTTCCGGCACGGAAAAATCATAAATTGCTTGCAGAGCCCATGGAGAGGATTTTGAGGAAGCCCCTCCCCTTGGCTCTGCAATTTTTTTAATATCCCTGTTTATATTGTCGTGGTCGGCATTTGTGAATAACCTCGCGTCGCCGCATTCCCGCAATTTATGTAATACGGATAATATTCAAAACTTTGCTTTAGCTCTATTGACGAAGCACCGGATTTGTGATACCTTTATCGTGGGGATGGTTGTAGCCGCCCCATTTTAAAGGCGGTGATGTGTCCAATATGAACTATAACCTCGTAAGATCCAACCGGAGAACCCTCTCTCTGAGCGTCTCCCGGCAGGGCGACGTCACCGTCCGCGCGCCGCTTGATATGCCGCAAAACGCTATCGACGCCTTCGTGGAAAAGCACGCGGAGTGGATCGACAAAAACCTCGAACGCGTCAACTCCAGCCCCAAGCCCCCCTCGCTCTCCAAAAGCGAGATCGAACAGCTGCGCGTCCGCGCACAGGCCTATATGACCGAACGGACACTTTACTTCGCCGGACTGATGAACGTCCAGCCGCGCGACGTCAAGATCACCCTCGCACGCGCGCGCTGGGGAAGCTGTAGCTCCCGCAACTCTATCTGCTATTCCTATAAGGTAATGCTGCTCCCGCCCGAGCTGATCGACTACATAATCGTCCACGAGCTTGCCCATATCCTCGAAAAAAATCACAGCAAGGGCTTCTACGCCATAATCGGCGACCATATTCCGGATTTTCGCGAGCGCGAAAGGAAAATCAAGGAGCTTGCCCCCCATATTCCCTGAGCTTTTGCATAAATTTGCAGCTTTTGCCGCCGAGTGTATATTTGCCCCCGAAAAATAACTCATATTATGCCAAAAAACATCGTTATACCAAAATTGATATAATGGTATATTTTTTAGGCATTTTACTTTTATAGGGATACATGTTAAAATGTTAACAAGCATATAAAATGGGTTGCTTTTTGTGGCCGGGCCGTCAAGCGTGCGGCCACGCCAAAACGCATGAGGAGGAATTTAAGTGAATAAGGTAACAATTATCGGTGCAGGAACCGTTGGCTCAACGATAGCGTATACACTCACGGTGGCCGGGCTCGCGTCGGAGATCGTACTGATCGATATAAATGAGAAGAAGGCTTTCGGCGAAGCCATGGATATCAGTCAGGGCACCCCCTTCTGCAACCCCTGCTTCGTCTATGCGGGAAGCTATGAGGACGCCAAGGGCTCCGACATAGTTATCCTCACCTCCGGCATTGCCAGAAAAGCGGGACAGTCCCGCCTTGAGCTTGCGCAGACCAACGTCAGCATAACCAAGCAGATTATCCCGCAGATCACCCGTGTCGCGCCGGACGCCACCTACATAATCGTCAGCAACCCGGTCGATATCCTGACCTACACCTTCTGCAAATGCTCCGGGCTCCCGGAGAGCCGTATCATCGGCTCCGGCACGCTGCTCGATACCACCCGCCTGCGCGCGCGGCTTTCCGAGATATACTCCATCAACCAGCAGAATGTTCATGCCTTCGTGCTCGGCGAGCACGGCGACTCCTCGTTTATCCCCTGGTCCACCCTCAATATCTCCAACGTGCCGGTGGATAAATATAACGAGGCGTTCACCAGAGGCGGCAAGAGGTTTGAAAAGCTCAACTACGCCGAGATCGAGGATTATATCCGCAAGTCCGGCGGAGTTGTCATCGCCAACAAGGGCGCTACCTTCTATGCGGTCTCCATCTGCGTCGCTCATCTTTGCAAATGTCTGTTCAGCGGCATCGACACCACCCTCGCGGTCTCCACGATGCTGCACGGCGAATACGGCGTGGACGACGTCTGTCTGAGCATCCCGACCATCATCGGCCACGGCGGCGCTCAGGGCAAGCTGCTCATGCCGCTGACCGACGAGGAGATTGCAAAGCTGCAAAAGAGCGCCGACAGCCTCAAGGCCATTATCAAAAGCGTAGACATCTGACGCGCATATATACAGTTCGGGAGGAGAACCACCATGGAATACCGTGTTGAGCACGACTCGATGGGCGAGGTCCGCGTGCCCGCCGACCGCCTGTGGGCGGCGCAAACCCAGCGCAGCCACGAGAATTTCGAGATCGGCGTCGGCATCGAGACTATGCCGAGGGAGATAACCCACGCGTTCGGGATACTTAAAAAGGCGGCGGCGCTCGCAAACCACGAGCTGCGCCCCGAAAGACTGACCGGCGAAAAGCTTTCCGCCATCACAAAAGCCTGCGACGAGGTCATAAGCGGCTCCCTCAACGAGCATTTTCCGCTCGTCGTGTGGCAAACCGGCTCCGGCACCCAGTCCAACATGAACGCCAACGAGGTCATCGCAAACCGCGGCAACCAGCTTGCCGGCAAAAAGCTGCTGCACCCCAACGACGACATCAATATGAGCCAGTCCTCCAACGACACCTTCCCGACGGCTATGCACATCAGCGCCGTTATCTCCGTTGAGGACAGACTGATCCCGGCGGCACAGACGCTCATTGACACCTTCAGACGCCTCGAAAACGAGAACGAGGGCATCGTCAAGAGCGGACGCACCCACCTTCAGGACGCAACGCCGATAAAGTTCAGTCAGGAGATCAGCGGCTGGCGTTCTTCCCTTGAACGCGACGTGGAGCTGCTCCGGCTGGCGCTTCACCCGCTGCATGAGCTGGCGCTCGGCGGCACCGCAGTCGGCACCGGCCTGAACGCCCCAAAGGGCTTCGACGTCCTGGTAGCCGAAAAGGTGTCGGAGTTGACCGGCAAGCCGTTCATCACCGCGGCGAACAAGTTCCACGCGCTCACCTCCAAGGACGAGCTGGTGTTCGCACACGGCGCGGTAAAGGCGCTCGCCTGCGACATGATGAAGATAGCAAACGACGTCCGCTGGCTCGCAAGCGGCCCGAGAGACGGCCTTGGCGAGATACACATCCCCGAGAACGAGCCGGGCTCGTCGATCATGCCGGGCAAGGTCAACCCGACCCAGTGCGAGGCGGTGACGATGGTCGCGGTGCAGGTCATGGGCAACGACGTGGCAGTCGGAATGGCGGCGTCGCAGGGCAACTTTGAGCTAAACGTCTTTATGCCGGTGTGCGCATATAACTTCCTGCAATCGTCGCGGCTGCTCGCAGAGGCTATCCTCTCGTTCAACAAAAATTGCGCTGTGGGCATCACCGCTAACAAGGACAAGATGTACCACAACCTCCACAACTCACTGATGCTGGTCACCGCGCTAAATCCATACATCGGCTATGAGAACGCCGCGAAAACCGCTAAAAAGGCTTTCCATGACAACATCTCGCTCAAGGAGGCGTGCGTCGAGCTCGGCTTCCTGACTGCCGAGCGTTTCGACGAGGTATTCCATCCCGAACAGATGGTGTGACATAATACAGCGTGCACAGGTGAGCCGTTTTCTGCGGGAAAAATTTCCTGCATGAAGGCGGCTCATCAGGAGCGCTATGGGATAAATAATCCGATGGCCATGTTGCGATTATTTGCAGCCGTTCTTACGGCGCAACAGCGAGAATGCTATATGATGGTCAGTTGCTTTCCGCCGGGAAAGTGGCTTAAAGGATAGACGTTCTTACGGCACGACTAAGTTTAAGGAGAATGGTATATGAAGGTTAGTTACTTTCCTGGGTGTACCTTGAGAACAAAGGCGAAGAAGCTGGACGAGTACGCACGTAAATGTGCGGAAATTCTCGGCGTAACGCTGGAGGAGCTTGAGGATTGGCAGTGCTGCGGCGGCGTCTTTACGACGTCGAGGGACGAGATAGCAACCAAGCTCTCGTCTGTGCGCGCGCTTGCCGAGGCGGGGCGCAAGGGACAGCCGCTTGTGACGGTCTGCTCCGCCTGCCATAACGTGATAAAACAGACCAACCATGCAATGCAGACCGACGCGGAGTTTGCCTTTAAGGTGAACAACTATCTCGCGCCGGACGTCTCATATAACGGCGAGACCGAGGTGCTGCACTATCTCGAGCTGCTGCGCGACGTCGTGGGCTACGACAGGATCAGAGAAAAGGTCGTGAACCCCCTCAAGGGCAGAAGAATCGCCGCTTATTACGGATGTCTGCTGCTGCGCCCGAGCAAGGTGATGCAGCTTGACGACCCCGAAAATCCCAGCGTCATCGAGAATCTCATCCGTACACTCGGCGCGGAGCCGGTGGCCTATTCGATGAGAAACGAGTGCTGCGGCGGCTATATCGCTCTTGAGGACGCCGAGTCCGCGAAAAAGAAGAGTCAGCTCGTCGCCAACAGCGCCGCCAGCCATGGCGCCGGGATGATCGTGACCGCATGTCCGCTCTGCCGATACAATCTTGAAAAGAACGGCTCACCAGTGCCGGTCGTATATATCACCGAGCTGCTCGCCGAAGCGCTCGGAGTGAAGGAGGATTAAAATGGAACTAAACCTTGGCAGCCTCCGCGACGAGCTCGTGCGCATAAGCGGCGTCAATCCGCTCAAATGTATGAGGTGCGGCAAATGCTCCGGCACCTGCCCTTCCTACGACGAGATGGAGTATCATCCCCATCAGTTCGTCTATATGGTCGAGACCGGCGATATCGAGCCGCTGCTCAAGTCAAAGTCGATATTCAAGTGCCTCTCCTGCTTTGCCTGCGTGGACAGATGTCCGCGCGGAGTGGAGCCAGCGAAGCTGGTCGAAGCCGTGCGCCTCGCAGTCGTCCGTGAGCAGGGCGCGAATCATCTGAGGCCCGACGACCTGCCCGGTCTGCTCGATGAGGAAATGCCGCAGCAGGCCATTGTCAGCGCGTTCAGAAAATACGCAAAGTAAGAAGGAGAGGACAACATGCAGAGGATAGGCGTATTCGTATGCTGGTGCGGAAGCAACATCGCAGGAACAGTCGATGTGCAGCAGGTCTCCGAGGCGCTCAAAAGCGAGCCGGGGGTCGTCTTCTCCACCAACTATCAATACATGTGCTCCCAGGCGGGACAAAATATAATCAAGGACGCCATAGCCGAGCATAAGCTCACCGGGCTGGTCATCTGCTCCTGCTCGCCGAGAATGCACGAGGTAACCTTCCGCAAAACCGCCGCGGCTGCGGGACTCAACCCCTATATGGTCGAGATAGCCAATATCCGCGAGCAGTGCTCGTGGGTTCACAAGGACATGGCGACCGGCACCGAAAAGGCGATAATCCTCGGAAGAGCCGCTATCGCGAAGGTCAACCTCAACGCGCCGCTGACCCCGGGCGAAAGCCCCGTCACCAAACGCGCGCTGGTTATCGGCGGCGGCATCGCGGGCATCCAGACCGCCCTGGATATCGCGGACGCAGGCTTCGAGGTCGATATCGTCGAGAAAAAGCCGACCATCGGCGGCAAGATGGCGCAGCTCGACAAAACCTTCCCCACCCTTGACTGCGCTGCCTGCATCCTCACCCCGAAGATGGTTGACGTGGCGCAGAACGAGAAGATCCGCATCTTCTCCTATAGCGAGGTCACAGAGGTTAATGGCTTTGTCGGCAACTTCGACGTCAAGATAAAGAAGAAAGCACGCTACGTCAAGGAGGACGTCTGCACCGGCTGCGGCCTTTGCACCGAAAAATGCCCGATGAAGAAGGTTCCCAACGAGTTCAACCTCGGCATGGACAACCGCCGCGCCATATACATCCCCTTTGCTCAGGCCGTGCCGAAGGTCGCGACCATCGATCCCGATCACTGCAACATGCTCAGGAACGGCAAGTGCGGCGTGTGTGCAAAGGTCTGCACCGCCGGAGCCATCGATTACACCCAGAAGGACGAGATCATCGAGGAGAAGTACGGCGCTATCGTCGCAGCAACCGGCTTTAACCCGATCTCTATGGACAAATTTGACGAGTATGCGTACAGCCAGTCCAAGGACGTCGTCACCTCACTCGAATACGAGCGCCTGATGAACGCCGCAGGCCCGACCGCCGGCAAGCTGCTGCGTCCGTCCGACGGCAAGCACCCGCATACCATCGTGTTCGTGCAGTGCGTCGGCTCCCGCTGCTCTGCCTGCGCCGAAAAGGGCAAGGAGTACTGCTCCAAAATATGCTGCATGTACACCGCAAAGCACGCGATGCTCACCCGCGACAAGTATCCCGACACCGACGTCTACGTATTTTACATCGACGTCAGGACGCCGGGCAAGAGCTTCGACGAGTTCTATCGCCGCGCCGTCGAGGATTACGGCGTGCACTACATCAAGGGCATGGTGGGCAAGGTCTCGCCGGAGGGCGACAAGCTGATGGTGCGCGCGTCCGATCTGCTCGCAGACAAGCAGCTCAGCATAGCCGCAGATATGGTGGTGCTCGCGGCCGCAATAGAGCCGGATAAGTCCGCGCGCCCGCTTGCAACGATGCTGACCGCCAGCATGGATACCAACGACTTCTTCACCGAGGCGCACCCGAAGCTGCGCCCCGTCGAAAGCCCGACTGCGGGCGTGTTCCTCTCCGGAGCCTGCCAGGGCCCGAAGGACATCCCCGAAACCGTCGCTCAGGCGGGAGCCGCCGCGGCAAAGGTCATCGGCCTGCTTGCCAAGGACAAGCTGACCGGCAACCCCTGCGTCGCTCACTCCGATGAGCTGATGTGCAACGGCTGCTCCTCCTGCGAGAGGGTTTGCCCCTACGGCGCTATCACATATATCGATAAGGAATTTCGTATGCCCAACCGGACCACGGCGATTCGCCGCATAGCCTCCGTCAACGAGGCCGTCTGTCAGGGCTGCGGCGCCTGCACGGTCGCATGTCCGTCCGGAGCGATGGACCTCAAGGGCTTTGCAAGCAAACAGATAATTGCGGAGGTGGACGCGATATGCAAGTGAACGGATACAAGCCCCTAATCGTCGCATTCTGCTGCAACTGGTGCTCCTATGCGGGCGCCGATCTTGCCGGAAACAACCGCCTGACCTATCCCGCGGACGTCAAAATCATCCGCGTTCCCTGCTCCTGCCGCGTCAATCCGATGTTCATTCTGCGCGCCTTCCAGCGCGGCGCCGACGGCGTCATCATCTGCGGCTGCCACCCCGGCGACTGCCATTACACCTCCGGCAACTATTACACTCGCCGCAGAATGGCGCTGCTTTTCTCCATGCTCGACTATCTCGGCATAGAGCGTGAGCGCACCAGAGTCGAGTGGGTATCGGCGGCGGAGGGCGCAAAATTTGCCGCCACAATGAACGATTTCGCCGAAAAGGTCGCCGCTCTCGGTGAAAACAGGAGACTGGAGGATCTGCGATGCAAAAGATAACACGCAAGACGCTTATAGATAAAGCCGCAGCGCTGCTCGCGGACGGAACAGTCAGCCGCGTGCTCGGCTGGAAGAACGGCGAGTTTGTCTACGAC